>CAVJUB010000300.1:0-2004 GCA_963652545.1 Hallella faecis | reverse complement strand
CTGCGAGACGCCTTGTTACCCTACTTGTCGCCTGAGTTTCGGGCGGCACATGGTTTCACGAAGATTGTCCCCGAGGAGCGCCGGTGATTTACGTTCTGTCGTGCCGAGATGAGAAAACGGGCGAATGTCGGAAGTTCAGTTTCGATAGTCAGAACAACCGTATTTTTCAGGAAGACGGCCAGGAAATCGACTTTTCACGGAAATCCCGTTTTGTCGGAAATCCTCGGTTTGCGCGGCACGAATCGGCCTTGGCCTTTTCTTCGCGGTATGCGAGCTTCAAGGCCAAACATTCTCAACGCTTTGCCGTGGGGGCGGAGTTTTCGTACTCGCCAGAGCATCCCCTGTGCGGCAAGTCGCGGCGCGTTGCCAAACTGCGCATTCAGCTTGGCTTGGCCTGCAACTACCGGTGCCGCTACTGTCTTCAATCGGCGGCACGACCGTCTTCGGAGAAGGCGCCGCGGCCAGAGGAGGTGGAGACGTTCATGGCCTTGCTCGATGAGGCTGGCATCGAAATCGAAGCGGGTGGTCTCATCGATCTGTGGGGTGGCGAACCGTTGTTGTACTGGTCAGTCATTGAACGTCTTGTCCCCGCCTTGCGAGCCCGCTTTGGCTACGGAGTGCGGCTGTCGCTTTTTACGAACGGCGTTTTGTTGACCGAAGCCAAAGGAGAGTTTCTGCTTCGCTACCGTGTGAGCGTCGTGATTTCGCACGATGCACAAGGATTCTCTTTGCGGGACCACGATGATCCGCTGAAAGATCCTGTGATCAAGAGCCGATGGCTTGATTTTTGGCAAAAAAGCCTTTTGGCCGGAGTGCCTCTGACTTTTTTCAGTGTTATTCAACCGTGCAACTGCGACCTTTTCTCCATCCGTCGTTTCTTTGATGAGAACTTTGCGTCCGGCGTTCACTTTGAAGTGAGCGGCACTCCCTCGGAAACCGAAGTCCTGCCGGCAGACTGCCTCCTATCGCGGGAAAACGTTGTCGAGTTATGCGACAGTTTGATCCGGGTGATGCAGACGCCTGAAGACGAATGGCAGGGGTTGCGCCGGCGTGTTTTCAACTTGATGGGGCGACTAATCCATCGGGTGCCGGTTTCCGGCATTCGGTATCACTGCAACTGCGTGGATGAGCAGGTGCTCTGCGTTACCCTCAAAGGGGATGTCATCAGCTGTCAAAATCGGTTGGCTAAAGACTACGCCATTGGACGACTGGAAAGTTTGGAGCAGGTGCGAAATCCTTTCTTTCGGCATTGGAGCCAGAGGCGGCATTGCCCAGATTGCCTTGTGCTCTCGTCATGCAAGGGGGGATGCCCCGATCTCTCTGAGGCGGGGTTTGAAAGGTGTTGCACCAATGAAGGGGCCTTTCACTATGCGGTCTTTTGCGCGGCGTGGCACGAAATCACCGGCACGGTCATTGAGTCCGTGTCGCCGACTCCTGTGTTCTTTCGACAGCGGACAGTGCTCATTCGGGAGGCGGCATGACGGAGGAAAAGCTCACCGAAGCCGTCCTGAAGAAGATCTACCTCATGCTGGGACCGGCCTGCAATCTCAAGTGTCGGCACTGCTATGAGACGGATGTTCCCATGCCGCGCCTCAAGAAGGTCATCCATGCCGACGTTTGGGCGTACCTTGAACGAATGGCAGGGAAGCCCGCTCCGATAAAGCTCACCTTCTGGGGCGGTGAGCCACTGCTCTACTGGCCTCTCATCAAAGACGTGGTGGAGTGGTTTGGCCGCGGTGCGTTTGAGTACTGGATCATGTCCAATGGCGTTCTCCTCACCGATGACAAGGTGGATTTCATGAACGCCTACGGCGTGGCGTATTCGGTCAGCAATGACGGGCCGCTGACGGCCAAAGTGCGCGGCGTTAACGTCTTGGATGATGACGCCTTCTGCGAGCGCTTCAAGCGCATTGAGCGCCGTTGCGTGGGCGTTACCACCCACGCCTACAACACGGATCCTTACAGTTGTTGTGACTACATTCGGCGGCGAGTTGGAGAAACGGG
>CAVJUB010000299.1:0-2006 GCA_963652545.1 Hallella faecis | reverse complement strand
ATCACATTTTGTTCTGCCAATTCAACGATAAACGCATCATGAGTACCCCCCCCCGCTCAGGCGCCGTTCTGGCGAAATGACATCACCGGCCTGAGAGCGCTCGCCGTCCTTCCCGTTCTCGTCTACCACGCGTTTCCCAAGGCCCTTCACGGCGGCTTCTTCGGCGTGGACGTCTTCTTCGTCATCTCCGGCTTTCTCATTTCCGGGATCATCTTCCGAGGCCTCGCCGCCGGCTCCTTCAGCTACCGCACGTTCTACGCCAAGCGCATCCGCCGCATCATTCCGAACCTCGTGCTGCTCTTTCTCTTCGTGGCGGCGCTGGGGTGGCTTTTTCTGCTTCCGGGCGAACTCGAAAACCTCGGACGCCACATCGCCTCGAGCGCCGGCTTTGTCCAGAACTTCCGGCTCCTGCACGAAATCGGCTACTTCACGGAAGACGCGCTGCGAAAGCCCCTCCTGCACCTCTGGAGCCTCGCAATCGAAGAGCAGTTCTACATTCTCTTTCCCATCCTCTGCGCCGTCCTGTGGCGCTTCTGGAAGTCGCGCTTTCTGATGGTGACGGCAGTCGTGATGATCACGGTCTGCTCGCTCGAAGCCTGCCTGCTGCTGCCCGACCGCAACTTCACGTTCTACTTTCCGCTCACGCGCTTCTGGGAGCTGGGGGCCGGCATTCTCCTTGCCGCCCTCGAAACGTTCGGCCTCTTTGACTTTCGCCGCGTTGCAAAGCCCCTGCGAAGCGCCGCCTCGGTGCTGGGGCTTCTCCTCATTGCGGGCGCCATGGCGGCCTACCGCACGAAATACGGCCAGCATCCGGGCTTCTTCACGGTGCTCCCCGTCCTGGGCTCCGTCCTTCTCATCGCGGCGCAGCCCGACGCGCTTGTGAACCGCACGCTCCTTTCCTGGCGCCCGATGACGTTCGTGGGCCTCATCAGCTACTCGCTCTACCTGTGGCACTGGCCGCTGCTCGCCTTTCTCTTCATCTGCGAGCCGCACGCGCCCAAAGCTGTCATCGGCCTCGCTCTCGCGCTGAGCTTCGTGCTCGCCACCGGCGTCTACTTTCTCATTGAGCAGCCGGTGCGGCGCTGCCGCCGGCACAGCCGGCTCATCGTCGCGCTGCTCATCGTCCTTCTCATCGGCTGCTTTGCGGGCGGCCGGATTCTCGTGCGGCACCACGGCTACGTGCATCGCGACCGTGTGTTCATGACCGCCCAGACCGTGCGCGCCGTGGGCGAATGGGATCCGTTCAACCGAGCGTCAAGCCTTCAGTACGAAGGCGTCCGCATCGCCACGCCGACGCCCGAGGTCTTCCCCGAGATCATCTTTGCCGGCGACTCGCACAACGTCCAGTACTACGCCCGCGCCGAAGCGCTCGCCCAGCGCACCGGAAAGACCGTGGGCTTCATCGGACGCACCGGCTGCTTCATCCTCGGGCGCGACAGCTGCAAGGAAGAAGCCAAGGCGCTCTTTTCGCTCGCCCAAGACCCGCGCGTGAAGACGATGGTCATTGGCAACATGTGGGGATCGCGCGGCGACCAGACCGCCGCCATCGCGGAATTCCGCCAAGTCGCCGCAGCTCGACAGGATCTGAAGATCTACGTTCTGCTGGACTACCCGTGGACGCCCGCGGAAGCCAATGGACAGCAAGGCGAATTCGATCCGCTGCGACACGTCTCCCGTTGGAAGGGACTCAGCAACTACGTACTTCCTTACCCCAAGGATGACGCCTGGTCCCGCGGCAACGCCATGGTCGAAAAAGCGTTCGCCGGCGCCGCCACCTTCATCCGCCCCGAGAGCTTTGTCTGTCCCGAAAAGCGGTGCAACCTGCTGCACTGGTACCGCGACGACGACCACCTGCAGCCGATGCGCCTCAAAGCGGAAGGCGTCTGGCTCGATCCGATCTTTGAATGACGCGCCCCGTTCGGCGGGCTGAAAAAAGGCCCGCCAAAGCGAGCCCTGTGGGTGCGCATGCACCGATGCCGTGCGTCAGTCCTTCAAGAAGTACTCGA
>CAVJUB010000298.1:0-2012 GCA_963652545.1 Hallella faecis | reverse complement strand
GGAACACCGGCTTCAAATAGAAACGCTTCTCGATATCGCTGCCTCCGCGCAACGGGCCGCTTATTTTCGGCGAGTCCGGCGCGGAGGCTTCTTTTTGTCTTTAGTATGAAACTTCCTTTGGGGCGCGCCCACCAGGGTACAGCCTGCCCCTCGGGCAGGCGAAAAGACAATTCCCCTGTCCGTCCAAAGAGCGGCGCTCACGCCACTGGTTCCTCAATGAAACGCGTAAAGGTCTCCCGCTTCGTATCCCCTGTATGTGCCGTACAGCAAAAGCGATCTCAGACGATGCGTTGTCAGTTGGGAATCAATGCCATGAAGCCCGGTGTGAGTGGGAGAGAAAAGACTAAATAGGCTCTTTTACGGTGATGGGAGCCGTTGCCGATGGTGGCAACACATAGTCCTGCATCTTGATTGCGCCAGCGTGAACGAGTTCAAGGAACTTTTTCACCCAGCGGGGCCGTTTCTTCAAGCTTTCCGCAGATTCGTAGTTGAAGTAAGGACTTTTATAGTACGTTTTTGTTGTCAGAAGAAGGTAGATCAACCGTGTCAAGCGATGAGCAATTGCCATGATCGCCTTGTTGTGGCCCTTATGCCGTTTCTGGCGATAGAGCTCGTAGAACTCGGTTGCTTTGCAACGAGAAGCAGCTTGAGCGGCTTCAACAATTTGCGTCTTGAAGGTTGTTAAGCCATGAGGACATCGAGAAGACTTTCGCACCCCAGCGGATTCGTGATTTCCAGGGCAGACGCCAGCCCAACGGCTAAATTGAGAGGCACTCCTGAAGTGGTCGCCGAGGTTGTCACCGCAGATGGCAATGAGATTTCTGGCGGTGTCTCTGTTGATCCCTGGAACGCTTTCTAAACGATCCAGGGATTCGTTATAGGGGGTCAGTTGCTCCTCCAGCAATATTTCTAATTTAGAATCGTTTTGCCTGCATTTGTTAATTCGATCAAGATACATTTGAACCAGTGTCTTTGAAACGAAGGAGAGCTTTCCTTGGCAGACAGCGACAATCTCCTCGGCGGAGAAGCGGCAACGGCCATCGCGGACTTCTTCAACAGCCTCTACCGAAAGTTTTTCGTCCAGAATCAACTGGACAATGGCCTGAGAGGTTTTACCTTCACTCGGATCCGAAAAAAGAGTTGCCAGATGGATGCCGGCATCGTCTAAAATTTTCTGCAACCGGTTCTTCGCTGCTATGAGTTCCGTTCGCAGCTTGTGTTGGGCAACAACTATTAGCCGTAACGAACGCATGGGTTCTTCAGGAATGAAGGACGCTCTGTAAAGTCCCAAGCGCCCCAGGTTTGCTAGCCATTGCGCGTCCGATTTATCTGTTTTGCGGCCTTCTTCCGCGGAATGGAAATGTCGAGGATTGATCAGCTCCGGACGAAGACCGGCCTCTTCCATTTCGGCAAAGATTGCCTTCCAATAGATGCCAGTGCTTTCCATGATGATGACGTCAGGATTCCTAGCCAGGATCCAGTCGATGAGGTCTTTGCGATCCTTCGGCGAACCGCTGACGGTCATGTATTCATAGGAGATGCTTTCGGTTCTTGGATCTGCCTGTGGATTGGGCTCTGCCTTTGACAGGTCCTTCGCAAAACAAGCGACGAATTTGTCCTTGTGCACGTCAATGCCGACGCTACGGATGTTGACTGTGGTGATGTCTGAATTGGCTGATTTGGCTGTTTTTTTGCCTGATGACCTCATAGGAGTCTCCTGAACGATGTAACGAAGCAGGCCTCCTTAGCAGGCAGCATAGCTACCTGACGCAAAAAACTTCTGCGCCGGTCGATTTAGTACTCGAGAGTCTCCCGAAGGACTCGTCAATTCGGGGATACGAACCGCCTGCGCCCATTTTTGATTACGAGGTTCAACCCCCAAATCTTGGCACCGGGCTACATCAGATGCCTGCACGGGGATCATAGGCTTTTTCAGAACGGCGTTAACGTGTGGCGCGCCCCCATAAGTTTCATACATCGGGGCGGAAAAAATCCCTATCTATCACTCTTTG
>CAVJUB010000297.1:0-2014 GCA_963652545.1 Hallella faecis | reverse complement strand
TCTTTTCAAGCAATCGGCTGCAGCAACAAACGGCGAAGGCAGCGGCGGACCGTCAGCGCCGCGGCTTCGGCCGCATCACGGCATTCCTTGCTGAGCACAGGGCCGCACGACGGACTCGCGGAATTCAGGAGGTACTGGAAGGCACCTGTCTGGTTCCTTAACTTGCAACCTCATTCTGCCATGGAGGGCTGACGTCGTCAGAGAGAATGTCCTGCGCGAGGCTTTCCATGCCATCGAGCGTCGCGGCGTCAATCTTGTCTGCCATCTTCTGGCGAAAGTCTTGGGGAAACCGGCCGCGACCGTCAATCAGCACGCCAACCGCCTGGACGAGCAGCGCGAACGGCAGGTCATAGGCTTCATCGACCGCCTTTTCCAATCGGTCGTAGAGCGCCAGATACGCCACCTCGTCGCGCAGATGCACGTCCAGCGCCTCCTGCGCCATGCGATGCAGAAATTCTGTCTGACGCGTGGCGTCCCAGTAGCGGTAGATCGCGTCGCTTCCGAGAAAGTCAAAGGCAAATTCTGGGGTGCCGCCCGTCCAGCTGATGCGCCAGAAAGGACGGACCTTTTCTGAATAGGCCGCCAGCGCTTCAAGGTACGCCGCCTCGTTTTTCTTCATGGCGACGGAGATCGGCAACAACACGCCGTTGGCGAGCGCACCAGAACGTGCCAGCTGTCGGTGAATGAGAAAGCGCGACAAGCGTCCGTTGCCGTCCATGAACGGATGCAGATAGACAAAGCCAAAGGACGCCACTGCCGCGGCGGCCATTGGATCGGCGCCTTCAGCAAGTCCGTCGGTTGCGGTCATCCAATCTTCCATCAGGCCGGTCAGTGCTTCCGGCGCCGGCGGCACATAGGTGACGGAGCTCACGCCACGACCGATCACTTTTCCCAGCCAGTTCTGCTCTGTGCGAAACGTGGCGGCGGCATAGTATGGCGATGACACTACGTCGTTTTGCAACTCGCAAAGCCAGTCTTCCGAGAGGTTTTCTGCATCCGCGCAATGTTGCAACAATTTGGCAAAGCGCTCGGTCCGATTCAAGTCAGCGTTCTCTCGCTCCAAGGCGAAGCTGCCTCGCGTTTCGTTGAGGTAGGCCCACTGCATAGCCCGTTCAGCAGGCTCTTTGCCGATGCGCATTAGCCATTCTCCGGCCTTCTGCAACGTGTTTTCATGCAGGGCCTTTTCAATGGCCGGTGTGCGGCGCACGGTGGCGCAGTAGCGCAACGTACCGAGTCCGTTGAAGTCAACGCGCCATTTCTTGTTGCGGATTACCCGGCCCGTGAGGTATTTCGATGAATCGAAGAGCGGCGTCGGACGCCCGCTCGGCGTTACGTCTTCGAGCGTCTTTCCTGTGAAGGCTTCCCAGAGAAAGGCCGCTTTGCGCAAATAGATGCCCGATGGCGTTTTGCGAACGGCCTCAGCTAATTCTCCGGGAGCGACGAGCGGGAGCGCTTGCGAAAGCACCTGTAGGTCAATGCCTTCGGTTTTTAGTGCAAAGAGGATGTGGTCCAGTGGAGCCTGTGTTTTGGGGGCGGATGATGGCGGCATAATGATCATCGCTCCCGTCTCCATGCGACGATTGCAGGCGGAGTCCGTCCGCACACCAATCTCCGGCTCAAAAGCCTTCAGGCCGAATTTGTTCACAAGGTAGCGGTAGCCGCAGTCCATAGCATTGCTCGAAAAAATTGCACAAAATCGCCTTTTTCATCGAAAAAGATGACAGACGCCTCGAAATTTTATGCAAAACGGGGCGTTGCCATCGAAAAATTGTACAGATCCACCGATTTTCCCGAAAAAGACGACAAGCGACTCGAAAAATTGCACAAAACGGACTTTTTCATCGAAAAATTTCTCAACAGCGCGCCGCTGAGGCTGTCGAATGGCTGAAAGCAAAAAAACGGCCCGGCGCGCACGAGGCGGTCGGGCCGAGGAGGATTGTGAAAGGAAAACTTCACACACATGCCGGGCATCATTGTGCAGAACGCGTCCTCCGTGTTTTGCCCGCTGGTGTGC
>CAVJUB010000296.1:0-2063 GCA_963652545.1 Hallella faecis | reverse complement strand
TCACTGTATCGAACTGTCATGACATATTTGTAAAGCGTAACGTTGTTCAGACTATCGGCTGAGGCATCATCCGAAGGCCTGTTCGCCACCTGAATAATGTAGTTGCAGTGATAGCCTGTGCCAGCCGGCGGATTGGGATCATTGAAATCAGCCGAATTGTCCCACTGATCCGCACGGTACATCTTCCAAACTACCTGCGACGTATCAATGCCTGCATTTTCAAGCATGTCGTTAACCAACTCCGCCATGGATGTAGCTCGATTTTCTTGAATTACGTTTCCTTCGTCGTCAACGCATTTCGTTCCGTTCTTGCACCCCAAATCCAAACCGCTGTAGTTATTATTATTTTCATCAATATACGCATCCGAATCAATGCGGCCACCTGGACGGTTCGTAAAATAGTCGCCTATTGTCTCAATAATTTCAACACCAGTCCCATTGGCCGCATGCTTTCCGCAATTTCCATTGCCAAAGGCGTCGCATTTTGTGTATTGATTACCCATCTCTTCCAGTGCAGGATGAAAACTTTCCGCACCGACGACCTGACTGCCATGTCCATCAACCGAGCACTGGATCTTGAAATAAACATTGCCATCCAAACCCGTCGGCGCTTTCACGGTATAGTGCCCGCCATCCGGACAAAGATTGGGGCAAGATCCGCCGCCGCTGTAACATGCATCGCCGCCAAGCTCTGCCAAAATCTCATTACCCCGTTCGCCCCTCTTTGCTAGCGTATCCCACTCTTCCCCCGTTACTCCTGCCGTTGCAAGAGAGTATCGGTTGTATAGCTGGCTGAGCACGACGCTCTGGTTGTATTTGCACTTCTTGGCGGCGGCCTGCTCCTGCATGTCAAAGTACTTCGGCACCGCGATGGCCGTCAGGATGCCCAGCAAAATGAGCGCCATCGTGATCTCAATCAAGGTAAAGCCGGCCGCGTCCTTCGCCGCGGTCTTTTTCAACAGAAATCTGTCAGTTGAAACCATCTTCTTCTGCCCTCTCCTCAAGGCGGTTTCAGTTCATGAGACAAGTCGCGCAATTATTGCATCTCTGCCGCCGCCCATGCCTGAAATTTCGCGCAAATCCTCTCTTTTTTCGCGTCCGTGACAAGATTCGCGGGCTGCCTCAAAAGCCGCCTATTTCGACATAATTCAAACTTTCCCTCATGACGCAACGGCCTTTTTAGCGGCGCATTCTTCCTTTCCGCTCCCTCCATCGCCAGCGCCCGTCGCCGGCCGAGGACCTTTCGCTCCCCATTTCCCGGCACGCGCCGCCTTCCTCCCGCCGCTCACCTCCCCTGTCCGCTCCCGCACGCACCCTGGACGCCGTCGCAACGCTCATCCAGCCGCTGCGCCGCGGACTAGACTTTGCCTTGAAGGCAGGGACGACGAAATTCCTCCGCGATCCCATGCCTCATAAGGAGAGCAACTATGCGTCTTACCTCTGTTTGCACCGCGGTCGCGGCCGCTTCGCTCGGTCTTCTTGCGACCGGCTGCTCCACCACCCAGACCGCTCCGTCCACGTTCACGCCGGGCACCTACACGGCCAAGGTGACGGGCCACAACGCGCCCATGACCGTCAAGGTGACCGTGTCCAAGCATCGCATCGAAGCGATCGACACGTCCGACAACCTGGAAACGATCGGCGTCGGCAAGGTGGCGCTGGAATTGATGAAGGACAAGATCCTCAAGAACCAGTCGCTCGGCGTTGACGTCATCACCGGCGCCTCGATTTCGAGCCTCGCGCTCAAGACGGGCGTCGAGGAGTGCCTTGAAAAGGCGGGCGGCGACATGGACGCTTTGACGAAGTCCGTCGAGCAGCATCCCGCGGGCGAAGTGAAGTACCAGGCCGACGTCGTCGTGATCGGCGGTGGCGGCGCGGGCCTCGCGGCGGCCATCGCCGCGCATCAGGCGAACGCCAAAAAGGTGATCGTCCTTGAGAAGCTGGGCTTTCTGGGCGGCTCCACGAACGTGAGCGAAGGCGCCTTGAACGCTCCCGATCCTGTTCGCCAGGGCAAGCAGGGCATCGAAGACAGCGTCGAGAAGTTTTACGACCAGACGATGAAG
>CAVJUB010000295.1:0-2066 GCA_963652545.1 Hallella faecis | reverse complement strand
CATGAACGCCATCGTCACCAAAGAGCACAAGAAGGCGGCGCAGCGCCTGCGCCAGATTCTGGCGAAGTACGCGTCGGTGGAGCTGCTGGTGCAGATCGGCGAATACAAGAAGGGCGCGGATGCGGACGCGGACGACGCCATCGCCCACATCGAGCGCGTCAATGCGTTCTTGAAGCAGGGGCTTGCCGAAAAGTCGGAATTTGACGAGACAGTGCGGGCGCTGCAGGCGGCCGTGCGCTGACGATGCCCGAAAAGTACCCGCTTGAGATGCTCCTTTCGGTGCGACAGTACCGCGAGGATGCCGCGTTAAGAAAGGTCACGCGCGCTCAGGACGACGTGAAGACGGCGCAGGAAGGCGTGGAAAAAGCGGACGCCGCTTTGGAAAAGGCCAAGGTCTTTCAGCGCGAGGAAACGGACCGACGCTACGCCAAACTGATCGGCACCGTCACCAAGCTCGAAGGCCTGCAGGAATTCAATCACGGTCTCGCGCGGCTCGAGGATGTCGTGCTCGAAAAAAAACGCGAGGCCGAAGACGCCCGGGACGTGGTTGAAAAAGCGAAGGAAGCCCTGAAAAAAGCGTCCGCGGACGCCGAAATCGCCCGGAAGAATACGGCTAAAATGGAAGAACACAAGTCGCGCTGGTCCGAGGAAAGCAAGAAGGAAGCCGAGCGGCTCGAGGACTTGGAATTTGAAGAATTCAAGCCCATCAAGGCGCTCGGCGCTGAATCAGACGACGATTCCCCTCTGTGAGGAGGACACTCTGAATGAATGACATGAAATTAAACGCGGCGGACTTCGCCAAAGCGTCCGAGAGCCTGGCGACGGATCGCCCGCTCCCCGCCGCGGCGCCGCAGGACGCCGAACGCTTTGCGGCCGTCATGGAGCGCCATTCGGGCGAAGGCTTCTCCCAGCCCCATGACAGCGGCCGCGCTTTGCATGACGGATTCTCTCAACAGAGCAACGGCGTTCGTTTATTGCATGAAGGCTTTTCTCAGCATGAGGACGGAAGCCGACTTTTGAATGATCAATTGCCTCAAAACACGGCCCGAGACACCCTGGCGCGTGATGGATTTTCTCAGGTGAGAAACCAAGATTCCGTTTCGAACAAAGACCTTGTTCAGATGAGTGATCGGGAGCAGCCCATGGCAGACAAGACCCTTGAAGCAGCGCGGCTCACGGACGCCTGCGCCGCCGTGACGGCCGGCTCCGGCCGTGCGGCCTCCGCCGCTGACGCGAAGCGCTTCGGCGCAGCGTTTGAGCGCAGCACAGGACATCACGACCTCGACACCGGCGGCTTGAAAAAGCGCGGCGGTTCGATCGCCTCGGACGCCGAAGCCGCCAAGTCCGTGCAGTCGCTTTTCCACGACTTCGCCATGCCGGAATTCAAGACGACGAACGCCGCTCCCGCGCAAGCCGCAGCGGCCGCCGCTTCGCCCGACGCCGAAGCGCTCGAAGGCCTTGTGGATCGCATTCTCGTGTCCGCCCCGGAAAAGGGCGCCCCGGAAGTGCGCCTCGTCTTGAACAGCGACGTCTTGAAGGACACGACGATTTCGATCACGCGCGACCTGACGGGCCAGCTCTCGGTGAAAATCACCTCAGGCGACGCCGCGTCGCTGCAGACGCTCGTCGCCGGACGCAGCGACCTCTCGCAATTGCTGCAGGTCCGCGAAAGCCAGCCGGTGCGCGTGGAACTCAAGACGGAAGCCGAAGCCGACGCGGATGACGAGAATGAATCGGACGCCCGCCGCCGCTCTCGGGGCCTTGATGACGGACGAGGTGAAGCATGAGCGCGCCCGTGAAGCCTTACGTGCTGCCGCACCTTGACGCGGACAACGTGCATCTCGCGAACGTCCTTTCCGTGCGCGATCTGCCGCAGTCGATCGTCGTGGGCGAGACGGAGCTTGCGCTGCGCCTCGTGACGACGCCCCCCGCCTTTTCGCCTGCGGTGCTGCTTGACCTGGAAGTGAACGGCGTGAATTGGCAGGTGTCGCTCGACACCGAAGACTGCCTGAAGCTGCATCCCTTCTTTCAGGACGCCGCGGCCGCCGGCGTCGAGCCCTCAGGGC
>CAVJUB010000294.1:0-2074 GCA_963652545.1 Hallella faecis | reverse complement strand
GGAAATGACTTAGCTTCGCGGCCATTGTTCACCTTTTGGCAACGCAACGGCTGTTTGATGTCGGCTTTCATCCTCTCCCCGACGAAAGCCGCTTCGCCTATTTCAGCAGAATCCAGCAGTTCTCCCGCGGCCGGCGTTCACGTCCTTCAATCGACATTCTTCTGCGAGCTTGTCGGCGAAAGCCTTGGCCGTTTTGATGGGAGTGAACGTCGACTGTCGCGCTGCCGCGGCGAAATCGCCTGGCGTGAGGTAAGCCAGTGATGCAATCCGCTCCGTTGACGTCGCGTCCGGCTCCAGTTGCAGTTCCTGCACCCAGCGATCAAAAAGCGCACGCCGTTGATCAGGCTTGAGGCATCGAAACTCCAGCTTGAGGTCAAAGCGACGAAGACTGGCGGGATCCAGCGTGTCAACGAGGTTGGTTGTTGCGATGAAGACCCCGTTGAACTGCTCCATCTGTGTAAGCATTTCGTTCACCTGAGTCGTTTCCCAAGAGTGAAAACTTCGCGAACGATCCTGCAGAAAGCTGTCGGCTTCGTCGATGAGAAGCACTGCATCATCCTGAGCCGCTTCGCGGAAGGCGGCAGCGAGGTTGGCTTCCGTGCCGCCCACCCATTTGGAGAGGATGTCGGAAGACTTCTTGATGAGCAGGGGTTTTTCAAGTGTTTTTGCAAGCCACGCAGCGTAGGCCGACTTTCCGGTTCCTGGCGGACCGTAGAGACAGATCCTCGCGGACTGTGATTGGCGGATGCCGTTGGCTAGCGCGACAAGATCTTCTTCAGTGTTGACGAACGACGTGTCGTAGACGGCGTCCGCCATGGGCGCCGCCGGCGCCACCAGGCCCGCCTTCTGGACAGTAAGCACTGAATTGATGAGCGAGAGCGCCTTGGCGTCGCGTTCAGCGAGACTCGTCTGGTCAAGTACTTTAAGGACTGAGAGCGTGCGTGTGATGACGCCCGGCGCTAGTTTTTCGGTGCGAGCCAGTCGATCTTTCATGCTGTTGGACAACAGGTCCCCCGCCACTTTGTCGATGATGCGACGGCGTTGTGACACTGTGGGCTGTGAGATTTCGAGCACGATGTCAAAGCGGCGCAGCATGGCGGCGTCCATGCCGTCGAGGGAGTTGGTGAGCCAGAAGGTGGGATGAGGGTTGGTTTCCAACAAATGGTTGATTTCCGCCTTGTTGTCTCGAACGGGCAGGTTGTTGAAGATCTGCAGCCCCGACATAAAGATGTCTTCGCATTCATCCATGACAAATATCGCTCGTTCTTCCGGTTCTAGACAAAGGCCGGCGTTTTCCCAAGCGCGAAGGCGGCTTGTTTGTTTTTCGCGGTCTCTTTCGATGGGGCGACAGCTAACTTCGAGAATCCGAGCATTGACCTCGCGACCAATGACGCGGGTAAGTTGCGTCTTGCCAGTTCCTGGATCGCCATAGAGGAGCACATTGACGCCAGCGCGCTTCGTAGCCAGAGCTTTGGAAAGATAGGGGATGAGCGTTGCCATTGCTTCCGGTACATGGTGGTAATCCTCTATCGTGAGTTCCGGCGCGTTGGTTTTCGTGAAGAACGCTTCCTGCAGGTCGGATCTGGCAAGTCGTTTGTTGATGAAGTTGAAAAACGAAAAGGGTGCAACGGCATCTAGCCAATCGTCAGGATCGTCTCCTGAGTGATTCCGGAGCTGAATTATGCGGAAAGCGCGTCCCGATTCGTTCGTGGCAATGCGCAACGCCTCATCTTCCTCGATGCCTGTGGCGCGGGCAAAGAGACGGCCAATTGTTGGGAGGCCAGCAGAGCAGTTGAACAAGCAACAGACGCGATTGAGATTGTTGCCAGGACTACAGGCAAGCGTAACAAAGCCAATGAAGAGCTTCTCGTTGTCGGTGAGTGAGAAGATGCTCTGCATCAAGTCCAGATTTTCCTGCAAGGGAGATTGAAATGCTAGGTGCTTTGCCGTCTGTCGTTCAGCATTTTCCCAGGCGGTAACGAGTGACGGGGGAACTTCTTCCTGTTCTTCTGGGGAAATGAGTTCCAAAGCGCAGAAATATTTAAGAAACTCTTCTGGATTATCGTAATGCGGA
>CAVJUB010000293.1:0-2094 GCA_963652545.1 Hallella faecis | reverse complement strand
GCCCGCTTCATAGCTTCCGGCAGTCTGTCTCGAAGTGTTTTCCACACCGTCGGATCATTTTTCTTGTAGGTTGGCCAGTGACGCTTCAGCGCTCTCTCGACACAGTCCCCTGCTGAACGATTTCCTTCCACTTCAAAAGATGCCCTTGTGTATTCGTAATGAAGCAAGTACCAATATTCAAACGATGGATAGGAGCATATGGCCGAAAAATTTTTCTTCTTCAACCTAGCTACGGCATTCAGCGTTTTCTCAAATGTTGAATGACGGTCCCGATCCATCACACAGTACACCGCATCATATGGACTGCCTCGCCGCTGTTCCCTATCCGCCAGTTCTCTCGCATAAGCCAGCACCTTGTCCGGCGTCGGTCCGTCGGGGTTATGAGTCACCGTAACGTTACGATCTAGCTGAAGCTCGTGAACACAAGCCTTGAAATACAAAACCTCTGTCTTTTCACCTTCTGTCACAATGAGCACTTTCGCCGTCGGAGTTCGGCAAGCCCGACGGCGCACAAAAGATCGCACATCCTCCAATTTCGTCATTCCAAGATCCCAGTGGTTGGCGTAGCTCCATACCGTCCGTCAAGATACATGGCTTCAAAATTTTCGCCCCCCGTTTTCACAGGTTGAAAATCACTTAACGGATACAGTTCCGACTCCTGCGTTTCAGGGTTTCGCTCAACAAACCACACCTGCTCCCTATCGAACAACTTCGGATCACTCAGATAAGTCGTATTGTGTGTTGTAAAAACCAGTTGTGACGTTCGGCTGTTTTTTTCATACCACTGCAACAAATACTTGAATAGTACCGGATGCAAATGACTGTCCAGTTCATCAGCCACCAGCGTCACCCCAGCCTCAACAGCGGAAAGAAACGGGGCTGCCAACGCAAACATCTTCTGCGTCCCAGTGGATTCCTGATCTAAAGAAAAATCGACACGGTTCTTCCGATCATCTTCGTGATAGGACCTTATTTCCGTTTCCTCTCTCCCGCTTGCAGGCTCAATCAAACGCCGAAGCGACTCATTATCATTTTTCAAGGCCATCGTCTTTTTTATCAAAGCGGCGCTTTTGATCGTCCGATCCGCCTTCTGGAGAAAATCCAGTACTGCAGCGCGCTTATCTTCCTGCGCAGCCCACAACTTCAAGGTAAGGTCTTTGGAAATTTCCGCCGTCGACAATATGATCAGATGGTTTTGTGTCCATTCTGCAAGCGGCTTCAACTGTTCACTGTTCAACTGCACTGCCGTCGACAAAAAAAGCGCGTTGTCTCTCGTCGACTCCTTCCACAGTTGCTTGCTGCCTCGCAACTGACGCCCAAATGTCCAATCAAAACGATCATTCTCATTGAGCAAGCGGTTAAACCACAGTTGAGCCTTCCCCTTGGGAAAGGCATAAAGCCGCTCAGAAACTACTTTCTTTTGCGTTGCAGCAAAAGCATAGTTGTAGCGGCATCCTTGATGGACGAATTCAATTTCGAATTCTGTCGGCTGGTCTCTCAGCCTCTGGTCCAGTTGGAAAGACTCTACAGGAAGAAGCTCCCCCAATGTCGTTTCCTTTGCTGAAAGCGTAACCATGCTTTTAAAAACAGCAAGGGCTTGAATCAAATTTGATTTTCCACTGGCATTAGGACCATATACAGTCATGAGCTTCCAGCAATTTTCCTCCGTCGAATGAATCTGCCGCCCTGACTCCTCCGCACGCGACCTGGATAGGAACGACAACGTCTGCTCCTCCCCGAACGAACGAAAATTTTTTACTCGAAACCCGACCAGCATTTCTCGCCTCAAAAAAAGTGGCTCAAGCCCTTGGCAATGTCACGCCCACCTGCCCCTGATACTTGCCCTTGCGATCCTTGTAGCTCGTCTCGCAGTCTTCGTCACCTTCAAAGAAAAGAACCTGAGCACAGCCTTCATTGGCATAGATCTTGGCGGGAAGCGGCGTTGTGTTCGAGAATTCAAGCGTTACGTAGCCCTCCCATTCTGGTTCAAAGGGCGTTACGTTCACGATGATGCCGCAGCGAGCGTAGGTGGACTTTCCAAGACACACGGTCAGCACATTGCGAGGAATGCGGAAGTACTCCACCGTACGAGCT
>CAVJUB010000292.1:0-2140 GCA_963652545.1 Hallella faecis | reverse complement strand
TTTTAGCGCGGAGCGTGAGGCTTGAAAAGCGGCGCACGGCGCGGATTCTTCGCGGATTTTGCGGGGGCGGCGCGGGGGATGGCCGGACGTGGAGACTTATGAAAAATGCTTCTATTATCAGTACAAACCCTAGCGGCCCCGTGTCTTGCGCGTCAATTTTGCTATCGTCGCGGTCAACAACACCCCGCAAGCTTAGCGTTGGGCTCTGGTCCCAATGATGCTCACTCCGCGGGGTTATCTTTTTTTCCGGGGCAAACATCTTTTCGACAGCGGCTCGTTGCGAGTCTCCTGTCCGTCGGTCATCTTCAGGTGAACGGTTGTTCAGTCTTTCTCCTCCCAAAGATGTAACCCATGTGACGGATTCGTCGGGACGACGTGCAAAAGGTGGCGTTTTGCGAGGCGGTTCGCTTCAATGGAGGCGATCGAAGGCCGGGCGCCTTCCGCCTTTCCCGCGGCGTCCTGAAGGTCCTTCGCCAAAACAGAAGGAGAATCCTCATGCAGAGAAGAACATTCACGCTCGGCGCGGCCGCTCTGGCTGTCGCCAGCACCTTGTCACTCAATGTCGCCATCGCCAAAGACATTGCGATGTCGGCGGATGTTGTGGTGATCGGCGCGGGCACTGCCGGCACCGCGGCGGCGCTCGCGGCCGCTGAAACTGGCGCCAAGGTGATTACGCTCGAAAAGAAGGCGACGGTGGGCGGCACCGGCAATTTCTCCGAAGGCATCATGGCGGTGGAAAGCTCCATGCAGCGCGACTGGAACTACAACCTCACGAAGGACCAGGCCTTCAAGATGATCATGGAATACGGCCACTGGCGCGGTGACGGTCGCATGGTGCGTGCCTTCCTCGAAAAGACGGCGTCCACCATCGATTGGATGAAGAGCTATGGCGTCAAGTTTGAGAAGCTCTATTCCAACTATCCGGGCGGTCTCTACACATGGCATATCTACGAAGGACGCGGCGCGGGTTGGATCAACCTGTTCCAAAAGAAGTACGCTGAAATGGGACAGAAACTTTTGTTGGAAACGCCCGCGAAGAGCCTCATTCAGAAGGACGGCAAAGTGGTGGGGGTCATGGCTGAAAATGACGACGGCGACAAGATCACTATCAAGGCGGGCGCTGTGATTATCGCCACGGGCGGCTTTGGCGCGAATCCGGAAATGATGAAGAAGTACATGCGCTTCCCGGGCGTTGACGGCCTCGCGCAGGCTGGCAAGACAGGCGACGGCATCAACATGGCCTGGGCTGCGGGCGCCGGCAAGGACGGCACGGAAGTGCAGGCGTCCTATCGCCCGGGCCCCAAGGGCATCGGCACGACGAATCATGTTGCGGCGTCCGCCAAACAGCCTCACCTCTGGCTTGATCCGAAGGGCCGCCGCTTCTGCGACGAAACGATCATGCTGAATTGGCCGTACGCCGGGAACGCCTTGGAGCGCATCGGTGGCTCAATGTGGGTTGTGTACGATCAGAAGACGCTCGACTACATGGTGAAGGAGAAGGGCATCGATTTGGGCGTAGGCGTCATGGTGCCTGTCACGACGAAGCTCACGAAGTTTGCTGAGGAGTGGGGCGCCGCCGAGAAGGCGGGCTGGGCCGTGAAGGCCTCGAGCCTCAAGGATCTCGCAAAGAAGACAGGTATGGATCTTGAGACGTTGAAGGCGACGGTGAAGGAATACAACGGCTTTGCCGCGATCCGTCATGACGGCGAGTTTGCGAAGGCGCCCGAGTACCTGAGAGCTGTGGAGAAGGCGCCTTTCTACGCGATCAAGATGGTCGCTACGTCGCTCGGCACGCTGGGCGGCATCAAGTCCAACGAGCACTTCCAGGTGGTGCAGCAAGACGGCACGCCGATCCCGGGGCTTTATTGCGCTGGCAACGACGTGGGCGGCATGTATGGCGACAGCTACGATCTTTTGATGGCGGGCTCGACGATTGCCTGGGCCGTTAACTCCGGTCGCATCGCGGCGGAAAACGCGGTGAAGTACGCGAAGAAGGCGAAGTAAGGCGCGATTGACCGACATCAGCCGGTGAATCAAGAAGGCGGGAGCGGTTCTTGTGACTTCTCTCGCCTTTTTTGTTCGGTGGGTGACGAGATCGTTTGGCGCCAATGCGGGTTGGTGCTAGACCGCGGTTGCGGTG
>CAVJUB010000291.1:0-2155 GCA_963652545.1 Hallella faecis | reverse complement strand
CCTTTTCCTGCGGATTCGTCGCGAACAGGCGCGCGCCCGCCGGCCTCTCGATAGACCAAAAGCATCTTACCTCGCTTGACGCAACGCCTTTCGCTGCCGCGCCTTGCCCAACGGCACTGGTCCTCCAAACAGCGAAAACCTCGTCACCGACACACCTGATGACGAGGCGGAAGTTCGGGAGCTTGTGCGCTCCCGTCACAGCGGCGCCGGATTCGTTCGGCGGGATTTCAGAAGAACATCAGCAGCGCCGCGATGCCGACAACCGAGCCCAGCGCCGTGCGCTTCACCATGGCAAGCGGCTCGACGCGGCAGATGCCGGCGATGACGATCACGACGCCTGCAATCGGACTCATGGTGCGGCCCAGCGCGCCGGAGACGTAGGCGAGGTTGCCGAGCTGCACAATGCCCAGACCGAATTCCGGTGCATGCGGCGTCACGGCTTCATTGAAGGCCATCGTCGCGGCGTCGCCGGAGCCCACGAGAATGCCCATGAAGTAGGGTCCGAGCACGCCGCCCCAGCGAGCGTATTCCGACGAACCTTTCAGCGTTTCGATGAGAGCACCGATGAGGCCGCTCTCGCGCAGCCCCATCGCGAAAACAGAGGCTGCCACGATGATGGAAACGATGCTGGCAAAGCCTTTGCCGCAGCCGTTCCAGAACTCAGTCGTCGCCTTGGCGGGACTCGTGCGGGTGACGATGATGGTGTAGATCGCGCCAATCACCATGGCCTGCGCGACGCCCATTTTGAGCATCGGCACGCAGGTGTTGCCGAGCACCAGCAAAACGAGCGGAACGAGCGGCGCCATGGCGTAGAGCAGATTGACGTGCTCCACCTTTTCGCCAAGGTTGTCCATGCCCTCAAAGCCCTCGCCGCCCTTGTGGTCGCGCAGCGCAAACTCAACCAGCGTGATGCAGACGACGTTGATCACCCAGAGCGTCATGTAGGTGGGCATGTTCTGGATGATGAACTCCATGCCAGAGATGCCGACGTACTGGCCCACCATGTTCTGGTGAGGCGACCCGGGATTCAGATAGGAGCCGATCGTGCCCGCGAGAATCGCGGCGCCCGCGCCCACCGGCTTGATGCCGGAGCGAATCATCACGGGGATGAGCGTAGCGCCCACGGCCGCCGCGCAGCCTGCCGCCGACGGAATGGCGGTGTTGATGACAAGCGTCACGAGCGTGCAGGCCGGAATGAGGAAGATCCCGAGCGCTTTGAGGGGCTTCGTGAGAAGCGTCACCAAGTGCAGGTCCGCCTTGCAGTAGCTCACGAGAAAGGCGAAGCCCATCGCCGCCGTGATGGCCTGCACGAGCGTCGTGCTTGTCATCATCTTGGCGAACTGGTCGAAGGCGCTCATCGGATGCATCGAGATGAGGCAGAGGAAGATGCCGGCGGCGAGAAGCGTGACGCGCACCTCGCATTTCTTGATGAGCGCGGCGATGGTCACAATGATCGCCGCGACCGCTATCCAGGCTGTGGCTGTCATGAGGCGGACTCCTTTGGCTGAGGGGGTGATTTGATGGTTGATCGCCGGCTTTTGCCGCCGGCTCACTGCAAGGTCATCGTAGAGAGACGCCCCGTTTTCCCCCATAGGGACTCGCCCGCGATCGGCTGAAGGAATTCAAGCAACTCAGTTACCTGACTGCGTTCTCTTTCCGTTTCCGCACGCGAATAATTGCCGGACGCCGCCCATGACGCCTTGGGCGGCGATGACACTCAAGCCAACAGGAGAAGACACCATGAACACCCGAAAGCTCGCCGCTGCCGCCGTTCTCATGGCAGCGGCCTTTTCTGTCCAAGCCGCTTCCGTCACGGTCTACGGCAAGGTGGACACCGCGCTGCACATCCAGAAGAACCGCGGCCAGAACGCCCAGCTCACGATGATGAACGAAGGCTCGCGCTTCGGCTTCAACATCCGCGAGGATCTCACCGAGGACGTATCGATCAAAGGCTACCTTGAAAACGGCTTTGACTCCGACACTGGCGCGCTCACGGGCACAGGCGGAGGCAACACGGGCGCGACGCTCTTTGACCGCCGCTCGATCCTCGCGGTGTCTTCCAAAACCTATGGCGAACTCGGTTTCGGCCGCATGGGCTCAGTGCGCTCCACGATTTCCCCCTACAGCCTCGCCATGGGCTGGCTCGACCCGATGG
>CAVJUB010000290.1:0-2159 GCA_963652545.1 Hallella faecis | reverse complement strand
GCACTGGGACTCATTTACGCGCTGGAAAGCATTCCGCACGTGAACCCTGCGCTGACGGTCTTTCCTGGCACCGCCTGCGGGCTGAAGGACTATGCCTGCTGCACGGTAGTAGGGCATGGGAAGCGTCTTGCTTCCATTGATCCTCACGAAATCGGCTCGCTCGACTCCTTCGGTGGCACGCCCATCGTGGAAGCCCTCACGGCAGCACGCATGGCGCTCGCCACTTGTCGGCAGTCTGCGAAAGCTGTGTTCGTCATCACTGACGGAAATGGCTTTCCAGAAGCGCTCTCGAAAGTCGTGGAGCAGATGGAGCAGTCGGGCATCCGGCTCTTTGGCGTTCAGATCGGTGACGCGGACTTGGGCCGCTACATCACTGCTACTGAACGCATTCAAAACGTCGCGGATCTGAAAGCAGTTCTGTTTCGATTCGCCAAGCGCCTCCTGGCTTGATCGGAGGCTTTTCAACTACCCGAAGGGGCTCTTCGTCCCTTCGGGGACAAGCCTTCGGACTATCAGGAGTTGCTTTATGTGTTATCAGATTGATGTTCATGCTGTGCGAGCAAAGGCCGCCGGACACTGGGGATTCATCTTCTGCCGTCTGGCGCCTCAGCTCAAGAACGCCGTGGAGAAGGCTGGCCGCCATGTGGCCTGCCCAGTTCACGGCGGTGAAGACGGCTTTCGTCTCTTTCGGAACTTCGACGTCAACGGCTCTGGCGTGTGCAACACGTGCGGCATGCGCCGCGATGGGTTTGCCATGCTGGAATGGTTGAACGGCTGGAGTTTTCGGGAGACGCTGGAAGCCGTCGCCAAAGTGCTCGACATGCCGACGGGGTTTGACTTTGAGGTGCTGGAGGAGCTTCCTCTCGACCGCAAGTTCGTCGGCGTTGTCGTGAGTCTTGAGGACGGAGACGACCGTTTTGTCCTTCGACTGGCCGACGAGAAGACGGGAGAGATGCGCAATCTCTTCTTTCTCTCGCTGCGCGGACCGGTGAAAGCGGCGGGCGTTGTCTCTGGCGACCGCGTGTGTCTTGCCCAAGTGGCGCGTCAGAAGGTGCGCATCGCGGCCACGGGACGAGAGTTCCACCACATCCTCTGGACTGTTGAGAAACTGCCCTCGGTGGAGGCGGAACGACGTGAAGAGGCGGCTCGTCGTGAGCGTGATGCACGCTACGCTCGCGCGATTGACGAAAGCTGGAACGCCAGTCGCCCAGTGGCTGAAGTGCCTTCCGTGCTTCGCTACCTTGAGCGGCGCGGTCTTTCGGGACTTTCGGAGTCGGTCTTGGCCGATCTTCGAGGACTGCCGAAGGTCGTCTGCCGAGACGGGAACGCAACGGTGGAGTGCTCGGCGATGGTAGCGGCTGTCCGCAGCGTGGACGGGAAGCTCGTAGCGCTGCATCGCACCTTCCTCACGGAAGACGGTGCCAAGGCGTCCGTAGTGGCCCCGAAGCGCATTTCAGCGCTTCCCTCCGACCGAACGATTGCCGGCTGTGCGGTTCACCTTGGTGAGCCGACAGAGCAACTGGCCGTGGCCGAAGGGATCGAAACGGCGCTCTCTGTCGTGAAAGCGACGGGGGTGGCGTGCTGGTCCTGCTTGTCAGCGCACGGATTGGAGACAGTGGAAGTGCCGGAAGGCGTTGAGACGGTCTTCATCTATGCAGACAAGGATCGATCCGGAACCGGACAGAAGGCGGCGGAGAACCTGCGAAAGCGCTTGCTCAAGCAGGGAACGTTCTGCGTCGTTCTCTTGCCTGGTGAAGACATTCCGGAAGGCGCTAAAGGCGTGGACTGGAATGACGTGCTGATGACCGAAGGGATACAAGCATTTCCTGCTTGTCAGTCCTCGTAAACATTGATCGGAGCGGCCGAAGGTGAGCCTTCAGTTGCCCCGATCATTTGTGATATTGGTTTGCCAATCAATAAATGAAATGTGGAAATGCACCTACATGCATTTCCACATTTGATTGCTTCTTCAAAATAGGTTTTCAAACTGTTCGCAGAAGTCGCTTGTTGGTTCACCGAGCGTGCTTGTCATTTCACGTAGATGTGTTTCGTGATCAGCTTGCGCAACAAATCAGCCGCTTTGGTATCGTGGGTGAGACAGAATATCATCAAGTCACGATGCAATGACTCGGGAAGATCCAACGACAGACGTTTCATCC
>CAVJUB010000289.1:0-2162 GCA_963652545.1 Hallella faecis | reverse complement strand
CGTAATTGTAGAACACAGAGTCAACCACCAACGCGGCGCTGAAGGGGCCGTTGTTGTAGGAAGCACCGATAGCGGCATAACGATCGTTGTTGCGTTCGTTGCCTTCCGTTTCCTGACCAGCACGCTGGAAGGAGTACTGAGCAGACACCTGGAAACCAGCAAAGGACGGCGTGACATAAGTCACGGTGTTGTCCATGCGGTCACGATCGCCAAGCCAGAAGTTGGCGCGCTTGGCGGTCAGGGTGCCCCAGCCCGTGGAGAACGGGGTGTACTTGGCGAGGTTGTAGGAGCCGGTGCCAGAGGTGAGGGCGCCCGTGCGGCCGAAGCCGAGGGTACCGAAGTCGCCGGTCAGGTAGACGAGAGCTTCACGACCAAACATGCGGTCGGCGTAGAGCTTGCCATCGTCAGCGGTGAAGCCATTTTCAAGGACGAAGCCGACCTTGGCGAAGCCGAGGTCTTCCTGGCCCTTCAGGCCCCAGCGAGAGCCGGAGTTCTGACCGTCAGCGAGATCAAACTTGTTGACGCCGGATTCGCCCGTCTTCTTCACGTTCTGGTAGTGCAGGCCTTCATCGATCACGCCATAGAGCGTGACATCAGCGGCGAAAGCAGAGCCGGCGAAAGCGCCGAGAACGGCGGCCGCAACAAAAGTCTTTTTCATAATTGGAGTTCTCCAAAGGAAAATTCAGATGCCGCCCGGTAGTCCTGGGCTGTGACTAACAGCCCCCGGGCGGCGGTGCCTGGAGATTTCTCAAATGCAGGCCTCCGCATTGTCATTGCCCTTGAGCGAAACCTCCTAGCTTTTTGCAAAACTACATGTCGCTGGGGGGGGGGTAAACCCTGAGACATTTTTGGTTACAACAATACAAAATCATCGGCACTCTCCCCGTCTTTCGCCCTCCTCCGTCATTCAGCCGCCGCTCAGGCGCCGCCGATAGAATCGAAGCCTCTCAACCACCCCACAAGGAGTCCGCCATGCCTGGCATGAAGAACATCCCCAAAGCCGAAATCTTCAAGATGCGAGAGCTCGTCACCTGTCAGGACGGCCAGGTCGTGAGCAAGACGCTCGCGCAGAATCCCTTCATGAGCGTCACGGTCTTCGCATTCGACAAAGGCGAAGAGATCAGCACGCACGAGTCAGGCGGCGACGCCTTCGTCACGTGCCTTGAGGGCGTCGGCAAGCTCACGATCGACGGCGAGCCGCACCTCATTCACGAAGGCGAATCCATCGTCATGCCCGCGCGACACCCGCACGCCGTCTACGCCGAAGAGAAATTCAAGATGCTCCTCGTCGTGGTGTTCTAAAATCCGCGCCTTTCCCAAATTGTCCGCAGGATTTCTCCCATGATCGACGTCCCACAGAACGTTCTTGACCGCATCCGCAAGTGCCTCGCGCTCGCCGCCTCCTCCAACCCCGGCGAAGCCGAAACCGCCATGCAGCACGCCCGCAAGCTCATGGAGAAGTACGGTCTCGAAAGAACGGACATCGAGCTCTCCGAAATTGGCGAAATCTACCTTGACGTGAAGACGAATTTGTCTTCCAGCTGGATGTTCAAACTGTTCGCGCTCGTGGAGCAGCTGCTGGGCGTCTCGACTTACATTCAGACCTACGCGAGGTCCACGCAAAACGGACGCGTCAATTTCATCGGTCCCAAGGCCAAGCTTGAGCTCGCCCAGTACCTTTGCACCGTGCTGCTACGGCAAATCCGGCGAGACCGTCAGGCCTACCTGAAGAGTCTGCGGGAAGATCGGGATCTCCGGATAAAGACGTGGTTCTACACGCGCGGCGAAAAAAGCGCCCTTGCCGACACCTTCTGCGCACAATGGCTCCTGGCCGTGGACAGCCGGCTCAAGTCGCTCTTTACCGAAACCCCCGCCGTTGTGAATGCCTACGTGGAGAAGATGCACCCCGACCTCAAGACCGTCAACGGCCGCAACCGCTCGTCAGACTATGTCGACGAGGACATCCGCCACGACGCCGCCTCCCGCGGCAAGGCCTGCGGCGAAAACGCCGACGTGTTCCTCGCCATGGGCAAGCACCCCGACGCCGAAGGCCTCGGCTTGAATCAGCTGAAGATCACGCACGGCTGATCCCAATTCGCCGCAATGAAAGAGCGCTGCTCCCCGCCATGAGGAACAGCGCTTTTTTCGACTTCCAGCCAGAT
>CAVJUB010000288.1:0-2174 GCA_963652545.1 Hallella faecis | reverse complement strand
CCGTTGCGCGGAGGCAGCGATATCGAGAAGCGTTTCTATTTGAAGCCGGTGTTCCGCGCGACTCTCGATCGTTCGCGCGGAGCACCTTCTGCATTGGCTCAGGCCTTCTTGCCGGTGAGCATCGGCACCACGGAGCCTTCGCCGCCCGTGAGCAGGCCGGTCTTCGCGTAGGTCTGCAGCTTGGCGCGCGTGTCGGTGATGTCGAGGTTGCGCATCGTGAGCTGGCCGATGCGGTCCACGGCCGTGAACATCGAGTCGCCCTTTTCCATCGTGAGGCGTTCGGGTTCGTACGTGAGGTTCGGGGACTTCGTGTCGAGGATGGTGAAGTCGTTGCCGCGGCGCAGCTCGAGCACCACTTCGCCCGTGATCGGGCGAGCCACCCAGCGCTGGGCGCTTTCGCGCAGCATGATGGCCTGGCTGTCGAACCAGCGGCCCTGGTAAAGGAGGCGGCCCAGACGACGACCGTTGATGTGGTACTGCTCGATCGTGTCTTCGTTGTGGATGCCGGAAACCAGGCGCTCGTAGGCGATGTAGAGAAGCGCCATGCCCGGGGCTTCGTAGATGCCGCGGCTCTTCGCTTCAATGATGCGGTTTTCGATCTGGTCGCTCATGCCAAGGCCGTGGCGGCCGCCGATCGCGTTGGCTTCGTACATGAGGTCAACAGCGTTCGCGAACTTCTTGCCGTTCAACGCAACCGGCACGCCTTCTTCGTACGTGACGGAGACGACTTCAGGCTCGATCTTCACGGATTCGTCCCAGAAGGCGACGCCCATGATGGGCTCGACGATCTTCATGGACTTGTCGAGGTGCTCGAGGTCCTTCGCTTCGTGCGTGGCGCCCAGCATGTTGCAGTCGGTGGAGTAGGCCTTTTCGGTCTTCATGCGGTACGCAAAGCCTTCCTTGTTGAGGAATTCGCTCATTTCCTTGCGTCCGCCCAGTTCGCTGATGAACTGCACGTCAAGCCAGGGCTTGTAGATCTTGAGGTTGGGGTTGACGAGAAGACCGTAGCGGTAGAAGCGCTCGATGTCGTTGCCCTTGTAGGTGGAGCCGTCGCCCCAGATGTTGACGCCGTCGTCGCGCATCGCCGCAACAAGCATCGTGCCCGTCACCGCACGGCCGATCGGCGTGGTGTTGAAGTAGGGAATGCCGGCCGTGGCGATATGAAAGGCGCCGGACTGAATGGCCGCAATGCCTTCTGCCACGAGCTGCGGGCGGCAGTCGATCAAACGGGCGTTTTCAGCACCGTACTCCATGGCGCGGCGCGGAATCGCTTCGTAGTCGTCCTCGTCGGGCTGCCCGAGGTTCGCCGTGTAGGCGTAGGGCAGAGCGCCCTTGTTCTTCATCCAGCGCAGGGCTGCGGAGGTGTCCAGACCGCCGGAGAACGCGATGCCGACCTTTTCGCCGACGGGAACGCTTTGCAGAATCGTTTGAGACATTGTTTGCACTCTTAAAAAAACCGACGAGAATCTGACGATCGCCGGATGGGATTAGATGCCCTGCACTTTCCGCTGAGCACGCTCAGGGAACGCAAAGGCGCTGACTGTAGATCATTATAGGGATTCGGCTGATTTTCTACTTCAGACGGGCTACTCAAAAGGGCCTAACGCGTCTGAAGCACCACATTGGGTGCCGCACAAGCCTTTTTCTGCCAAAGAAACAGTCGCACAGAAGGACGACGTGTCGAGACGGCGCGTTCTTTCTCCTTCAGTCCGACTCCAAAACAGCAACAGGCGGCACCATGATGGCTTCCGCTTCTTTGGGCTCAAACTTGACCAGACCTCCCGCGTACATGCGCCCGTCATTGATCGTCACATGCTCGTTGAGGTAGTTCACCAACCGCTTCATGGCGGCATCCGTGAGCGGCACCTTGGGGTAGAGTCCGTGAACAACATTCAACATGGGAAGCCTGCGGTAGTTGATGACAAACGTCGGCTTGCGGCGCCCCATGTAGGTCATGAGCATCGGTGGTGCTTTCATTGGCTGAATCGACCACCAGCGGCGCCGATGCTTCGCAATGTACCCCTGATCCACGCCTTGCCTCCGCCCTTCCTCAAGGAGGTTACTGGCCGCGTCAGCCGCCTGCTCTGTCAATCCCCAAAGGTCCTCTGGCAAAACGATAAGCCGCTTCAAGCGCTCGGGCGACGTCTGAGCAACACACTCTCCCGTGAGCTCGC
>CAVJUB010000287.1:0-2178 GCA_963652545.1 Hallella faecis | reverse complement strand
GCGTTCATGAAGAAAAGACCGCAGAATCCGGCGACACCGCCAAAGCGCTCGAAGGCGCCGCGCCAATGCACTACGCCGTGCTTCCGATGCTGCCGCTCGTTCTTCTCATCGTCTTCTCGCCCATGGTCTACGCGGGCGTGAAGCTCAACCTCGTCACCGCGATCATCGTCTCGCTGCTCGTGAGCTTCGTCGTTGACATCGTCACCCGCCGCCGCTTCAAGGAATGCTGCGACGCCACGAAGGCGATCTTTGAAGGCATGGGCAAGGTCTTCACCTCCACTGTGTCCCTCATCTGCTGCGCCGAGCTCTTCGCGCTGGGCTTGAACAAGCTGGGCGGCATCACCACCATGATTCAGGCCGCCGCCTCCATGCAGGGCGCCGGCATCTATCTGATGCTCTTCGTGATGCTCGCGATCATGGTCGTCGCCACGGTTGTCACCGGTTCGGGCAACGCCGCCTTCTTTGCGTTCTCACCGCTTCTGCCGGAAGCCGCTCAGAGCGTCGGCTTCTCCACGATCGCACTCGTTGTGCCGGTTCAGCTTTCCGCTGGCATTGCGCGTACCATGTGCCCGATCGCCGGCGTCATCATCGCCGTAGCCGGCATCTCCGGCCTGACGCCCTTTGAACTCATCCGCCGCACCGTCCCCGTCATGGTTCTCGCCATGATCGTGAACGTGGCAGCCTCTCTCATTTTCCTTTGATGCACTGACCTTGAAATTCAGGAGACCTCATCATGGCACTGCTCATTAAAAACGCCCGCATCTTCGCGCCCGAAGACCTCGGCGTCGCCGACGTCCTCGTCACCGGCCGCGAAATCGCCGCGGTCGGCAAAGACCTCGTCGTCAACCTCCCCAACCTCGAAACGATCGACGCCAAAGGCTTGATCCTCACGCCGGGCTTCATCGACCAGCATGTCCACGTCACCGGAGGCGGCGGCGAAGGCGGTCCCAAGACCCGCACGCCTGAACTCGTTCTCTCCGAACTCATCGCCTGCGGCACAACGACGGTCGTCGGCGTCTCGGGCACGGACGGCACGACGCGCTCCATTCCGAATCTTCTCGCCAAGGTCCGGGCGCTTCAGAGCGAAGGCGTCTCCGCCTGGATGTACACGAGCAACTACGCCTATCCGCCCACGACGCTCACGTCCTGCGTGCGCGACGATCTTTTCTTCGTGCCGGAAGTCCTGGGCGTCAAGATCGCCATGGGCGACCACCGCTCGAGCTTTCCTACGGAAGAAGAAGTGCTGCGCCTTCTCACGCAGATCCGCGTGGGCGCCATGGTGGCGGGAAAGCTGGGCGTCCTGCACATCCACCTCGGCAACATCGTGGGTCCCTTTGACATGTTCCTTGACATCGCAAAGAAGGGCATGCCCATCCAGCACATCCGTCCGACGCACTGCGCCCGCGCGATGCCGGTCTTTGAAGGCGCCGTGAAGTTTGCGCTCGCCGGCGGCTTCATGGACATCACCACGGGCGGCTCCTGCGCGTTCGGCTCGCCCGCGGACGGCGTCGTCGAAGCCTTGAAGGCGGGCGTTCCCGCGGATCACCTCACGATGAGCTCCGACGGCCACGGCTCCGTGCCGCGCTTCAACGAAAAAGGCGAAATGGTGGGCCTCGGCGTCGGCGGCGTCGCAAGCAACCTCCGGGACTTCAAGAAGCTCGTGGGCGAAAAGGGCGTCGCCATGGCGACGGCGCTGCCGCTTCTCACGAAGAACGTCGCCCGCGCCCTGCAGCTCGCCGGAAAGGGCGAAGTCGCCGCCGGCAAAGATGCCGACCTCGCGCTCTTTGACGAGAACCTCAACCTCGTGCACGTCTTCGCCAACGGCCGCGCCATGATGCGTTCGGGCGAAATCGTGGTGAAGGGCACCTTCGAAGCGTAGCCTGCCGACCGCTTCATGCTCGCCGTGCCGCCGAACTTCAGCGGGGCGGCGACACGGCAAACCCCAGTTTTGCGCAACGAAACCCAAGTTTTCCAACAGGAAACCCCAGTTTTCGAGTCGCCTACCTCACTCGGACTTCCTGAAATCGGTACTTCCCCTTGCCTTCGCCCGTCACGGCGGCAATCAATCCCAAGTCGCAGAACTTCTTCACATAGGCCGTGGCCGTCGTCTCCGAGCAATTCAGAAGCTTTCGCACTTCCGCGCTGCTGAACACCTGCTCCCCCAGTCGTGAGCACAGC
>CAVJUB010000286.1:0-2198 GCA_963652545.1 Hallella faecis | reverse complement strand
GGGCACGGACAACGCCGCGAAGAGCCTCAGCCTTTGCCAAACCAAACTCAAGGAAGCTCTTGACGCCTCCTTCAACTGCTGCTTCTCCTGATGAAAAACCACTTTTCTCTTCCCTCCGACGCCTCGATCCCCCTGAAGTCGATCACCGTCGCCGGCCGCCTCAGCGGCCATGCCTTCACCTGCGAAACCACGCAGCGCTACGTCAATGACAGCGGCAAGACGATCGAAGCGATCTACACCTTCCCGCGCGCCGTGGACGCCGTCATCACGGAGTTCTCCTGCCTCCTGGACGGCGTGCGGCGCACGGCGCGCCAGCCGACGAGCCGCGTCACCGCGGCCTACCTGGACCGGCGGAACGGCCGCCTGCCGCTGCTTCTCGAAGCCAGCGCCGACGGCACGGCCACGGTGAGCATCGGATGCCTCGCGCCCGGAAAGACCGTTGAAGCGACTTTTCGCACGCACGCCGTCGCCGCCGCGGACAACGGCCGCCTGACGCTCGTTCTGCCGCTTTGCACCGGACGCCTTCACGCCGGCCCCGGACGGCCTTCGCCGTCACTCCTCGCGGACTACCCCGTGCAATGCAAGGTTCTCCTCACGGGCGTCTATGCCGCCGGCGCTCTGGCGTCAGCGTCGCACGAATTTCAGACGGAGCGCACGGCCGAGGGACTCCTCGTTCGCTTTCTCAACGTTCGCGCGGACGGCAATGTCTCGCTTACGCTCGCCAATCTTCCGGCTGAAAACGCCCTCGTCACCGCGCCGGACCCCTTCGCGTCCGGCCGCTGGAGCGGCGTCCTGCTACTCACGCCGCCCGCTCCCGCCGCGGCCCCCGAAGCACTCGATCTCGACGTTCTCGCCGACGACTCGGGCTCCATGGCGGGCGCCCCGTGCCGCTCGGCGCAGGAGGCGCTCGCCGCCCTCGCGACGCTCCTCACGCCGCAGGACCGCGTGAAGCTCACCACGTTCGGCACGGAATGCTGGCCCGCCGGCCCGCGATCCGCGTTTGACGACGCCTTTCGAAAGACGGTCTGGCTCCCGACGATCGCGTCGCTCGGCGCCGGCCTCGGCGGCTCCAACCTCGCGCCGGCGCTCAAGGCGGCGCTCGAAGCCACGGCCGCGCCCCGGCTCGACGCCCGGCGCGCCGTTCTTCTTGTGACGGACGGCAAGAGCGAGAGCGCTGACGAACTCGTCGCCGTCGTGCGGGCGGCTGACGCACCCGTCTTCATCCTGGGCGTCGGCCGCACGTCTTGCGCCGCCCGCCTGCAGACCGTCGCGCAGGCCTCAGGCGGCTTCGCGGAATTCATTCTGCCCGGTGAAGACGCGCTCCCCGCCGTCACCCGGCTCATTGACGCCGCGCGCCGGCCGCCAGTGCCGGTCGCCGCCTCAGACGCTCTCAAGGCGTTCCTCGCCGCCTGCGAGTGGACGAGCGGCTTCCCCAAGACCATGCGCGCCGGCCTCTGTCACCGCGTCTATTTCGAGTCCTCCGTCCAGCCCGCGCTGCCCGTCACCTGGACGGCGTCCGTGGACGGCCGTCCAAAGATGACGAGCCTGATTGAAATCACGGAAGCGGCGGACGGCCGAGGGCTGGCGCAGACCGTCGCCAAGCGGCGGCTGGAAGCCGCAGGCGACTCATCGCTCGTTCGCCAGTACGACCTGCTGGACAACGAATCAGGCCTTCTGCTTCAGGGCGAGCTGCTCGGCGCCTTTGAAAAGCCCGCCGCCCAGTTCATTCCGGAAATGCTGTCCTCGGAAGCCGTCCGCTTTGCGCCGCCCGTCCGGCTTTGCAGCGAGAGGCCGCAGGCGTCCTTCCTTCTTGAACGCAAGTCCCGAAACATCGCCGTCGCGCTCTCCCAACTGGAGTTTGAGGACCCCGTCCACGAAAAGAAGGCTCGCTCCGCCTCGCCCCTGGCGGTCTTCAAGGCCGCGGTTCAGCGCTCGCTGCCAGGAAAGGCGCCGCTGCCAGGCCAGATGCCCGAGTGGCTGGAGGCCTTCTTTGCCGACGTCCGCCCCGGCGCGCTCTTTCCCGAAGATCCGGCCGAGAAGGATGCGGCATCCGTGCAACGCTGGTGGACCGCCTTCGCGCGCCGCCTCCCGGCGCACGTTCACGATCGCCTCTGCGAACGGCTCGGCGCCCTGCTGGGCGGCGAAGACGCGCCGGTGCTGTCCATTGAAATTTTGGCGGCCGCCGCTCTGGTGAAGGC
>CAVJUB010000285.1:0-2201 GCA_963652545.1 Hallella faecis | reverse complement strand
GCATAATGCTCTCGCACGAGGAATGGTTGTTACCCATGATAGCCTCGCAAAAAACCAAAATTGTGCGCGATTTTGCGTAACTATGGCTTCACCAAAAAGCCGCCCAGGTACTGACCGAGGGCGGCTTTCGTTTACAGGTCCTCGATGCCGTCACCGCTGGGCAGAAGGCTGTCGGTGGCATCAGGTTCTGCCAAGGGCTCCTCGTCGACAGCGCCGGTGGCGACCTGGCATCCTGTCGTCGGGATGGGGACGTTAAGAACCTTGAAGAGCTCCTTTTTCTTGCCGGCGATCTCGTTGAATACCCAGCCTGCAGGCACCTTCGTCAGGTAGATGTTGTTCAGCTTCGCGAGTAGCTTATGGTCACTGTCGTAGTGGACGCGAAGACTCTTGCTCTTGGCGCTGTCGTTGTAGGCCTTCACGCGGTTGTGCACCATGATGCCAATGGCTGTAGCGAGCATCTGCAGGAAGAGCTTGCTTTCCCAGTGTTCGGATGAATGTGTCTTCGTTCGGTTGCAACTCAGGCGCGACTTCATCATGTTGAAGCCATATTCGACTTCATTTCTGTCGTCGTACGCAACGTGGCATGCCAGCGCTTCTTTGATTGAATCACTCATTAACACTCGTATCCCTATGTAGCGAAGCCGCTGATCAACCTTGCTCATGTTGATGGTCAAAGTTCCGTCTTTCGCCTTGTCCATGTAATTCGAGATGATCTGTTCACTCACGTCCTTTACGCTGTCGGGCTTTTTTCTGTATGCCTTCAGAAAATTCGTGAGCGTACGCTTCAAGTTCTCCTCAGCTTGTTCTTGCAGGGACTTATTGAAGTACATATGTGCATAGACTGTCTTTTTGGCAGATTTTTGGCTCCGCTTGTTGGCAACAGGGAATTCGTCATAGCGCCACTCGATTGGAACTGTGACAGCTGTTTGTTTCAAATAATCAATTTCATTGTTCCAGTCCAGCAATTCCGCATAATGCTCATCAACCATGGACTTCAGAGAAGGGTTCGCCCCTAGCCTTACGTTGTTTACGAAGCCAATGCCGTTGCGGAGCAGGTCGTCGTAATTCGCGCAAGATCCATAACCTCGGTCCATTACCAGAACAATGTTTTCCGACTTTATGTTCAGCATGGCGAGCTGCGATATCGTATTACGAACCGTAGAAACATCCGGCACATTTCCATCAAAGTTTCGCCAGAGCAGCGGTGCGCCTGTTTCCTGATCAACGATCAGCAAAACATTCGTTTGCGGTGCCTCCATCAAGTCTTTGTTATGACCATACTCCACAGAGGCGATATTTTTGGAATACGAAGTTATGGATGTTGAGTCCAGGGCTAAAAATCGCGTTTCAACAATCTCATCGCCGTACTTCTTTACGAATTCCTCATTTAGTCTCTTCTGAAACTGGTAGATCTCTGCGATCGAAATGTTTCCCAAAAAGCGGCTGATGGTGCTACTGAGCATCGGCACCTGATACGGTAACCAGGTGCACTCCGCGAATTCTTCGTAGTTGCAAAGACTGCTGTCTTTGTTGATGACAAGGTAATAAGCCAACGACAAGAGTTTCAAATCTCGCTTGTAAGTCGCGAATACATCGTGCAGGGCTATTGCAAGAGGGGTGCCGCCAACGATCTCATTCAGGGCCCAGGTTGCGCCACCGTGAAGAAACTGGACTTCAAATGGCTTGGTCACAGTCAGGTCCACGAGGATGGGTTTGAAGTCCAACTTGCCGCCTTTGTGGCGGAATACGCGCAAATGTTCTAGCGCTGGATACTGCTCTTTGAACTCATCGTTAAAGAAAATTTCTCCGTACCCTGGTTCACCAACGACTGGCTCGTAGCGGCCGACGCATTTGGTATCTCCTTTGCCGCGCACAGCTCGCTTGAGCTTCGGATCCCAAGTGTTCTTGTAGGTGTAAACGTACTTGTGGGCCCCCGAGGCGTTGACGATGAGTTTAGGAAGCTCCGGTTGGTCGACGGCGGGCATGGCGCTCCTCCATAGTTACGCTATAATGCGTAACTATGATAGCGCGGTCAAAAAAATCCCGCAAGCGGCAATGGCTTGAAACCATTGAGATTACGGATTGTGTGAAAAATTATAACTTTCTAAGCGTAACTAGACATGCACAATTTGGGAAAGTCAGGCCGGCGCATTGCTTCGCGGCTATGGCGCCTCTCTTACTATTTGTGTCCTCAATTGGTC
>CAVJUB010000284.1:0-2207 GCA_963652545.1 Hallella faecis | reverse complement strand
CGCCCATGATTCAGTTCATGACAATGAGTGCGGTGTCCATCGTGGTCGTTGTGGCGCTTGTGCAGTCGCACAATGGTCTTCTGACGCTTGGCGAGTTCATCACGTTCCTTTCAGCACTTCTGCTTCTCACCAACCCCATCAAGAAACTCGCCGCGTTGAATGGTTCCATTGCTCGCATTGAGGCGGCGGCAACGAGTCTTTTTGAAGTGATGGACGAGCCGTTGGAAGACGAGGGGGGAAAGACTGACTTGGGGCGTTGCACGGGGGCGGTGCGTTTTGAAGACGTGGGGTACCGTTACGGCGACAGCGAGAAGGCGGCGGTGGAGCACATCACGCTTGAGGTGAAGCCAGGAGAAACAGTGGCTTTTGTCGGCGCTTCGGGAGCCGGGAAGACGACAATGATCAATCTCATTGCGAGGTTCTTGAAGCCGACGTCAGGCGACATTTATTTTGACGGCGTGAAGCAGTCGGACATTTCGTTGAAAAGCCTGCGATCTCAGATAGCGCTTGTCAGCCAGGATGTGATGCTGTTTGACGGCACGATTGGCGAGAACATTGCCTATGGCCGAGCCGGCGCGACGCGTGAAGAGGTCGAGAAGGCGGCGCAGGCCGCCTGCGTGATGCCTTTTGTGAGCCGGATGGAGAAAGGGCTGGACTCGCCGGTGGGCGAGGGAGGCAAGCGTTTGTCAGGCGGACAGAAGCAGCGCGTGGCGATTGCCCGGGCGCTTTTGAAGAATGCGCCGATTCTGCTTCTCGACGAGGCGACGAGCGCGCTGGACACGGAAAGCGAAAAGTACATCCAGAGCTCGCTGGACGAACTCATGAAGGGGCGCACCACCTTTGTGGTGGCGCACCGGCTTTCCACTATTCTCGGCGCCGACAAGATCGTGGTGATGAAGGACGGCGAGATCCTTGAAGTCGGACGGCATGAGGAGCTTCTCGCGAAGCAGGGCGCTTACGCCCACCTGTACAATATCCAGTTTGCAAAAAAGTCGGCGGCGTCTTTTCAGACGATGCTGGAGGAAGATCGGGCATGAGCATCAAGTCGGACAAGTGGATCCGCCGCATGGCGATGGAAAAAGGCATGATTGAGCCGTTCGAGCCCAATCAGGTGCGTTATGTGGATGATCGAAAGATCGTGAGCTACGGGACGTCTTCCTATGGCTACGACATTCGTTGCGCCAATGAGTTCAAGGTCTTCACGAATATCAATTCTACGATTGTGGATCCGAAGAACTTCGATACGGCGTCCTTCGTGGACGTGGTCAGCGACGTGTGTATCATTCCGCCCAATTCCTTTGCACTGGCGCGGACGGTGGAGTATTTCCGCATTCCAAGGAATGTTCTCACCGTTTGTCTTGGGAAATCAACTTATGCACGGTGCGGCATCATCGTGAACGTCACGCCTTTTGAGCCCGAGTGGGAGGGGTATGTGACGCTGGAATTTTCGAACACGACGCCGCTGCCTGCGAAGATCTACGCCAACGAAGGGTGCGCTCAAGTGCTCTTCTTTGAAGGCGATGAAGATTGTGAGACGAGTTACAAAGATCGCAAAGGAAAATATCAGGGGCAGGTCGGCGTGACGTTGCCCCGCGCGTAAACCAAAAGCAGAATCAACAACAAAATGGCATCAACTACAACGTCGCCTGCGGTCAGTCCGCAGCATTTGTGGCGAACGGACATCACTGGGCTGCGAGCGCTGGCGGTGCTCCCAGTATTGCTTTTTCACGCTTTTCCGGATCTTCTTGCGGGCGGCTTTTTCGGCGTCGACATTTTTTTTGTGATTTCGGGGTACCTCATCTCCGGCATCATTTTCCGCGGCATTCTCGCGAACACCTTCAGCTACGGTGATTTTTACGCCAAGCGCATCCGGCGCATTCTGCCCAATCTGATTCTGGTGCTCCTGTTCTGCTTCGTCATGGGCTGGTTCTGGCTTTCTGCGAAGGAACTGGAGACGCTGGGACAGCACATTTATGCGAGTGCCGGCTTCTATCAGAACTTTCGTTTGATGGGCGAAGCGGGTTACTTTGACGCAGCGTCCGACACGAAGCCCCTGCTTCATCTGTGGAGCCTTGCCATTGAAGAGCAGTTCTACATCGTCTTCCCGATTCTCTGCGTGCTGGTGTGGAAGTTTTGCCGGTCGGTAAAGGCTCTTTTTGCTGTAGTGGTTCTAATCACCGTGGGGTCTCTTGCGGCCTGTCTGGCGG
>CAVJUB010000283.1:0-2219 GCA_963652545.1 Hallella faecis | reverse complement strand
GCACAATGTCCCGAATGGCCTTCATCAAATGAAACTGACTGATGACGCCCGTCGTCGCCACGCCGAAATGCCGCACGCGAAAGCGACCGCATCCGTCGTCAAGCCAGGGATTGGCCGCCGGTCCGTCGACGATGATGGAGCTCACGGCCGTTCCGTGCACATAGTCAGCCGGCGTCAGCGGACGATGCACGGCGAGCGCGGGTTGATTGTGCACCTCCACCCAGTCCGCAAAATAGGCGTGTTCGGAAAAAAGCGTGTCGATCACCCCCACCACCGGTTCGTCGCCGGGCGGCGGCAGCTTCTCTCGTTCCTGGCCCTCATCCGGCAAAAAATCCAACGCCGGGATTTCCGCCAGGTCGCTCATCGTCATGGAAATAAAGCAACCAGCTTTTTCCGAAAGCCTCAGCCGCTGCTCCGGAGCAAGCAGCACGGTGTTGTCATCGAGAAAGCTGTCCGGCGTTAGAGAAATGCCGAAATCTGACAAAAGCTTCGCGAGCGGCACGCCCGTGCGATAAAAGCTTGTGATGGCGCTTTCCTTGATTTCATCCGGCAAGCGATCCACCGCAAGGCGATCCACATAAGCCGCATCTTTCAGAAAGGTTCGCAATCGAGAGGGCTTCATTCCTGAAACTGCGAGCCGCCCGGCTTGCGCCGCCTCGAGCGTTTCCTGCGTTACAGTCGAAATACCGGCCGCCGCCAGGGAAGTGCGCACGGCTTCCAGCGTCTGCCGCGCCGCCTGCAGTGTCGCAAAAGACACAAAGTGCGTGATGACATGATTATTGACGACACCGTTTCGTCGTTCAAATCGTGCTCCTCGCACCGTCTTCCAGACGGCGCCTCGCAGTCCCAGCAATTCCGAAACGCGGTTGGACTTCGCCACAAAGCGACGATAGTGAACACTCAAAAGCACGCCGCCCACATCCACCTGATTTCGCCAGAATTCCTCCACCGCCGCCCAGTCCCGAGCAAGCGCCTCCAAGTGGCTCAGCGGGTATTCAGCCCAGACGGGAAGCTTGAAGCCGCCGCCCCCTTTTTCGTACGGCGCCCCCTCCAGCGTGCCGCGCAAAATCAACAGATCGTTGGGCTCTCTCATGCCGTTTCCTTCGTATCCTTGGAAACCTTGCTCTTGGACACCCCGGTCAGGAATTCAATTTCCCGCACCGTAAAGCCCTTGGACTTCAAATCTTCCACCGAAAGCGTGTCGCCGCGGCACACGCTCTGATAAAGCCGCTTCAAGTAGTCTCCCTCCTCCGTCTCATCACTGAAGACCAGCGACGTCTTCACAAGATTCTTGAGGTCTCCTGGGTAGGGCAGCGGCTCCATCAAGGACAAAATCTTGCGAAAGAGGCCTTTTTTGGCCGACCGACGCTTGAACGCCGCAAGATGGTGCGCGAGCAGCTTGTCCGCCACCTCCAAGAGGTCGTCTCGCGTATAGCGATTGAAGTCCACCACCGCATCGAAGCGGCGAACGAGCGCCTTGTCAAAATGATCGTAGAGATTGGTCGTGGCAAAAAGAATGATTTGCGGCGCGAGATCGTCCAGCATCCGCAGAAAAACCGACGTCACCCGTCCCATCTCCCGCAAATCCCGCGGATTCGTCCGATCCATGGCGATCGCATCAATTTCATCGATGAGAAAGAGATAGCGGTCCGGCGTGGAAACGGCCTTCAACTCCTCAAACACCGCCGTGATGTTCTTCGCCGTCTGCCCCAGCTTGCAGTCCACGACCTTCTCAAAGTCGATCCGATACAGCTCGCGTCCCAGAAGACGCGCCACCTGCTTCACCGACTCCGTCTTTCCCGTGCCCGGCGCCCCGGCCAAAAGAAACTTGTTCACTGACCGGTGCTTTCCAACGGCGTTCACGATGCCCATCAAATCCTTCATGATGACGTCGGGCAACGGCAGCGGCTCCTTGCTGAAGTCTAGCCGCACAAAGCTGTCCGAAAACGTCGGCGACGCCATGTCCTGTGCTTCGAAGACGTTCTCTCCCGCCAGCTGCATCATGATGAACTGCGCGAGCTCAACGTCGCCCGAGCGGTTGAATTCGTCCGCCACCGCGTACGCCGTCGTTCGAAACCCCGGCTCGTTGCCCTCGGCGTGGTAGCGAATGAGATCCAGTATCGTTTGCTTCTTCATGAGGGTACTCCTTTTGTCATGGACATTTTACGCAAACCAGAGACACTTTTTGCAAAACAATAACATGCAATACGAAACAATAC
>CAVJUB010000282.1:0-2223 GCA_963652545.1 Hallella faecis | reverse complement strand
GCACGGTGTAGTCGCAGGCATGGTAGAGCTTTTGCATTTCCTTGCAGAAGCCGATGTATCGGATGTTTTTGTATTTTCTATTCAGCGGACGTCCTGCAACGATCAACAGTTCATCGTGAGGCGTGGATTCAAAGTAATTTTTCAGCAGATCAAAGCCCTTGCGCTTGTGGCTTGAGGAAGGGAAGAGAAAAAGCGTCTTGTTCTCCGGAAGGCTGAAATGCTGGCGAAGTTCTGCGCGGTCCATGGCGTGCTCAAGCTTTTTGAAGGTCTGAGGGGGATAGATGACTCGCATTTTCTCTGCGGGCACGCCGTAGAAAGCTTGCAGCTCCCGATGCATGGTGGCGGCATGGCACACAACGAATTTGGTGTGCTCATACATCTCGCGCTCGATGTTGATGATCCAACGGTCATAAAACATCGGCGTCTTTTTCATGGCCTTCAAGTAGCCTATGTGGTTTCCGCCGCAGATCACAATGTCAGCTGTGACAGCTGTGCAACATCCCAGCAGAAACTCTACGGGAATAGAGCCCTTCACTTTTTTGAGCCAGTGGTTGAAGTGCACGACGTTCAGTTTGTTGGGCATCCATTTGGGCAATGAGCAGACGTGGACTTCGCAGTGTTGATAAGCCGGGAGCGAAGGATCTGCTTTCATCGTGAAAACGACGGGGGTGTGGCCCATCTTGATGAGGGCGTCAATCACGTTGAGGGCATATTGTTCCATGCCGCCCGAGCGGGCGAAGCAGTTGCAAGCAACACCGATGCGCATTGTTAATAGCTCGATAGAAAAGAAAAAAATGTAGCAGGAAATTATCAGATACGAATATTGGTTGTGCCTTGAATTGGTGGCATCAAACAGTAGCCAATCTTGTGTTCAGGTCGAAGAACAGCACTGCAAAAATTTTGAAAATTTAGTCGGCAGGCTACTTGACTGTAGTTCTGGCGGCTTCCTGTTGGTAAAAAACTTTCAAAGGACGAAGATACTGCAATGCTACCTGAGGAAAGCTCGAGAGAAGATCTTCTTCAAAATTTCCATATAGAAGCGCCTGCGTTTGTTCGGCGACACCGAGGTCGGATCGAGAGCGGCCCCTGGGACCATGAAGATTCTTCGTGGCTTCAATGGCTCCAGCAAAGAGAGCTTCCGTAGCGATGGAATCCATGGCCTGACACACGGTGAGATCTGGCTGATGTTGATCTTTGGTGAGAAAGTTCATGGCGAGCAGGCGTCCGAGAAAATGATCGCCGGCCGCTTCACATCCCGATGTTTGACAGTCGGTTCTCACGGCATCAATCCATAGCCGAAGTTGCTGACAGCGTGTTTCTGGCGGCAGGGCGGCAAACGGAAGTTCGCGCAAGTCTTCAAGCAGGAGGCGGCTGTTGACGATGAATCTGGCTTCTGGGCTGGAAGAGGCTGTCCCTTCTTTTGGGCAGAAAACTAAAGCAATTTGGCGAGCGTAGAAAGCTGGATGATCAGCAACATAGTGCTCTAGCTCAGGAATTTTCGAAGGCAGGGTTGGGTCAAAAGTTCTTAACGCATCGATGTATAAAAATTCTAGTCTGACTTTATCTCGCAAAGGCACGCTGACGTCTTGTCGCAGGTAGAGAACGGCTTCCTGAAGCGTCGCTTGATCCAGCAGGACTTCGTGTTCTATGGATTGCGTGAAGCAGTGATAAAGCAGTTTTTGCAGGAGCTGGCCGGGAACAGCCGACAGCAGGGCGTCCAGCGAGCGAAGCGCGGTTTGCGGACGCTGTGAGTGCATCAGCTCTTCCGCGCTTTTTTCAGCGTCTTTGATGTCCGCAAGCAGCGGCGGCACCACGCGGTCCCAGTACGATCTCACGAGAGTCGGGGCGTGCTGTTCCATGAAGGTCCAGGAAGCCTGAGCGTAGGGCAGGAGGCACAAGAGGCGCAGTTGTTCGTCGTTGGACAGCTGAGGAAGCACGTTGAGCAAGCAGGTGAAATTCGTGGGGGCGGACAGCAGGCCGGCGAGCAATTTGTCATAGGCTGGTTCTGGCGGAGATTGCATGATCGACAGAATGAGTTGTTGCCATTGGGCCGCCGTCAGGAGGTTGGCGCTCAGCTGACCGACGAGGGGTTGCGTGTCGTGTCTTGCCGACAGCTCAAGCAGGCCTGAGGGGCCTTCGGTTTGGAGAATGTCTGTGATGGCAGCAATTCGACGAGATTGAAGCGCTTGCCAATTCTCGGCGTTGCAGACGAGGGGCTGGCGG
>CAVJUB010000281.1:0-2236 GCA_963652545.1 Hallella faecis | reverse complement strand
TCCTTGATCTTCGTGAGCTTCACGTCGCAGAACCAGTACATCAGCATGGAGATGAAGAGCATCGTCATGACGATGATGTCGCGAGAGCCCAGCGTATGACCGATCTCCTTCTTGAAGAGAAGCATCAGCACGATGAAGAGCACGGAGAGAAGGAAGATGCCCACGGAGAGCTTCGCGCCCTTCGGCAGCGGCGCCTCCTGCTGCTCCTTCGAGGTCATCGCGACGAGCCCCTGCTTCATGCGAGCCTGGAAGATCGGATCCTTGTCAAGTTCAACGCCCTGGAAGGAGGAGATGAGAGACGCCACCGCAGCGCCGAAGAAGCCCGCGGGGAGAATCACCATCAGCACCTGGCCGAAGGAGACGCCCATCGACTCCACAACGACCCACATGGCCGCGGTCGCGGCGGAAATGGGCGACGCGGAAATGGCGATCTGAGACGCCACGACGGTGGACGTCAGCGGCTGCGACGGACGCACGTGATTCTGCTTGGCGACTTCCTGAACCACGTTCAGAATCGCCATCGTCGTGAAGCCCGTGCCCGAGAAGATCGTGAGAATGAAGCCGATCAGCGGGGCGAGGATGTTGATGTACTTCGGGTTGCTGCGCAGAATGTGCGAGGCCACGCGGACCATGTAGTCCATGCCGCCAGCCACGTGCATCACGGAGCACGCGAAGAGCACGGACATGATGATGAGAATGACGTCAAGCGGCATGGCGCCCGGGGGAAGCCCGAGGCAGAAGACCGCGATGAACATGCCGAGGCCGCCGGCCATGCCGACGCCGATGCCGCCCAGCTTGGCCGCATAGATGATGCAGCCGAAGAGCAGAATGAAATGTACCCAAACCATGGTGGTTTCCTTGTTTTGTTTAGAGAGCTTCGGCCGCCTCCCTTTCCTCTGACTGGAGACGCGGCTATACCGGACGCAGGGGGAAAGCTGCGTTGCCGGCGCTCTGACGAAGGCGATTATTCGGCGCGCTGAAACATCTCGTACAGACAAATTCCGTCACTGCCCGATCCGCTTTGATCACTTGCCGATGGTTTTTCGTGTTTACCCTGAAAAAAAGGGCCTCCGTTTCGGAGACCCCAACTGCTCGTTTCTGCCAAGCACCACTATTATTGATTTCGCCCCGCCTCGTCGTACAGGCGGCTTCCGTCTCCCGTCGATCACTTTTGATAGTCCCCGTCATGAGAAAAACCGACAACCTGGAGTGCTACCGCGTCTTCTGCTCCGTCGCCGCCTGCGGCAGCGTGAAGGAGGCCGGAGTGCAGCTCGCCATGGAGCCGAGCAACATCTTCCGCCTCATCCGCCAGCTCGAAGACGACCTCACCACGCCCCTCTTTGAGCGCCAGAGCCGCCCCATTCGTCTCACGGATCAGGGGCGACTCTTCTTTGACTACGCCCAGCGCATCCTCCGGGAGCAGTCCCTCATGCTCGAAGCCATCCGAGACAATCTTGAGAGCGACTCGGGCTTCATTCAGATCGCCTCCACCGCCGGCGTGCGCCACCAGACGCTCACGCCCGCCATCGTTCAGTATCAGGAGATGAATCCGGGCATCACGCTCGAGCTGCGCGACATGGTGCAGGGCGCGCGCAACTTCTTCGTCGCGCCCGACGGCTCCGCCAACGACATCGTGGTCACCTTCCTTCCCGAAGATCCGATCCCCGACGGCGTGCACGTGGAAAAGCTCATCGACCTGCCGTTTGTCGCCTGCGCCTCGCCCCGCTACATCGCGCGCCACGGCTCGCCCGAATCGCCCGAGAAATGCCGCGACCATCGCGGCCTTCTGCTGCGGCTTCCCGGGCGGCATTCCGTCACTCATTTATCCAAAGACGGACGCTACGAGAAGCTCGACTGGCAGTCCTCCTCCACCTACAACAGCCAGCTCGACGCCATCGAGGCGCTCATTCTCGGCGCGGGCGTCTGCCCGGATCTCGGCCTCACCTACTTCATGGAGCAGTACCGCAAGAAGCTGCTGCTTCCGGTGATGCCCGGCTGGTCCTGCCCGCCGCGCACCGTCTGCCTTTTCGCGAGCTCCCACGCCTACCAGAAAAAGCGCGTGAGAGAATTCCTCAAATGGTTCGGCAACCGCTACCGCGCCTACCTCACGGACTGCCTTTCGAACTGGCGCCGCATCAGCAGCTAACAACGCATTACAAAATTTGCGGCAGCTCCCGCACAAGGATCACGGCGCCGCTCGCAAACATCATGGCGATCAGCAGCCGGCGAAACAGCG
>CAVJUB010000280.1:0-2244 GCA_963652545.1 Hallella faecis | reverse complement strand
GGTAGAAGGTCTCGCCGTTGTTTTCAAGGCGGTTTGAGAAAAAGAGGTTGTCGTGGTTTCTGAGAAGCACGCGATGCTTCGGATCCGCGAGATCGTCGATCGTCTGCGGCGTGCCGTGGCGCTTTAAGTACGCCTTCGTCGCCATCAGGAAGTTGTAGCTCTCTTCGACATGCATCGCGAAGAGCTCGGGCAGCTGCAGAAGGTAGCCGCCCATCGAGATGTCCGTCTTTCCCGCGAGAAGCATCGGGATGCCGCTGTCGGCGGAAAGCTCGATCCGCACGTCGGGATGCGAGGATTCGTACTGCTGCAGGGCGGTCAGAACGCCTGCCTTGTCCATGTTGACGGGAAGGCTCAGCCGCACCGTGCGCAGGGCGGGCGAGGCCTCGGCGTGAATGGCGGCCGTGATGCGATCAATGTCGCGCGAAGCGCGGGCGATGCGGGAGGCGCACGCGGCGTAGCGCTTCAAGTTTTCCGTCGCGCCCGCGGGACGCGTGGAGCGATCCAGAAGTGAAACGCCCATCAGCTTTTCGAGCGCCGTCATCCGGCGCGAGGCGTCGGAGAGCTCGATGCCTTCGGCCAGGGCCGCCTTGGCAAGGCTGCCCTGCTGCAAAAAAGCATGCACCAATCCCCAGGTTTTGAGACTTTCTGATCGGCTCACGGTGATTTCCTTGGTTGTCAATTCGACAAGTTTAAGTTATCAAAAGTCCATTTTCAACGACGGGGTCCGTTTCTAGACTCGCTCCCCAATGAAGCCCGCGTCTCAGCGCCGGACTTCGCTTCAACGATCCTTTTGGGAGAGAGAAAATGACCGAAGAAAAAACGGGCTTCGCCCTGCTCACGGACGCCGCGGCGACGCACGGCACGGGCTACAGTCTGGCAGAGCGCCGGACGCTGAAGCTGGAGGGGCTCCTGCCGCCCGAACCGGCGTCCATTGAAGACGAGGCGCAGTGCGTGCTGGAGGTGCTTCGCACCTTCAAGGAAAACTACCACAAGGCGCTTTACCTGCAGTCCATCCACGCTTCCAACGAAACGCTCTTTTTCTACCTGCTCGTGCATCACGTGGCGGAGGTGCTGCCCATCGCCTACACGCCGGCGGTGGCGGAGATCTGCCTCAACTACAGTCACTGCTGGCGCTTCCCAAAGGGGCTCTTTCTCTCAATCGAAGACAAGGGCCGCGTCGGCGATTTGCTTGACAACGCGCCGCAGAAGGACGTGGACATGATCGTGATCACGGACGGCGAGCGCATTCTGGGACTGGGCGACCTGGGCATCAACGGCATGGCGATCCCTGCGGGGAAGCTGGGGCTTTACACCGCCTTTGCGGGCGTCGATCCCGCCAAGACATTGCCCGTCACGCTCGATGTGGGCACGAACCGCGAGCGCTATTTGAAGGATCCTCACTACCTCGGTCACAAGCATCCTCGCGTGCGGGGCGAGGCCTACGACGCTTTCGTGGAGGAGGTGTTTGTGGAGCTTCACAAGAAGTGGCCGCACTGCGTCATTCAGTTCGAGGACTTCGGCAACTGCAACGCCTTCCGGCTTCTGGACCGCTACATGCCGCGCTACTGCTGCTTTTCTGACGACATCCAGGGCACGGGCTCCATCGTCGTGGCGGGCTTCATCACCGCGGCGCGCGTGAAGAAGACGAAGCTCTCCGACGAGCGCGTGCTCTTTTTCGGCGCGGGCGAAGCCGGTACGGGCGCCGCCGAGCAGTTGGCGAACGCCATGGTGAAGGAAGGATCGACCTGGGAGGAGGCCTGCAACCGGATGTTCCTCTTTGACATCGACGGCCTCGTCACCACGCACCGCGCGTCAATCTCGGATTCGCACCGCCCCTTTGTGAAGGACATGGACGAAGACCGCGACTTCCTGTCCTGCATCCGCAAGATTCGTCCTACGGCGATCGTGGGCCTTTCCACCGTGGGCGGCGCCTTCAGCGAGGCGGTGCTGCGTGAAATGGCGGCGATCAACGAGCGTCCGGTGGTTTTTGCGCTCTCCAATCCCAACAGCAAGTCGGAATGCTCCGCCGAAGACGCCTACCGCTTCACCGACGGCCGCGCCCTGTTTGCTTCCGGCTCGCCCTTTGCTGAAGTGGATTTTGGCGGCAGGCATTTCGTGCCGCGTCAGGGCAACAACGCCTACATCTATCCGCCGATCGGCCTCGCGGGGCTGCTCGGGCGCTGCCGCACAATCGAGAGCGACTACCTCCTCATCGCTTCCGAAACCGTGGCCTCGATAGTGACG
>CAVJUB010000279.1:0-2249 GCA_963652545.1 Hallella faecis | reverse complement strand
GGCCAAGGATGTGACGGCGGCCCTTTACGTGGCTAAACCGATCAAGATCACCGCGGCTACTGGCTCTATCAATGTGGATGGCAAGATGTCGGGTAATGCGTCGGACAATGAGCATTACGCTGCGGCGGGGAATGTCATTGTTGAAGCCAATGGCCTCCTCGCTGTGAACCAAAAGACGATAGGTAGCGACACGGTCATTTCTGGCGCAACACTGACCTTTGAGAAGGGAAGCTTGCTCGGTGTGGTGAATGCTGAAGAGGGCACGATTACGCTGGCGGAGACTGACGTTAATGGCACTCCTACGGTTGTGACCGACACCCCCTTCATCAAGGGCACGGTCTCCGGCAACAAGCTCGTCAACACCTTTGACGCTGAAAATGGTCTCGGTGCCTTGGCTTCCACGGGCATCCAGTCCATGACGCAGCGCGCCGACCAGAACTTCATGATGACGATTGCGGATCGCACGTCGCTCGATCAGGCGGCGCCGGCCACGAACCTCTGGGTGGACGTGACGGGCGAGCGCTACGAAGCCGACAAGCTGCAGAACAACGGCTCCTTCAAGGCTGACATGGGCTACGGCGCCTTTGGCGGCGACTTCGCTCTCACCGACGACCTCTCCGCGGGCGCCGCGGTGCAGTACGGCAAGGGCACGCTGCGCAGCAACGTCTCCTCGATCAAGAACAGCATCGAGAACTACGGCGTGGCGCTCTACGGCGCCTGGACGCATGGCGACGCGAAGTTGACGGCTGAAGCCTCGTACATCAAGAGCGAGAACGACATCAAGTCTTCTCAGAAGGCTCTGCAGAAGTCCGTGGACGCGGACGTCTGGTCCGTGGGCGTCACGGGGCAGATGAAGTTTGAAGCGGGCGCCTTCCGCTTCGTGCCGAGCGTGGGCGTGCGCGTGTCGCAGCTTTCGACCGAAGGCTTCAACGTGGGCACCACGAAGATCGATCGTGAAACGCAGACCTACGTGCAGGTGCCCCTGGCGCTGCGCGTGAGCGGCAAGCTTGACACGATGGCGGGCTGGAAGGTGGCGCCGTCGGCGATGATCGCCTACGTGCCGACGTTCGGTGACACCGACATCAGCGTGATGGGCCACGATCAGGACGTGATCGACAAGAGCCCGGTGCAGGGACGCTTCGGCATCCGTGCGCAGAACGGCGGCCTGCTGTTGAACGCGGATCTTCTCGCGGGCGGCGGCAAGGACGGTCGTTCGGCGATCGGCGGCAAGGTCGGTCTGCGCTACACGTTCTAACGTTTAAACGCCTGACCGCTTGATGGTCAGAAGGGCGGCTTGGGGGTGACTCCGAGTCGCCCTTTTCGCAGGTGGGCGCCGAGCGATCGACGAGGTCTGCCGTGACCGTCGGCCGAAAGCAAACGAGCCGCTGAGCCGCCGGTCGTCGAAGCCGGCCGCTGCGTCAATGAGGCAGCGCCGCGGCGCCCTGCTGCCAGAGGATCTTCAGAAGCGTCAGGGCCGAGCCGCTGGGTTCCACGGCCCCCGACTTCCACTTGTCGATGGTGCTCTGGGAGACGCCCAGGGCTTCGGCGAACTCGCGGCGGTTCATGCGCAGGCGGTTCTGGAGATCGGCCACCGTATGCTGGTCAAAGCGCTCGGGGATGTGGCTGTTTGTTTTCTGGCGCTGCTGCTCGAAGTTGTAGACGGCGGAGCCGGGGCCGCGCGTGAGGTCCCGGTCGCCGGAAAGGCTGCGGGAGAAGTCGATGAGCGACCGCTCGCCCTTCATGAGGTCAAAGACGCCGTCGCCCAGACGGTCCAAAACGCAGAGCGCGATGCGCGTGGGCGTCGGGATGGACTCCCCCGCGGTCTCCCAGCGCAGCACGGACTTGGGCGAGACGCCCAGCAGCGCGGCGAGCGCCTCCTGCGTGAGGTCAAAGCGCTCGCGGATCTTCACGATGGCGTCCGGCCCGTATTCCGGCCACTCGATGCGGCCCGTCAGGTAGTCGCGGAACATGCAGTCGAAATGCGTGACCTTTCCCATGAGATAGCCTTGCCAGCATTCGTCGGCGGACAGGGTTTGGCTAGCCCAGGCGAAATCTGCCAAATTTGTCAGAATGGAGGTGCCTTCCCGCATTGACGAAAGGAGGATGCCATGACACTGCACTCCATCGGTTATCTGGCAAAGCTTCACGGTGTGTCCACGAGCACGATTCGGCGGTGGGAGGCCGCCGGCTTGATAGAAAAAGCCGAACGGACGCTGGGCGGGCATCGACGCTTTCAGGTCAATGACGGC
>CAVJUB010000278.1:0-2278 GCA_963652545.1 Hallella faecis | reverse complement strand
ATTTAGCGAGAATGCCCCGCTATTCTTGACTTTCTATTGTTGCCACTACGATTCCCGCTAAGACAATGCCGTGATGCGCTCAATCGACAAACCTACGAAAATAACCGAAATCCGTTGCAGATTCAGCAGCGCCGCGATGTTGGCGGCCTTTGCGTAGTTCGCGAGCTGCGCCTCGGCTTCCGCCACCGCCGCCTCCACGGCCGCGGGCGTCGCCTTCGACTTGGGCAGCCGCTTCAATTCCAGCAAGTAGGACGGCGTCTTCTCCGAAGGCTTCACCGGCTTGAAAAGCAGGTCTGTCACGCCGCGGCCCAGCGCCTCTTCCTCTGCCGTGACGACGTAGCCTCGCAGCGATCTCGCAAGCGCCAGCAGATAAAACTGCAGGCTGCTTTCCGACGCATGCAGCTGCGCGTGACGACCTGTCTGCCCTGCAAGCGACGCCGCCATGTAGTGCAGAAACGGCGTCAAATCTCCCGCCGCCACCTGCCGGCTGATTTTTGCCATGGCCTCCTCGTCCGCATTCACGGCGCCGAAGGCGCTGCAATATTCAAAGTAGTACTGAAAGAACTGCTCCCGCACCATCTTGTTGGGGCACACCAGTTCCTGCCTTGATCCCGGCGCCCAGGTGAGAAATCCCATGTAAAAGAAAGTGGAGAGAAGCGCCTTCTCGTCGAGGCGATCGTTCTTGTCCAAATGAACGGCGCCCGCGAGGCCTGGCGTCGGCAGACGCAGGGGGCGCCCCTGCAGCACGCGCTCAACGAGGCGCTCCGCTTCGTCACGATTTCCCAATGCCAGAATGGTCTGAATCTTTCTCGCATCGCCTTCAAACGCTGTGTCCACCAGATCGTCGCCTTCCGGCTCGATGTTCTCGTCCCGAATGGCGCGCAGGTAGTTCAGACACGCCATCGCATTGAACACCGTCTTGTCTGACGAGGGACTGAATCGATAGCCGTCGTAGAGCTCCTTCATCCGGCCAAAGATCTGATCCCCTGACTGGCCGTAGACGTCGAAGTCCACCGTGTCGTCAATCAGCCGTCGAAGCTCGGACTCCGTGAAACCCAGGGCGTCGGATAGAACCGGGACCGTCGTGCAGTCCGCCGCCATACTGAGACCGCTTGCCGTGGAATCCAGCGAAATGGGCAGCACGCCGGTCACAAACAAGCGCACAGGACAACTCTTCTCAGTCGCCTTGATCTTGTCATAGAAGTCCCGGAGGACGCTCTGCGAAGAAGTGACCGCCTTGTACTTTGTTCGGTCGGTGGCGAGAAGCTCGTTCGCAAACTGGTCATATTCGTCGATGATGAAGTAGAGCTTGCCTTCCACCCAAGGCGCCACGAAGCGCATGAACGCTTGAATCAAGTCGCCAGGCGTGGAATACGGGGCTTCAACAATCTTTTCCCAACCGTCCCATGGGTACCGGGTGAAAAAGCTCGTCACGCATCCCTTCACCATGCTCATGATGCTATTCACAATGTTTGAACTGCTGCCCATGCCGGAAAAATCGAACGACGCCACGTAGCACTGCCCCGCAAGCGGCGTCTTGTGCTCATGAATATAAGTGCCGGCAAAGAACTTATCAAAGCACTTTGCCTCGTGTCGATCGTAATAAGCTTCCAGCGTTGTGGTGAGCAACGACTTGCCAAAGCGCCGCGGTCGTACGACAAGAATACTGTTGGAGCTCAACGCCTCCAGCCTCTCAATGACCGGCGTTTTGTCCACGTAGGCACAGTTCCCATCGCGCAGCATGGCAAAGCTCGCGATGCCGCAAGGCGTACGACGTTTCTTTTTCATAACCGCAGACTCATCCTGAAAAGCGCTTTGCTTTTTGTCGCCTCCAATCAGCCGAGCAAAGCCCACCATCCGAATTATGGTGGAATCTTGACAAAATCAGCAGCTGCCAATTATGAAAAATTTAAATTCACACAGAAAATAGGCCACAACTCGTATAAAATGGCGCTGTCACAGGAAAGGAAAAAGGCTTTGTCGCTCTCTTGCCGTGCAATCCGAAGTGCATCCCTTAAGAACTCAATCGCGTTGGGATGCTACGGCGCGAGCGATGGCCCCGAAACCACACGGGAGTAGGGATTGAGACGACAAAGCCCAGTGTTCGCAGCACCGGGCTTCGTCAATTGACGAGGGTGAAAATATGGTCGTGAACCTACTTTCCTCGTGTCAGGTGATTATGCCACAGCTCAACGTTGGCGGCGACTTGATTTTGAACCTTAATGGTGATGGTTGGGTTGTCGTACTCGTGGTGGCGATAGTTGCCTTCACGGCGGGC
>CAVJUB010000277.1:0-2298 GCA_963652545.1 Hallella faecis | reverse complement strand
GAGGTGAATCGTGTTGTTGCCTACGGCCTGCTTAAGAACTGGGATACTAAAGAAGATGCTGAAGAATTGAGAATCCTGTTTGCCCGCTTGTTCAAGATCTGTGAATGGTCACGCGGCCGGACGCGCACTCAACTCTCAATCGACAACATGGATCGCTACTTCTACGGCTTCAACGAAAATAAATTTCCCTATCAACAACACTACCTCCCAAGCACGGGCTACTTCGAAATCGGCCGCCAGTTCAAAGCTGGCGAAGAGTTTTTCTGGATGGTGAGACACTTTCGGTATCTCAGCCGCCGAATCGATGAGTGTGGCTTTCACACCCTGTCCAAAGACAACCTTTGGCCAGAAAATCAGCTCTCACGTTGCCAAAATCTTTTTTATGCCGCTGCCATTTCCTACAGCAACCGCTTTGGCTTCGACAGTCTGATGGGAAAAGCTGCGATCCTGCTCGCATGGGCACTCGCGTTGCGTTATGCCTATGAACGCATCCAAGACGAGACTCTCGATGATTATGCCGTCGGAAACAAATCACAACGAGGATTGACTCCTCTTCCTGTCTTTGAAAGAATATCAAAAGCCATGAACCCAGACTTTTGGCCTGATATAAAACAATCAGCCGCATCTGCCATTACTCTTCCCCTTGCTAACGACAAGAAAAAACGTGAGAAGTATGTGAACCTATCAGAAACTATCAAAAGTATTGTTGATCTCTAAGGGCTGACCAAAATGACTGACACCACTTTAGAAACACTGAAAGAACTCCATATTTTTCAGAATGACGCAGAAGGGCGTCTCTTTGGCGACTGCGGTTACGTCATTCCTCGCTATCAACGAGAATACGCTTGGAGTTACGACGGCAAAGAAGGCAAGGAAGGCGAAATCTCTCGTCTGATTAACGACATCTGGAATTTTGAGCCAAGCCACACAGAACGGTGCTATCGGTTAGGCTACATAAGCGTGATGAAGCGGGAACGTTCGGATGGGAAATTTGAATTTGAAGTTATCGACGGACAGCAACGTCTAACGACACTCTACCTGTTGCTCACCGCATTGCACTACGCTGAAAAAGAGAGCCATTCTGAAGACGCTGGAAAAGTCGAGGTACATAACGACAACACCATAGAACAACTGGGCGCCGATATTTTGCGCTTTGAAGGGCGGAATGAGAGCACTTCTACGCTGAAAAATGTAGAAGCATGGTACAAAAATACTAGCCTGTCCAAGGTGCATGTCGACAACGGGATTTTAGAAGCCTACCAAAGCTTGCGAAACTGGGCTAAGGAGAAGATCAAGGACGATAGGGATGCTTTTCTGTCCTTTCTGAGAAAACTGCGGCACACGACAATCTATCGAATTCCTGTGCCCGATAAAACGGATCTGTGCAAGTTCTTCATCCGCATGAACACTCGCGGCAAGCAACTTGAATTGGCAGACGTGCTGAAGGCGCAGCTGATGAGTCGTTTTTCCACTGACAATCAGAAGAAAACCAACAACGACCTAAAGTGGTTTGATACGGTATGGACTGCGTGCTCCGACATGAACACTTGCCTAGTGAAATCTCTCACAAAGAAAGGCATCCACGATGAGTTTCTCTCCAAAACAGCTCTCTTGAACGATGTTCCGCCCCAACCATCTGATAACAGCACTAATAGCAATGGCGACAACACACACAAACTCGCCGATTTCGCCGACCTTCTTTACAAATCTGAGAACACCAAGGGAATTGCCGAATCTGCAGAAAATGCCTCTGAAGATTTCAAGAGCTTCATCAATTTCCCGACCTTCCTCATGCATGCGCTGAAACTCTGCGCCATCATCGGAGAAACCCCATTCGATGCCCCCACCAATGATGAAAGACTGCTGACTTTCTTTAACGAGCACTGGGAGCAGGCTTTCGGCATATCGTTCACTAAGCGTTCTAGGGAGACTGTACGGGAGTTTCTTCGCACGCTTGTTGTCGCGCGGTATCTCTACGACGGTTGGATCTTGAAACAACTCAACTGCGATGATGATACCGACAACTGGTCCTGGTCCATTGAACACTGGTCCGATAAGGCGAAATACAATCAGGTCTCTTCCTTTTCGAATGACGACCAATTGCGCGAGAAGATTCTCATGATTCAATCTTGTTTGCGTGTCACCTATACCTCATCAGACAGCATGCCGTGGGTGACGAAACTCTTGCAGTTGCTTTGGCAAAACAAAACTGCCCCAAACGATGCAGGAGAAAACGTTCTTTACATGCTCAAAGAATTTGCCCTCAACAAAGTATCCGAAGAATGGCAATCCATGAAC
>CAVJUB010000276.1:0-2316 GCA_963652545.1 Hallella faecis | reverse complement strand
CGCGCGGTGAAGGCATAGAGGCGGCATTGGACGCCGTTCTGGCGGCGGGCTTCACGTTCGATCCAGCAACGGACTTGGGCCGCTATCTTCTTTCGGATCTGTTGGAGCGCACGGATTGCCTTCCGTCGGTGATCGACTACGCACTAGCGCACGGCTGGAATCCCGAGGCCATGTTGCCCAACTGTCCCAGCGCCTGCGCCATCGACTACCTTGCTTGGGAAGCTCCGCACTCCTTGCGCGTTCCCGAGGATACGCAGACTGTGCAAGATCGCATCCTCGACCTGAAGCCAAACGTGCACGCCGTGATCTACATCACGAATCAAGGCAAGCCCGTAACGCCGCTCTCGCAGGCTGGCGCCACGTGCCCCACCGATTCAGAAGCCTTCGAAACACTGCTCTCAAACGAAGTCTGGCGCCGCAAGCTCCTTGCCTGTGATGAAGAACGAGACTATCGGGCGATTCATCATCCGGCGGCCGACCGAGGCATGACCTGCACAGCCTTCCGTCTCTTCGGCGCGAATCCGGCAGCCAGTCCAACGGACGGCTTCGAGTGCGACGGCCTCGCGCTGGACATGACATCCAGCTCCATCAGCATTGGCCGCGACGGTCTCCCGATTCACGGTGACGTCTTTCGTGAAGCCGAAGACGAAGCCCCCGTGTCTCATCTAGCCGATGCCAAAGATTCCGGCCAGCCAACGGCCCGCTTCGGGGCGCTCATTGACGTGCGTTTCCGTGGTGAAGACTTGCCAAAAGACCAGTGGGCACGCGTGGCGACATTCATCTTTGAGCATGCCTCATTGATCGTCACCCGCCGCCAAGACCACCGTCTCTCTGGCCGCTGGTCTCTGGATCAGACGCTCGACAACCGCGACTTTCGTTTTGAACCGATGACTGTAGTGCCGATCACCAGAGACAACAGCTAACGGTCTATCTGAAGGATCACGCCTTCGGCGCCATTCCCTCCGAAGGCGACGTGCGTCATCAGAAACTGAGCCTTCGCCGCTCAAGCCCGCCAGTACCCATCTTCACCGATGAAGTTGTCCAACGGCTGGCGACCAACTTTGATGGGGTACTGTCGGACGAGCTCATCAGGATCGACGGAGGAAAAGTTGGTCATGTGCGCGAATGAGAAGAAAAGTCGCACAACCCGCTGTCTTCGGCATGCGGCGAGCAAGGGCCCAATCACATCGCTTCGAAGCGGGCAAATGCTGGTCCACAAATTGAAGGCATCCTCCGCCGGCATGTCTCGGCCAACCTGATCGAGCATCTCCAACAACGCACGCTCAGGCACAGAGCTCCGCAAGCCAAAAGGAGCGCTGGGGCACGGCTTGACGGTCTCGCGGTCGAGCTCGGTGCCAGCGTCCGACGAAAAGTCAAATAGCGTCTGCTGATGGTAGAAGACGCTGAACGCCTCATCCTTTGCCCATGGTGGTAAGCGCCATTGTTTTGTACCGTAGAGATCAACGAAAGGATGCGCCCAGACGGCATGCACGACGCCGTGAAAGTTCAGGGCGCGTTCGCCGCCGACATGCAGCTCTGGGTACTCTCTGAGCAACACGGCCGCCGCGCCGTCGCTCGTGATTTCATCTTGAGGCAGGCACCAAGCACCTGCGCCAAAGGACTTCAGAGCGCCCTGCTCGACAAGATCTTCAACGAGCTCACGCGGAACCCCGAGTCGGCCAAGGTCGGAGGAGACGAGCGGTATCCCTGAGCGGTAGTTCTTGAAAATCGTGATGCAAGCATCGGAGATGTCTGCTCTTTGTATCATGATATTAGTATTGCATTGTTCAGTATGACATAATAGAGAGTGCCGTCAGCATAACCGCAAAGACACTCCTATCCAAATCAGTCACATATATGGCCTTAAGCAAGAGTTCTTTCGCAGGAATGGTTCCGTCAAAAATTTCCTCTGAAGTACAAACAACCGTCACCGATCATCCTTAGATGAAGTCTTGAAATTCTTCAAGTTTACTAGTAAGCCTGCCTAGTTATTTCGTGTGAAACAAGGCAACAAAAGGACGTAAAAATAGGGATCAGCATAGAAATGCTGATCCCTTTGTTTTCTGGCAGACTGCCAGCAATTATTGAAACAGCTTAGAGTCTCACGCCGTCTCAATTTTGACTGCATCAGTAACAACATCCATGTCGGATTCAACTTTTCCTGAAAGCATGGCGCGTACACAACGGCCAACGTGGTACCCTAAATTAACGGGAACCGCATTGCCTATCTGCTTGTATTGGCTGGACATGCTTCCTGAGAATTTCCAATCATCAGGGAAGGTTTGAATGCGGGCATACTCACGAACAGTCAAGGGA
>CAVJUB010000275.1:0-2326 GCA_963652545.1 Hallella faecis | reverse complement strand
CCGCTACAGCCGCGACTTCCGCATCGCCGTCACCGTCACGCTGGTGGCGACGGGCACGGATGTGAAGCCGCTGGAAGTCCTCATTTTCTTGAACGACGTTCACTCCGAAACGCTTTACACCCAGATGAAGGGGCGCGGCGTGCGCACAATTTCTCCGAGCCAGCTGCAGAACGTCACCCCGAACGCCACCAGCAAGGACCTGTTTTTCCTCATTGATGCCGTGGGCGTCACGACGAGCGAAAAGCGCGTGCCTAGCCTGGAGGAGCAGGCGGAGCGGCCGCTCAATCCGACGCTCGCCCAACTGCTGGAGGACATGTCGCACTTCATCGTGCCGGATGACTCCCTGAGTCTGCTGGCTTCCAAACTGAGCGCCATCGGGCATCGCGCCGATCCGGAAGAGCTCGAGGAGCTCGCCGCTATCTGGCCGGTGACGCCGGCGGCGTTCGCGGAGCAGATCTTCAAGGCGCTCGAAAGCGGCCGGCTGCCGCCCTTTGAGTCGTCGAGCGCGGACAACACGGAGCGCATGAACGTCATCGCCGACCTCATCAACAACAAGCCGGCGTGCCGCAAGCTCGTGGAGATCGCCCGCGGTTATGTGAAGTCGCTCCAAGGGGAGAAGGACACCGTCCTTTCGGCGGGGTTCTCGCTGGAGGAAGCGCAGAAGTCCACGCAGGCCTTTGAAGACTACGTGAAGGCGCACCGCGACGACATCGAGGCGTTGCGGCTCATCTACCAACAAGAGTGCGGCAAGCTCACGGCGGAGATGATCGGAGGACTCGCGAAGACGATCAAGGAAAGCCTGCCCGGCTTTGACGTTCTCCGACAGTGGAACGACTACGAAACCCTGTACCCGGAGCGCGTGAAGCAGCTTCGAGCCGGCGACGAGCGCAAAGCGGTGACGAACCTCATTCAGATCGTCCGCTTTGCCTACGGCCTCATCAACCAGCTCTACGCGCTCACGTCGGGCGTCAACCGGCAGTTCGCCCTGTGGTGCGGCCAGAAGCAGCGCGATCTCGCGATGACTGACGAGCTGCGGAGCCTCTTCTGGCAGGTGGCGGTTTACATTTCCCAAAACGGCGGCTGCTCGATCAAGCGCCTGCGCGTCGGCAGGAGCGAGCTTGCCGAAAAGATCAAGGCCGCCTGCGGCGGTCTGGCGGCCGCCAACGAACACCTTTTTACTCTCTCTGAATTCATTCTCAAAGCGGCATAAGACATGGCTGACACAACAAAAACTGAAGGCTCTCTCGTGAAGAAGGTATGGCGTCTCGCCGACGTATTGGCGGGCGCTGGGGTGGGCTTCACCGACTACCTCACTCAGCTCACTTACCTTCTTTTTCTCAAGATGGATCAGGAGAATGTGGACGAATGGGATGAGGAGTCTCTGATACCCTCGGGCTACCGCTGGAATGACCTGCTGAAGGAGCAGGGCACGGATCTCGTCCGTCACTACGAAGAGACGTTGAAGAAGCTGAGCAGCAAGGACGGTCTCATCGGAAACATCTTTGCCAAGGCCACGAACCGCATTGAAAGCCCCGCCTATCTGGAAAAGCTCATCGGCTTCATCAATGAGGAGAAGTGGCTTTCTATGGACGGCGACTTCAAGGGCGCCATGTACGAAGCCATCCTGCAGAAGAACGGGCAGGACAAGAAGAGCGGCGCCGGCCAGTACTTCACGCCGCGCCCGCTGATTGACGCTATGGTGGCGGTGGTCAACCCCAAGATCACCGAAACCGTCGCCGACCCGGCCTGCGGCACCGGCGGCTTTCTTCTGGGCGCCTTTTCGCACATGGAGACGCAATCCGAAGACGAGAAGGCGCAGATCTTCCTGCGCACGAAGGCGCTGCGCGGCAATGACATCACGCCGCTCGTCGTGACGCTGGGCTCCATGAACATGTACTTGCATGGCGTGGGCATCCACAGCAGCCCGATCACGTTGGGCGATTCGCTTCTGCGCGAGCCCGAAGAGCTCGTGGACGTGGTGCTCGCCAATCCGCCCTTCGGCGCCCGCGCCGCCGGCTCCGTGGAAATCAACCGCAGCGACTTCATTGTTGAGACGAAGAACAATCAGTTGAATTTCGTTCAGCACATCATGAGTCTCCTCAAAACCGGGGGCCGTGCGGGCGTCGTCCTGCCTGACAACGTGCTCTTTGAGCGGGAAGGTCAGAAGATCCGCGAGAAGCTTTTGAAGGACTTCAACCTCCACACGATTCTGCGGCTGCCCACCGGCATCTTTTACGCGCAGGGCGTGCAGACGAACGTGCTCTTTTTTGAAAAGGGTGCGCCCACCAAGGATGTCTGGTACTACGACTATCGCACGGACGTGAAG
>CAVJUB010000274.1:0-2358 GCA_963652545.1 Hallella faecis | reverse complement strand
ACGGCGGCAGACACGGCGCCTTGCTCGTTCACAAACAACATCGCGTCGGACAAAATAAGTCATTTTCTCATTGATGCTCATGGCTTTTCATGAGTCGAAGGCATTCTTCGCCGTTTGGCAAAAAAGTGTCAGGAAAGATTTCCTTCCCGGAAGGATTCGATCGCTCGCCTCAGCCGCAATGGCCTTGAGGCGGCTGACTGACGACGTCTTCCACCTTCGGCGGCGCGGCTTGAAGCCTTGCCGCTCGCGCCGCCTATACAATTGAGCATTCCTTCTTTACCGAGTCCACTCTGCCTTGCGACGGAAGCCATCATGCCCAATTCGCGGCGGCGTCTCAGACCGATGCACGTCCGAAGTCCGACACCCGCCGGTTGAAATACAAAAAGAGTCAGGAAAGGTTCCATTCCCATGAAAGCACGTCCTCTTGTCATCGCGCTCGCGGGCGCCATCGCCACAGCTGCTGCCGCCGGCTACGTTTGGAAATCGCTTCCCGCTGACGACACGGCGCTGCATCTTTACGGCACGGTCGACACCCGCACGGTGCGGCTTGCTTTGGAAGAGTCCGGGCGGCTTGTTGCGCTCGATGTCGCCGAAGGCGAAAACGTCCGCCAAGGCGATCGGATCGCCGCCATCGACGACGAGCGCCATCGCCTGCTTCTTGCGCAGGCGGAGGCCGCCGAAGCCGTCGCGGAAAAGAATCTCGCGCTCCTTCTCGCCGGCTCCCGCGCCGAGGACATTGCCGCCGCCCGCGCCCGGCTCGCCGCCGCTCACGCCCAGGAACAGCTCTCCGAGCGCACCTGCCGGCGGGAGCACCGCCTCGGCGCCGCCACCAGTCCCTTGAAAACCGACCAGGCCTGCTCTCAGGCGGCCGCCGACCAGGCGTCCGCGGCCGCCGCGCGAAAAGAGCTCGAACGCCTTCAAGCCGGCGCCCGCCCGGAAGAAATCGACGTTGCGCGCGCCGAAGTCGCCGCGCGCCGCACCCAGACCGCCGAGGCTCGCCGGGCGCTCAAGCATTGCGTGCTCACGGCGCCAGCGGACTTTGTCGTCCGAGCGCGCTTGAAGGAGCCGGGCGACATGGTCTCGGCCTCCGTCCCCGTCGTCGAAGGCGCCCTCATGAATCCGCTGTGGATTCGCGCCTGGGTGGACGAAGCGAACCTCGGGCGCCTCTCGCCTGGCATGAAGGCGCTGGTCACCACCGACAGCGCGCCCGGCGCAGTGATACCCGCCACCGTGGGCTTTGTGTCCACCGTAGCGGAATTCACGCCGAAATCGGTGCAGACCGAGGCCGTGCGCACGTCGCTTGTGTACGAAGTGCGCCTCACCGCCCGCGACGACCGCTCGCTGCTGCGGCTCGGCATGCCCGTCACCGTGACGCTTGAGAACTCGAATGCCGACCGCTGACGCTCTCGTCCTCCGCGGCGTCACGCGTCGTGAAAAGGGCGTCGTCCAGCCTCTCGTGGACCACGTCACGCTCACGGTCGCCCCCGGACGACTCGCCGCGCTCGTGGGGCCTGACGGCGCCGGGAAGACGACGCTCATGCGCATCGCGGCCGGAATCTTGCAGCCGCAGGAAGGCCGTGTCACCGTCTTCGGCGACGATCTTTACGCCGGCGGCTCTCCCGCTTCGCGCCGCGTGGGCTACATGCCGCAGCAGTTCGGACTCTACGAAGACCTCTCCGTGATGGAGAACTTCCTGCTCTACGCCGATCTTTTCGGCCTTTCCGCAACGGACCGACGCGAGCGCTTTGCCGAACTGCTGGCGATGACGGACTTGACGCGCTTCACGGAACGCCCGGCGGGAAAGCTCTCAGGCGGCATGAAGCAGAAGCTGGGGCTTGCGTGTGCGTTGCTCAACCGCCCGCCGCTCCTGCTGCTCGACGAACCCACCGTGGGCGTCGATCCCTTGTCGCGACGCGAGCTCTGGACGATTTTGAAAAAAGCGGTCGGCCCCGGAAAAATGACGGCGCTGGTCGCCACCACCTACACGGACGAAGCCGCACTCTGCGACGACGTGTTTCTTCTTGCCGCCGGCCGCCTCACGCTCGCGGGCTCACCCGAGTCAGTCGCTCAACGCGCCGCAGGCCGCACGGGGCTTGCGACGCTCCCCGGCCTCGCGCCCCGGCTCTTGCAGGCGCAGCTCGCCGACGATCCGGCGCGCGTCATGGACGCGGTTCCGGCCGCGGGCGGCGTCCACGTTCTACTTCAAGCCGGCGTGACGCCTGAAGCGCTCGCAGCGGCCCACCCGGGACTCTCCTTCCAACCACAGCCGCCGACGCTCGAAGACGGCTGGCTCGCCTTTCAATCGGAAGGAACGAACGCCGCCGGCGCCTCGCGTCCTGCCGCCGCCCCGGTCTCAAC
>CAVJUB010000273.1:0-2381 GCA_963652545.1 Hallella faecis | reverse complement strand
CGGAAGTGTCTGACCATGCGCGGCATTGGACGATTAAAGCAGCGATTGCAGCTGACGCGACGAGCCTTGCAACGGCAGCTGCCTTCCTGAAGGCTCTGGGACTCCCGATCACTCGGCGTAGTGCTCCTCTCCTCACTAGGGACGAGTATAAGGTGCAGGCAAACAGATACTCCCGACTCATGACAGCCTTTGCGGCTTATACGGAGGACATTCTCTGGGTGTACTGCCCTGGGGAAGGTAGTGAAAGCTGGGGTGACTTTAACGAAAGCGTTAATCCTCTTGCTGCGTATTTTCTCGTGCCGACGTCGCGCGGAAGTGGGGAAAGACAAGACGCCCCGCAGGGGGATTCATTTTGGTCGAAGTTGTCGCCCTTGGGAAAAGCATTGTTGACGGAGATATCTTGATGACTGAAAACACAAAAGAGACGACGGGGAGCTGGGAAAATCGCCTGAATGACGCGGTGCAGCACCTGACGGCGGAAGCGGGCGACGAAATGTTTTTCGAAACGGCGGCGGTGCTTCTGGAATCGGGAGCGTCCCCCGAATTACTGGGGGAATATAGTCGCAGGATTGCAGAGATCCGAGCGAACTTGGCAGTCCGAGGTCAGGCAACGCATGCAGACGGTTGGGAAGTCGTCAGGGCTTTGTTTGCAACAAACCACGATCGGGACACCGCTTGGATCACGGCGGCCGCTGTGACAGCGCTTCTTGCCTGTGACGATCGACATCAGCAGTCTCGTTATTACCATGCGGTGTTGGATTGGGACACCGTAGCGCTTGCGCCCGGTGAGGTTTGGGGTTGGGTTTCAGATTTGAAGGCGGACGCCGTGCGCTTTGACTTGCCGTCGGCTGAGGATGCAGCGAAAGCACTGGAAACGGCGTTGCGCCGTGAACTGCCGAGTTGGTGGTGCGTGAGTTTTGTTGCCGGAAAGTGCGATCATGACGCGGCCTTCTTAGAGATTCTCCGTGAGTATGACATATCGACCGTTGTAAAGACCCCCGGCGTTCATTGGGTGAAGACTCGCGACGCTGACGAAGTGCGAGTACTAACTTCCGTTGCAGTGCACTGGGCGGACGAAGTGACGGTAGAGCTTCTTCCTGGTTGGCCTGATGGGATGTCGATAACGTCGCCTGGTCCGGTAGTGCCGAGTCGGCGGTGGGAGAAAAATTGCCTGCTTCAGTGCAACTTTGATGGGGACCCCTGCAACCAGTGGTTTGTGAAAAATTCTGGCGACATGAGGGTTGCTGAGCCGAAAGTGACGGACGACCCCTTGTATGAGAAGGCGCTCAAATGCGTGAAGGACATGGGGTGGATGTCCACAAACTTTCTGCAACGAACGTTCGGAATTGGGTATCAGCGGGCGTCGACGCTGATGATGATGTTGGAAAAGAAGGGGGTGGTCGACGAAAAAGGTAATCGCAGGTTACTGTAGCGCGAGGGTATTGCCGTCGCCAAGGCGGACGGCGTCTACAAGCGCAAGCGGAAGACGGACACTCCTGAGAAGATGGCGGAAGCCAAGAAGCTTATCGAGCTTGGCGTCCCCAAGGCCGAGGCTGCGCGACGCTAGGCCTTGGACGAGTGACGCTCTTCCGTTTTTTGCTCAAGAGAAGATTCAGAACAACCCTTGATAAAAAAGGATGATCTAAATGGCTACTGAAGCTATTTATACCAAAAAAGAACAGGAACGCACCGAGTTGCATCGATCAATCTGTGCGATTGCCGATCAACTTCGCGGAGCGGTCGATGGATTGGATTTCACGAACTATGTTCTTGGCGCCATGTTTTATCGCTACATGTCTGAGATGCTGTGCGACGACATCAATTGGGTCGAGAGAGATTTTGACACCGAATGGTTCCACTACGCCGAAATGAGTGACGAGGACGCGGAGCCAGCGCGTGAACGTCTGGTGCAAGAAAAAGGGTTCTTCATTCTTCCCAGCGAGCTGTTCTGCAATGTAAGGCAGAGAGCTTCCGACGATGCCAATCTGAATAAGACCTTGGAGAGAGTGTTTCGCCACATCGAAGAATCGGCCAAAGGCAGTGAAGCTGAAATTGACTTCGACGGTCTGTTCGATGACTTTGATGTCAACAGCAACAAACTGGGGGCTACCGTCGCAAAGCGAAACGAAAACCTAGTCAAGCTGCTAAACGGCGTCGGAGCAATGAATCTTGGCAACGTGCAAAATCACGACATCGACGTCCTCGCCTACGCCTACGAGTACTTTATGTCCATGTACGCCTCGAATGCGGGCAAGTCTAGCGGCAAGTTCTTCACACCAAGTGATGTGTCAGCACTGCTGACCCGACTTGGTCCCGCGGAAAAGACTGAAATTGAATTTGCCCCAGATTGCGATTATTCTCTGAAGGCTGTTGTAAGACCT
>CAVJUB010000272.1:0-2401 GCA_963652545.1 Hallella faecis | reverse complement strand
GTTAATCAAGCGATCCATGATGGCGTCTGCATGGTACTCATTGCCGATGTAGGAATACCACTGGGATAAATCCAGCTGAGACGCGATGATGATGCCCTTGCTCCCCATGCGATCGTCCACGATGCTTTGGATTTCAGAGCTCTGTCGATCGGTCATGGGAGCCAGTCCCCAGTCATCAAACACAAGAAGCCCGTAACGATTGAGCATCTCGCGGTACTCTGCCGTGTTGGATTGCAACTCCGCTCGAGCAATCGCCTCAAGGAAATCTGGCATACGCAAATAGAGAACTCGCACGTTGTTCTGACAGGCCCTGCGCGCTATGGCTTTGGCCAAGAAAGTCTTCCCCGTTCCGGTTGCCCCGGTGATGAGGATTCCGGGGACGTACTCGGCTTGTAGCCACTCACATGCCTTGAAGTTGCTGAGCAACGATTCGTTGATTCCGCGCTTGGCGGGATTGGTGATCTTGTCCAGATCAGACGGATCTCCTACGCCAATGCCGGATTCTCTCAGATATCGATAGGCACGGGTGTACCGCCGTTGCTCAACCTCCACGCGGACCAAGTGATGAAACCACTGTTGGTGAGACATCGCTTCAAAGGCAGGATTGCCCAACATGTTCGGCAGTTCCGCAGCCATGTGAGGGCATCTCAATGCTTTGAGTCCGTTGAAGATTTCTGTCTTCATTGTGTCATCTTCGACGATTTTCTTTTTTGTTGCCATGGTTACTTCTCCGCATCTGTCGTTTTATCGGATTGGCTGGCGTATGCTTGAGCGCCTCGAACGTTCTTCCCTTTTTGCGGCAAATCAAGCTCGTTTCCGCGCTTGAGCCGGACAACGGTACGCTTCTCCCCCGCGGCTGCCATGAAGTAGGAAGCCACGTCGGCGTACGTGTGTGCGCCGGCCTCGATGGCTTTAGCGCAGCAATCCTCAAAAGTTGCTTCTCCTAGCTTGCTCAGGTAGCTTTGCAACCCCTGCAAGCGTTTGTCAGCTACGCGTTTCTTCAAGCCGTCGGAGACGCGCTTGGCGACCTCTGCGGCTGAAGGGCCGGCTTTACTGATGCAGGCGATGCGTTCCTCCACGCTTTGAAGAACAAACTGAACCCTGGCGGGCAGATGCTCCTTCTTCTGCGAGAAGCCGCCGTCCGCTGGCTTCATTTCGTGCTCAGCCAAAAAGGCTCCTCGCATGTCTGTAATGCGAAGCTTGTTTGTACGCGGAAAAACTAGTAACTTGACAGTGTTCCCAACTTCCCGGTAGGGAACGCTGTATCGATGGCCATTGAAGCGAACGTCACCTTCCTTTCGAACCTTCAATGTCTTGATGATCATTGATTTTGCATAGGGTTCCGGCGGGAGCGGCAAGAGGAGGGCCTTTTCTTTTTCCTCAAACAGCACACGCCGGGACTCGCCTTTGAATTTGTCAGAAAACGGTGCATTGTTAAATTCGTCGACCTGCTTTAGCAGTGCCTTGTTGAGCTCCTCGTAGCTAAAGAACTGACGTCCAGCAAGATGGCGCAGGCAATGCGTCTGAATCAATCCGACACTTCCTTCTACGCGTGCCTTGTCCTTTGGACAATGAGGCCGCACAGCGAACGGCTCTGTTTGGTAGTACTCGCAAAATGAGCGGGCTTCCGGACTCATCACAGGGTCAAACTTACTTGCCTTTTTGACGAGGGAAGTCGTGTTGTCCATATCGAGGTACGAAGTGACGCCCCCAAAGTAGTTAAAAGCGCCAACGATGCCGTCGATCCAGTCGTCTTGCGTCTGCCGTGGAGTTGCTTGACAGTAGCTGAGCCCCGAAAAAGGCAGCGTGGCGCAGAACATCTGCGCTTCATGGAATTCCCCGGTAACAGGATCCGTGACGCCAACATGATGTCCCGATCCCGAGAAGTCAATTTCCGTCACTTCGCCAGGAACATGTTGAAATGTAGCGGAAAATTCCTTCAGATCGGCTGGAAGACAATCTGTGAACTGCTGATAGATTCGGCAGAAGCTTGAGTAGCTGAGGAGTTTTTGGGAATCGGATGCTCCGTTTTCCCGGTATTCATCCCACATTTCTCGCAGAGTTGCTTTTTTGCTGTGCACCTCGTGATAGACATGAGGCATGTCAGGCTCGACGTAGTGCTGTTGCTGGCGCTTGCTGGGGCAAAGCAGACGGAGCAACTCAGATGGCTCCATCGCTTGGGCCTCGGCAAGGGTCAGGTTGGTCGCTTCAAAGCGCTTGCCGTACTTCCAGACCGTCGCAGCGGAAAGGTGATGCTCCGCGGCAAGTGCGCCGTAGCTCTTGCCTTGGACAAATCCTCGAATGACGGCGGAAATTTTGTTTAACTCTGTTGTCATATAGGCTCCTTTGTCAAGCGACATTCCTGTTGACCCACAAAACGACATCGAAACTGACCCACCCT
>CAVJUB010000271.1:0-2402 GCA_963652545.1 Hallella faecis | reverse complement strand
GCCCTGAGCGGTAGTTCTTGAAAATCGTGACGCAAGCTTCGGTAATGTCTTTGCCTTGTATCATGATTTCCGTATGACGTTTTCTGGTTTGAAATGACAATGAGTGTCGTCAGCACACCCGCAAAGACATAGGGCACGATCCCCTGAGCCATCAAAAAAGCCCCGAAACTCTTGTACAGAGCCGGGGCCTTTTCAACAGCAGAAAGTCTCTGCTCGGTCGATCAGTCTTTGATCAGCATCGATTCGAGAGAGTGGCCCGCCGCGATGGCGTCAGCGATCGCCTTGGGCTGGCGACCGCGGCCCGTCCACGTCACGCCTTCGGGCGTACGGTACTTCGGTGCCACGAAGCGCTTGGGCTTCTCTTCAACCGGAGCGCCTTCAACGGCGGGAATGCCGAGCTCAGCAGCGGTGAAGTTGAAGGTCTTCACGAGCTCCTTGACAGTTTCCTGCGCAGAAGCACGGAAAGTCGCCTTTTCCTCTTCAAACTTCTTCTGCTGGTCGAGAACGGCCTGATAAGCCGAAAAATCAAAAGCCATTTTGAATGTCCTTTGGATGGGTAGTAAATGACTTTTTTATTATAACTGTTTTTACTTCAAACAAACGCATTTTGTCAGTTAGTCTCTACGATGTTTGACTATAAAAAATCGGCCAATCCACCAAGGACAGGCCGATTTCTTTGTTTCTAAGGACTGAACCGCTTTCGTGGTTCGTTCCTATGATCAAACATAACGCTTGATGATTGATTACAAGCGTCCGTCAATAATGTCACTAATTTGCTCAGCGATATTCCGCCCCCTATCGTCTTCCATCAACCCAAATAGGAAGAGACCATGTCCGTTGGAATGTTCAGCCCAGAGATTGCCCACAATGCGCTTTTCGCGCGAGTCATCATTGGTGGCACGATCAGCGCCCTTGTACTCCACGACAAGAATGCGTCCGTCATCGAGTTCGGCCACAAAATCAGGATAAAAGAATCCAGAGGCTAGCGGCAAGTGGAAAGATCGACTGTTCTTTTCAATATTCCGTACCCAACGCTTTACTTTGGCACAGTTTTCAATCGCCGCGGCACAGAGGTACTCCTCAGTAACCTTTCCTGCTGGCGTTAGATATTGGAGGTCATGAATCTGTGGGTAGAAGTGCTTCTTGAAGTCGATGGAGTTGCCTCGCAACTGATAGACATTGTTGGCCGGGTAGTGTGCAGCGTCATAAACGAACTGAAAATCCGGTGTGTCAGGCGTGTCGCAAGTAAGGTCAAGTGCATCTTGGAAACCTTCACGCAACGCTGTTTCGTAGTTGCGGGCGAGTAGCGCACGCAGTGCGCTCTCCACTTTTACGCGAGCGGCGTAGATCTGAGCGGCGCTAAGTCTTCGCGCACCGATGAGTTGATTCTCCACTACATCGCTAACAAAGCGATGCATCACGCGTGGCAAAACATCTGGTCGCGAGAGTCGAGCAGTGAGACCGTTGACGAGATCATCGATGGAGACAGAAGTGAAGCCATGCAGACTTCGTTGAATGAAGCGAGTAGCGTCGCCGCCCGAAACTTCTGACTGCATAAGGTGACGTTTCTCATCCATATCTAGCGAGAAACGACGAACTGTATCTGTGATGGAGAATGATTCAGGAAGTTGCTTCTCACCCAGATTGGGATTCCATGGCTCGTGCACTGAGTTCTGTCGATCAAGGACGCGGACGTCACCACTCTCGTCCTTGAAGCAGAGCAACGGAATGGACGGAAAGGGCTCTGTATTGATAGGCGGCCGAGCTTTGGCAAGCTGGTTGCGGAGATCTTCAACTTGGGCCTCAACGTTTGCTTTTTCTTTGGGGGTAGCAGTGCTAACCAGCGCCTTCTGAAATTTCTTCAAATCCTCATCTGTGGCCTTGGTGCTTACGGACACAACGACGTTAAAGCGACCATTCGCAAAAGATTGCGTCTTCACGCTCACAAGTTCGCTAGTGCCAGACTGCTTGAGGGCCGTGATAGCCGTCGCCGGGTTTTCAAGATTCAGCGGCACAAGAATCGGACGCTCTGGCTTGGCAACAGGCGTTGGCGTAATGCCAGGAAGATTGGGGGTTGTAGGGGCCTCGTCACGCGACGTCTGATCGTGAATAAGATCAGTTGCTTCCATGACGTTGAAGCCCATGTTCTTCACGATGCGATCCTTGAGAAGCGTCGCAAGCGCCATCGTTTGTTCGGAAACGATCTGTGCGTAAGAAAGAGCTAGGTCATCGTTGTCGCGAGGTGACGCGTAAGGCATGCGGAGCACACGGCCTAAAAGCTGTTCGATGTCTTTGGCGGACTGGATTGGTTGCAGACCGCAGAGAATGTAGGCAAATGGACAGTCCCAGCCTTCCTTGAGTGCTTCCACCGTAATAACGAAACGGATTGGACATTGCGGCGA
>CAVJUB010000270.1:0-2438 GCA_963652545.1 Hallella faecis | reverse complement strand
CCTCTGCAAGATCCCGGTCGGACACCGTATGACAACCGAAATGATTGAGTCCCGTGAAGACGCTTTCCTTGGCAATGCGCAGGCAGCCGGTCACGACGCCTTTTCTCAACCGGCGGTTGTCCTTCAGGGCGCCTTCGAGCATTTCGCGCATGACGGGCAGCAACTCGCCGTAATAGCCTTGCGTGCGCGCCCGATTGAGCGGCACGTCATACTCGTCAATGAGCACCACGACCTGGCTGCCGCTTGCCTCTGACAAAGCGGAAACCAGCATCTTGAGACTGTTGGGCAGGAGCTTTTGCTGCAACTCCAGCGGCTGATTTTGCAATTCAATAAGATATTGCACCGCTTCGCGCAGAAAGTCCGGCAGCTTCGGCGCTTCGCGCAAATGCGCCAGGTCCTGCGCCACCTCGGAAACAATCCTCGCCAACGACTCAATGCCTCGCGCAAAGGACGTCCCGTTGAATTCCTTGAAGCTCACGAAGAGCACCGGCCAGCGGCCCAGATGCGCTTCACAGAACGCCTTGTCCTCGGCCACCGCCAGCCCGTCAAAGAGCGCCGCCTGCGCTTTTTTCTCCTGCGGCGGACGTCTTTCGAAAAACGCCTGCAGCGTGCGCTGCATCAGCGTCTTGCCAAAACAGCGCGGCCGCGTGATGAGCGACACCAAATTGCCGTCGTTCAAGATCGGCTTGATGAACGCCGTCTTGTCAACGTAATAGCCGCCCAGCCTGCGCACGTTCTCAAAAGAACTGTCACCAATCAACAGCATGCGGTTCATCATGGCAGAAAAATCCGTTCCACTCGCTTCATCGCAACCAACGTCCGTCCATCTCTCACCCTCCGGCGCCGGCTCACATCGGCGCCTTCCGCACCAGCGCCAGAAAGTCGCTCCAGTCGCCGGCCTCGCCCGGCAGAAGACGAAAAGAGGCTCCGGCCTGCCGGGCTCTCGCCAGCGACAGCGCCCGCTCGGGCGAATGCGTCACGGCCGTGACGAGCCGGCTTTCCTCCGTGAAAACGCGCTTTCCGTAGCCGCCGTCGCTTTTTCGCCGCCCGGCGCCCACGTAGTGCTTCAGCGCGCCCGCCGTCGATCCCTGCTGCGCCCGGTACGTCGCGAGAATCTGCGTGCCCACCGTCATGTTGGCCGTCCGGTCAAAGACGGCGTCCCGGCCGCCGTGAGGCTCGAACTTGTCGGCGTGCACCTTGACATGCACCTGCATCAAACCTTTCGCTCCCGCCGAGCTCACCGCCCGCTCGTTGAATCCCGACTCCACCGTGATGACGGCGAGGATCAGCAGCGGATTGAGGTCGTAGTCCTTTCCCAACGCAACGGCCTCATCCACAATGGGCGCCATCGCCTCCGCCGGCTTGCGGCGCGACTCTGAAATGAAGCGCACGAGGCGCTCCTTTACGACGGCAAGCCGCTCTTCCGCGGTGTAGAACTTCTTGGGCGACTCCACCAGGCGCTCGGCCACGGTCGCCGCGGGGCGCTGCGCCTTGATGGCCGGTGGCTCGGTCGCAATGCTCACCGCTCGCATCAGGAAAAAGACGCCGGTGCAAAAGAGAATCAGCGCCGTCACGCCGACCAGGATCGCGGCGGCGAGCGCGCCTCGGGAGGAGCCGATCGAACGGTCGTCCGCCATCTATGCCGCCTTCGCCGCAGGACGCCACACGAAAAGGAGAATCACGACGCCCAGCAAAATGAGCGGCAGCGAAAGCCACTGACCGCGGGAGAGGCCGAAAAGCCCCAGTCCGAGATACGCATCGGGCTCGCGGAAAAACTCCACCACAAAGCGCACGACGCCGTAGCCGATGCAAAAGAGGGCCGAAACCAGCCCGCGGCCGCGAGGACGGGCGGACGCCCACCACAAAAGACCGAAGAGCAGCAACCCTTCAAGCCCCGCTTCGTAGAGCTGCGACGGATGCCGCGGCGCCAGACTCCCCGACTGCGGGAAGACCATGCCCCACGGCAGCTGCGGATCGGAAAAGCGCCCCCACAGCTCGCCGTTGATGAAGTTGCCGAGCCGCCCGAAAAAGAGCCCCAGCGGCACGAGCGGCGCCGTGAAGTCCGCCGCCGTCCAGAAGCTTTTTCCTTTGATCCTGGCGAAGGCGACCAGCGCCGCAAAGGAGCCGATCATGCCGCCGTGAGCGCTCATGCCCCCCTGCCACACTTTGAAGATGTCAAGCGGATGCGCGAGGTACCACTCGGGCTGATAAAAAAGACAGAACCCGAGGCGTCCCCCGAGGATGACGCCCACGACGCCGTAAAAAAGCAGGTCCTCCACGTCGTTTGCCGTCATGCCGCGCCAGTCCTCTCGGGCGCGCCAGCGTCCGAGCATCAGAAAAAGCGCGAAGCCCACCAGATACATCAGGCCGTACCAATGCACAGCGACGGGCCCCAAATGAAGAGCGACGGGATCAAACTGAGGATGAACGAGCATGGC
>CAVJUB010000269.1:0-2464 GCA_963652545.1 Hallella faecis | reverse complement strand
GCACCTCCATTCTGACAAATTTGGCAGATTTCGCCTGGGCTAGCCAAACCCCCGCGCTCAGCGTCGGACGCAAGTCCTCTCGCCGGCGCCCCGAGTTTTGGAGTTTGACGACCAAAAATTGGCCCGGAGCCCTTGAGGCTCCTATATTTTTTGCCAAAAATAAATTTTTGGCTCATAGGCGTGTTGTCCTTGTGCTATAATAGGAGCCATTTCACCCACGAGGAGCACCCCGTGTACATCAGCATCCACAGAAGCGGCAAGGACAAGAGGAACGTGTACGTGCAGTTGCTCGAGGCATACTGCACGCCAGACGGCAAGAAGCGTCAGCGCATCGTCAAAAACTTCGGCCGGCTGGAAGATCTCACCCGAGATGATCCGCAAGCGGTGGAGAAGCTAAAAGCTCAGTACTCTGAGGAGCGTATTGCGAAGAAGAAGGCCATAGCTGAAGAACGCATGGAAAGCGTCAAGCATGTTCTGGCAATCAGCAACAAGCCCAGGCCTTCGGGGTCGATGATGCCGCTGTTGCATTACGGTCATTACATGCTTGGGCGTCTCTGGGATGAAGACCTGGGACTGTCGCAGAAAATGGACTATCTGCAGAGAACCTCGGGATCTCGGGCGAAGTTCAAGTTCAGCGCGGTGGCGAAGCACATGGCTTGCCTCAAGGCGATGGACCCGGCCTCCATTCTTTTCACCTATGGCAGCAAAGACGATTTCCTCGGGGATCCCTTGAGGGACGTGACATTGGATAACTGCTACGAAACGTTGACTTTCCTTAAAGAAAACAAAGATTCTCTGTTCAAGTGGATGAACAGGAAAGTGGACGGCCTTGTTGGTGAAAATCGGGCCACCATGGTTTTTTATGATGTCACAAATGTGTATTTCGAAACTCCTCTGACAGATGAAGAGAAGGACTATCAGCAGACGGACTTCGGAGAGCGTATTCAGGCCGCCGCCGAGCGCATGAAAGCGGAAGGAACTTTGAAGGAGGAGTGTTTTGATGACGATGGCTTGGTGATTCCTGAGAAGTTGCCGGCTTCGTTCTGGGAGGAGGACGCAAACGATCGCTTGCAATACCTCCGCATGCGCGGCCCGTCCAAGGAACACCGCACGGATCTACCACTGGTATCTATTGCACTCGTCATCGACAAGTATGCAAATCCAATGGATTTTGAAGTTTATTCAGGCAACGCTTCAGAATTCAAGACAATGAAGCCGACCATCAAGAAGCTGAAGGATAAGTACAACATTGAAGATGCTGTGATCGTGGCTGATCGTGGTCTGAATTCCGTCAAGAACCTCGAAATGTTGCAGGACCTCGGCCTTGGATTCCTTGTAGCACAAAAAGTAACAAATCTCGGGTCAGAACTGACTGAAAAGATGCTTGATATGTCGAGGTATACGGACTTCAATCCAGAGGACCCCGAGAGTGGAAAGTATCAAGTCATTCCCAACTGGACAAAGACCGGCCCCAACGGCATGGCGGTCGACTGCATGCTGTTGCTGACGTTCAACGAGAAGCGCAAGAACCGTGACAACCGAATCCTTGACGCCATGATCGACATCGTGAAGCAGAAGGCCGCCGACGGCGCAAAGATCGGTCCCCGCAAGAGCGGCTGGGCCGCTCTTGCCAAGACGGACGGCGACGCAGACTGCGCGGTGCTTGGCGTGGATGAGGAAGTGGTAAAAAAGAAGCGCCGTTTCTGCGGCTTTGCCGCGGTGGTGTACGAAGATTCCCCCGCAACATCCAAAAGGCTGAACGAGGCTGAGGAAGACGCTGACAAGGCCGTTGCGGAGACAACGGAGGTCAAGGAACCAGAGAAGCCTGTCACAAAGGATAAGGTGCGCATGCTCAGTGGAAGAGACGTCGCAGCGCAATACCCAAGGCTCAATCGCATTGAGGACTGCTTCCGCGTGATGAAGAGCAATCTCGGGCTTCGACCGATGTTCGTAAGGACATCCGATCACATTCGAGGACACATCACGGTCTGTTTCATCGCGCTGCTGCTGATTCGCCTTTTGCAAAGGAGACTGGAGCTGGCAAAGACGCCGCTGAGCATAAAAGATATTTGTACCACTCTTAAGTCCGCGACCGTTCTGGCCATGAAGCCTGCCGATCAGGTCACATTCATGAATGCTGGCGTTCAGGCTAACGTTCGCAAGGGGCGCGAGCGCGAAGCAACGGAAAGTATCGTACAACAAATCATGGAAGGGAAGATCGTAACTTCTTACGTACCGACCATCATGAACGCTTGTGGCTTGACGGAGATTCCAACGGTCAGCTCTTTGCACGAGCTGGGGTCGGCTTTGCGCACACGATTCAGCTGCGCGGAGGATGCTATCCCTGCCGTGCGGCTGGTAACGATCTAGCACGCCTATGAGCCAAAAAAATTAAAAACCGCCGCAACCCTTGCGGCTATTGGCGTTGCGCCAATTTTTTAGGCTCAAAACTCCAAAACTCGGG
>CAVJUB010000268.1:0-2497 GCA_963652545.1 Hallella faecis | reverse complement strand
GCGTCTCTACGCTCACCTCACCGATCCGCAGAATCCCGAATACAAGCGCAACGTGCCCGCGCTCGTGAAGAAGTACTCCGAATACTGCGGCCCGACGCAGGAATGGCTCGAAGCCCACGGCGTGAAGTTCCTGCCGTCTGCGACCGCCCCCGGCAAGTTCGACAGTCAGCACCATGAGTTCTATCTGCACGTCTACACGGACGATCCGGGCGACGGCAACCGCAAGCCCCAGCCTTCCGGCGGCTTCATGGGCGGCCGCGGCGTGATGATGCCCTTGAAGGACTACTGCGAAAAGAAGGGCGTTCAGATTTTGATGGAGCACAAGGTCACGGACGTCTACAAGAACGCCCAGGGCCGCGTGATCGGCGTGCGCGTGGAAGCCGGCAAGAAGGTGATCAACGTGCGCGCCCGCCAGGGCGTCGTGATCGCCGGCGGCAACTTCAAGAGCAACGTGCCGATGCGCCGCTACGTCGATCCGCGCTACGCCAATCCGGCCATTCCGGCGACGGGCTTCCCGCACTACGAAGCCGACGGCTCCGCAATCATCGCGGGCCTCAAGGCCGGCGCCATGTTTGAAGCGGGCCACGGCGAAGACACGCCCTACATGCGTCGCATGTTCGGCACGAGCACCTACGGCTTCCCGAAAGGCTCCTCCTACGGCCATCCCGGCATCGGCGTGAAGGGTCCGCGCTGGGCCGACGTGATCTTCACGAACAAGGAAGGCAAGCGCTTCGTGAAGGAAGAGGACAAGAAGGATCTGGGCGGCTTCACGTTCTACGACGTGGCGCTCACGCAGCCCGACCTCATCATGTGGACGATCTTTGACGAAAAGACCGCGAAGAAGAACCACTGGTCCATCGCCAAGGACGTGTGCCAGCCCGGCTACGCCTTCAAGGCGGACACGCTCGAAGAGCTCGCGAAGATCACGAACCAGCCCGAGCTGCCCGCTCAGGTGAAGCGCTACAACGGCTTCGTGGACGCAAAGAAGGACGACGAGTTCGGCAAGCCCGAAGCGCTCCTCAAGACGAAGATTGAGAACGGCCCGTTCTACGCCGTGCGCCTCGTGGTGTTCCTGCACAACTGCCCGGGCGGCCTTTCCATCAACGACAACGCGCAGGTGCTTGACATCACCGGCAAGGTGATCGACGGCCTCTACGCCGCGGGCGAAAGCTGCGGCGGCCTCTATGTCGGCAACGGCATGCCGCGCGGCATCATGCCGGGCCGCTGGGCGGGCGAGCACGCCTCCAAGCAGAAGCGCGTCTGACGCCTGATCTGCCTTCGGACGGCGACCGGGTTTTAGCTCTCCATTGTTTTCCCGGCCGCCGTCCTTTCACCCCTCGACTGGAGACCCCGTCATGAAGTTTTTCACCGCTGCGGCCTTCGCAATCTCGGCCGCGATCGTCGCCGCCACGGCCGGCGCCGCCACGATGACCAAGGAGCAGTGCCTCGGCTGCCACGGCCCGTTTGACAAGCTCAAGGCCAAGAACGTGCAGGTCGAAGCCGATCCGCATCCCGTGAATCCGCACACCTACATTCCGCACAACGGCAAAGGCGGCATGGATCAGATCTGGGAGTGCACGATGTGCCACACGCCGCACGCGATGCCTCCGAAGAAGGATCCGAACCGCGAGCCCGCGAACGTCGAAGCCTGCTACCAGTGCCATCATCAGTACAATTTCAAGCGTTGTGATGAGTGCCACGGAGGCAAATGATCCGATGACCGGCGCGGCAGCGGAAGAAGCGCTTGTTCGGCTCGTGGATGACGACGCCGATTTTCTCGAAGGCCTCGCTTTCGTTCTGGAAGCGAAAGGCTGGACCGTTGCCGCCTATCAGGATCCTGTCGCCTTTCTCAAGGCCGACCGCCCGAGCCTGCCGGGCTGTCTCATTCTCGACATCCGCATGCCTGGCATGTCGGGAATCGAATTGCAGGCCGAGATGAAGGCCCGCGGCATCGACCTTCCGATCATCATCCTCACGGGCCACGCCGACGTGGACTCCGCCGTGAAAACGCTCAAGATGGGCGCCGCCGACTTTCTTCAAAAGCCCGTCAACTCCGACGACCTCTTTGAAGCCGTGGAAAACGCCGTGCAGCTGAGCCGCGCCCGCCGTCTGGGCGGACTTGACAAAGCCACGCTCATTGACGTGATCTCGCGATTCTCCGCACGGGAGAAAGCCGTCACCCGCCTCTTGCGCGAGGGACTGGTGAACAGCGCCGTCGCCGAACGGCTCGGTCTCACCGCCAAAACCGTGCAGAACTACCGCAACACGGTCTACGGCAAGCTTCGGGTGCACAACACCGACGAATTGCTGCAGGTGCTCTCGCAGGTTGAATCCGGCCGCCTGAGCGAGCTGCTCGCCGGGTGACGCCATGTTGCGGCGCCGACTCCTCTCGCTTCTTTTTGCCTTCGCTGCGACGACGGCGCAAGCGTCTGTGAGTCCCGACGCCGTCAGCGCCGCCTCGGCGCGGCTTGCCGCCGAAGGGCGCCCCTTTCGCATC
>CAVJUB010000267.1:0-2530 GCA_963652545.1 Hallella faecis | reverse complement strand
CCCTTGTGCCCGTCATCGCCATGACGGCCAACGCTTTTGCAGAGGATCGGATGGCTGCCCGGGCGGCCGGCATGACCGAGCATCTCGCCAAGCCCCTCGACACGCGGCTCGTCATCCGGACGATCGCCCGGTGCGTGGCGGAAAGCCGCGCGGCAAGATAAGGAGGCGCGATGAAGAAACCGCACCAAAGTGATCTGATCGTTCCCGGACTCATTCTCTTTCTGGGACTCGTGCTCATCGGGCTCATGACGAGAACCGTGGCGCTGGGCGGCCTGCAGGACGCGAAGGTGCTCACGGAGCTGAACGGCAAGGTTTACACGGGGTACCTCGCGGCGGACATAGAAAAAGGCATCACCATCACGAACGCCGTAGAACAGGCGGTGGTGGCGAGCGGCGGAAAGCTGACCGTCTTTTCCGACATCGCCGAAAGCATGATGACGGAGTATGTGCAGAGCATTCAGATCGCGCCCGGCGGCGTGGTGACGGAGATCTATCCGGCCAAAGGCAACGAGGCGGGACTCATGGACCTCATTCATCGCAAGGACGCCCGCGGCGTCACGTCGCGCTACGCCCGCGACCATGACGTCATCATCATGCAGGGCCCCTTTGATTTGGGCTACGCCCGCGACCATGACGTCATCATCATGCAGGGACCGTTCGATTTGGCTCAGGGCGGCCGGGGCATCGCCATCCGCAATCCGATTTTTCTGAAGAAGAACGGCGCGCGGGAGTTCTGGGGATTTTCGATCGTCATCATCCGCGTGCCGGAGGTCTTCGCGGCCTCCGTGGCGTCGCTGGCGGAATTTGGCTACGACTGCCGATTGCTGAAGCAGGCGTCGCCCGTGGATGCGAGCTTCAGCGAGGTTTACCGAACGGCGGCCCTGCCTCAGGATCCGCTCGCCTTTGAGTTTGAAGCGGGCGACAGCCGCTGGCGGCTCGAGATTGCGCCGGCGGCCGGCTGGTTTGACTATGCGAGCGTCGCCAAAAAGGTGATTCCGTCGCTCGTCTGCCTTCTGCTCCTTTCGCTCGTCGTCTTTTTCGTGATTCGACACCGGCGTCTTGTGAACGAAGGCGCCCGCGAGCGGATGGTGCGCGACATGGCGGCGATGGCGAACGAACAGCAGCTGCGCCGTCAAGTGCAGCTCTATGCGTCGGCGATGGGCGTCGAGTATCCGCTCGCGATCGACCTCGACTACTTGGGCAATCGCTACCAGATGATCGAGTACGACAACTTCTTGAACAAGACCGCGGCACGGTCGGGTTCCATTGACGAGCTTATCCGCGTCGGCGCCTCAACGATTCCGGACGAAAAGGAGGCGCGGATCTTCTTTGACGCCTTCCGTCGGGAGGCGGCGGTCGCTGCGTTCCGGCGCGGCGAAAAAGAGATCACGGTGCGGCATCGGCAAAATGGCGACGACGGCAGGATCCATTGGATCGAGTCGAAGACGGTCTGCATTGAGTGCTCCGAACGGGTTGTGCACGGACTGGCGCTCTCCAAGTGCATTGACGATGAGATGGAGAACAAGCGGCTGCGCGTGGAAGCGGAGAAGGCGAATCGGGCGAAGAGCAGCTTCCTGCTGCGAATGAGCCATGACATCCGCACGCCCTTGAACGGCATTCTCGGCATGATCGAAATCGCCGAGCAGAACGCTGACGACAAGGAAAAGCAGGCGGCGTGCCGCGACAAAGCTCGCGATGCGGCCCGCGTGCTTCTGGAGCTTGTGAACGAAGTCCTCGACATGGGGAAGCTTGAGTCGGGCGAACTCGTGTTTGAGCACGTGCCTTTTGACCTGCGCGAAACGGTCCGCAGCAGCTGCGACGTCATTCGGCGGCAGGCGGAGAGCCGCGGCATTGAGGTCATTGAGGACTTCGATCTGCCGGTGACGCGCCTCGTCGGCAGTCCCGTGCACTTGAAGCGGGTTCTCATGAACGTGCTCGCGAATGCCGTGAAGTACAACAAGGAAAACGGCAAGATCTGGTGCAGCCTGCGCGTCACGCCCGCGGATGAGACGCATGTCCGGCTGGAATTCACCTGCCGCGACACTGGCGTCGGCATGACGAAGGAATTTCAGGCGCGGCTTTTTGAGCCCTTCACTCAGGAAGATCTCTCCGTGCGGTCGCAGTACGGCGGCTCGGGGCTCGGCATGGCGATCGCCAAGAGCATCGTGGACAAAATGGGCGGCGCGATTCGCGTGGAGAGCGTCAAAGGCGAAGGCACGACGTTTGACATCGTGCTCCCCGTCGAAATTGATCGCCGCGCATCGGACAAGGCGCCGGAAGCGGATGCCGCGCCGGCGTCGATTCAAGGCTTCAGAATTCTCTTGGTGGAGGACAACGATCTCAATCTGGAGATCGCCCGATACCTGCTCGAAGAGGCGGGCGCCGAGATTGTCGACGCCCGCAACGGCCGCGAGGCGGTGGCGGCGTTTGAAAAGAGCGCCCCCTTCACTTTTGACGTCGTGCTGATGGACATCATGATGCCCGAGATGGACGGCCATGAGGCGACGCGGCGGATTCGCGCGATGAACCG
>CAVJUB010000266.1:0-2585 GCA_963652545.1 Hallella faecis | reverse complement strand
CAGCGGCTTCTCGTCATCCATTGTGAGAAGAACGCAACGCTTGACCGGCATTTCTCCCGCGAGGTGCGCGAAGCCCTGGACCTTCTCCCGCACCTGCCGCGGGTCGGCAAGGGACGGCGCCGTCTGTACGGCGAGCCCTTCGTCGGGAAGCCAGAAGTCCACCGCGTGACGGCGGCGCCAGTAGAAGACTTGGTGATCGCTGCTGCGGCGCAGGAGCGCCATGGCGGCGGCGTTTTCAAAGAGCTGAGGCAGCGGATCGCTGAGAAAGCAGTTCAGCAGTCCGTTGTCGCAGAAATAGTGCTTTTGCAGCGTCACGCGCTGCGGCGCTTCGGAGCGGCCGTTGGCGAGGCTTTCGATGAAGCGGTGGCGCTTCAAGGCGGCAAGCCAGAGGACGAGAGAATTCTTGGAGGCTGTCACACCGCCGGCCTGCAGCTGTTGCAGAAGCTCGGTCACCGGGACGGGGTGCGTCACGTTTTTCGCCAGAAGACGGATGAAGCAGGTGAACGCCTCCGTGGAGCGAAGATTGAGTTCTCGGACTACGTCGGTAAGCTGCCGGCGCCGAAGCTCCCGAAGCCATTCGCGTTTTTCCTGCAGGGCGAAGACGGCGGGGAGGCCGCCCCAGGCAAGGTAGTCGTCAAAGAGCCGGCGGATGTCGCGGGCTTCTGGCGAATGGATCGTGAGCGGCGTGACGTCGATCGCATGGAATCGCAGAAACTCGCGAAAGGAGCACGGGCCGATTTCGCGCATCAGATAGCGGGCGCCGAGCGTCGTATGGATGGCTGTGCTGAATTCTGGGGTGGCGCCGGCGACGAGAAGAGTTCGGTGGCCGGTGTCGGCCAGACGCCGGGCGAACTTCTCCCAGCCAGGGATGGTTTGCGGCTCATCCAGAAAGAGCAGCGGCTTGCGCGCGGAGCCGAAGAGCTCGTGGTACGCCGCGAGCAGCCTGTCAAAGTCCGTGACGTCGAAGCCGGCGAGACGGTCGTCGGCGAAGTTCACGCAGAGGAGGTCTTGCGGCTCGATGCTGCGGGAGGCCAGAAGCTGCTGCAGCTCGCCGCAAACGGCATAGCTTTTGCCGACGCCGCGGGCTCCGGTGAAAAGGTAGGAGGCGCTGGCGTCGAGGCGGAGCGGGCGCGGCGTCACTGGCTTTTGCAAGACGGCTTGCTGGTTCTCCAGAATGAGGTGTTTCAGCAGGGAGGGACTGATGGACATTTGATTGGACCAGGGTAGTAGCGACTTGACTTTATTTTAGTAAAATAAGATCTGCTTGAAGACTTTGTTTGCGCAAATTTTAGGCGTCAGATATTTCAAGTGATTTGAGTTTTGCATATAAAAAATACATCGGTGACAAAATGGAAAACTGTGATCAAATTAGAAATAGCTCTATTGATTATTTGATTTTTACAAAGGATGCGAAAACAGAGGGGGTAGAAGTTCGTGTACAGGACAACGATGTATGGTTAACGCAAAAAGCTATTGCGGAATTGTTCGATGTTGATCGAAGTTCTGTTACCAGACATCTAAAGAACATTTTTGAAACAGGGGAGCAGACAGAGGAAGAAGTCTGTAAAAAACTTTCACAAACAGCTGATGACGGTAAAACATATCAGGCGAAGTTTTACTCGATGAAGGCTATTCTGGCGGTGGGGTATAGGGTCAATTCTTCGCGGGCAACACAGTTCCGGCAATGGGCGACGAAGGTGCTGGAGGCTTTCGCCAGGCAGGGGTATGTGTTGGATAAGAATCGTCTTATCAATGGGCAAATATTTGATGAAGAATATTTTGATCACCTGATTTCTGAAATTCAGGAAATCCGTGCTAGCGAACGTCGTTTTTATCAAAAAATAACTGACATTTATGCTACATCAGCAGATTATAGAGTAGATAGCAAAATAACAAAAGACTTCTTTGCGACAGTTCAGAACAAAATGCACTATGCAGTTCATGGACATACCGCGGCTGAGGTCATTGTGGCTCGCGCGGATCACACCAAACTGAACATGGGATTGACTTCATGGCGCAAAGCGCCAGAGGGCAAAATTGTGAAGTCAGATGTGTCAGTTGCCAAGAATTATTTGTATCACGAAGAGATGCAGGAGCTCAATGAAATTGTAACCATGTATCTTGACTATGCGACACGTCAAGCAAGGCGGCATATTCCTATGACGATGGCAGATTGGGCCTCAAAGTTAGATGCATTTCTGAAGTTCAATGATGCGGAGATACTTCAGGACAAGGGAAAAGTGACGGCTACTATTGCAAAAGCATTTGCCGAAAGTGAATTTGAGAAGTACCGTATCATTCAGGATCGGAAGTATCAAAGTGATTTTGATCGTCTGATGGCTAGTGCTGAAGGTATCAAGTCCGTTGATGATAAATCAATAAAAAGCGACAAATAACCGCTATACTAAATAAATAGCTTTAATTTGTTGATATGTAAAAAGAATTCAGTATGTGCAAAAAATGCACATACTGAAAAATCTATATATATCAACAAAAACTAACCGAACATTGATGCTATAAAAGTATGACAAAAAAGCCGGCGCAGCGGCCGGCTTCAGCAAGGCGGGAATCAGAGCTCGCCCGCG
>CAVJUB010000265.1:0-2591 GCA_963652545.1 Hallella faecis | reverse complement strand
GCGTGAACTGGCAGGTGTCGCTCGACACCGAAGACTGCCTGAAGCTGCATCCCTTCTTTCAAGACGCCGCGGCCGCCGGCGTCGAGCCCTCGGAGCTGCCGCTGGAATTGCGGGAAGCATTGGCTGAGACGCTCGTGCGTCCGGTGCTTGCGTCGCTCGCGAAGGCCATCGTCACCTCGGTGACTTTTTCCAACGTCACGTTCGCCGCTCGTCCCGTGACGCCCGCCGCCGCAGGCTTTCAGCTTACGGGGGAACTTCCGGACGGCACGCCCCTCATTCTCAACGCGGGGCTGCATCCGGCGCAGCACGGCGCCGCCGAAGAGCTTTCGTCCCTTCTCGCGCCGCTCGCCCGCCACGACCGCGGGTTCCTTGCGGACCTCATCGGCAACGTGCCGGTGACGCTCTCCTTTGACGGCGCGGATCTCACGCTCACCAAGGAAGAAGCAACGGCCCTTGTGGAAGGCGACGTGCTTCTCCCCGATCAATGGCTTCCCCGCGAGGAAAGCCTTATCATCCGCCTCTTGAGCGCCGGCACGGCGCTTGAGGCCCAAGCTTCGCTCTCCGGCCGGGAAGCCACGCTTCTCGCGCCGCTTGCTCCGATGGAGAATCCTGACGCCATGTCTGAAAACGAATCGATCAATGTCCGCCTCACCTTCCAGCTCGAGGAGCGCACGCTCACCGTGGCGGATCTGCAGAATCTCCAGCCGGGCTACGTCTTCACGCTCACGGCCGATCCCGCGGCGCCCGTGACGGTGCTCGCCAACGGCCGCCCCGTCGCCCACGGGCGCCTTGTGGACGTGAACGGCGCCGTGGGCGTGCAGCTCACCGACAGCGTTCACGCCTGAGCGGAGCGGCGTCATGCCTTTTGATCCCGTCTGGCTCATCGTCGCGTCCGCGGGCTTAGCGCTCCTGCCGATCTTTCTCATGATGGCGACTTCCTACGTGAAGATCGTCGTCGTTCTCATGCTCGTGCGAAACGCACTGGGCGTGCAGCAGATTCCGCCGCAGATGGTGATCAACGGCCTGGCGATGATCCTCTCGCTCTTCATCATGGCGCCCGTCGCCTCCGACACGATGGATCTCATCAACCAGGTCGCCAACGCGAAGGGCGCTCCCACGACCATCACGCAGCTGCCGGAGTACGCCGAGCGCATCTCGCCCCCGCTGAAGAAGTTCCTGGTGAAAAACACCGATGACCGCGTCTCCCAGATGTTCGTCGCCACCGCGCAGCGCATCTGGCCCGAAAAGATGCGCAATTCCGTGAAGAAGGACATGTGGTCGGTGCTCATCCCCTCCTTCACGATCACGGAGCTCACGAAGGCCTTTCAGATCGGCTTCGTGCTTTACCTCGCCTTTGTCGCGATCGACCTCATCATCTCCAACATCCTCCTGGCGATGGGCATGATGATGGTGTCGCCCACGACGATTTCACTGCCGTTCAAGCTGCTGCTTTTCGTGACGCTCGACGGCTGGCTCAAGATTTCCCAGGGCCTCATGCTGAGCTACCAATAGCTCAGGCTCCCGCCCTCATTGACTACCCAAAGACATCATGGACATCCTTACGGAAAAGCAGAACGGCGCCTCGGTCATCAAGCTCACGGGGAGCCTTGACGCCGTCACGACCCCGGACTTTGACACCGAATGGAAGGCGCGCCTTGAAGAAGGCGCCGCGAAGGTGGTGGTGGACCTCTCGGGCGTGGACTACATCAGCTCCGCGGGCCTGCGCGGCGTGCTGATGCTCGCGAAGACCGCCAAGGCCAAAGGCGTCGCCATCGCCTTCTGCGGCATGCAGTCGATGGTCGCCGACATGTTCAAGCTCTCCGGCTTCAGCGCCATTCTCGCCCTCTACCCTGACGTCGCCGCGGCGCTCGCAGCCTCTTCCTAAAGGAGCCTGCCATGCCGACCATCAACGTACCGGCGACGATGTCAAGCCTCAACGAGGCGCGCAACTACCTTTTGAAAGCCATGCCGCCCGCCTTCGCGGCGCAGACGAGCAACGTGATTCTTGTCGCCGAAGAACTCCTCGTGAACGTCTTCAGCTACGCCTACCCCAAGGGCAACGAAGGCCGCGCCACGGTGAGCCTCGATCCCATTACGGTGGCGGGCGAAGAAAAGCTTCGCTTTCGCGTCTCCGACTGGGGGAAGCCCTTCAATCCCTTCGAAGAGGCGGCGACGCCGGATTTGACGCTTGACGTTGACAACCGCCCCGTGGGCGGCTTGGGCATCTACCTCATCAAGCAGGTGTCGGAAAAGCAGTACTACACCTACGAAAACGGCCAGAACCACATCGAAATCCTCTTCGGGAAGACGCCGAAGCATCCGGCCTGAGTTTGTTCTTTCCCAAACGCCAAGCGGGCGGCAGGACTGAGTTTCCTGCCGCCCGCTTGGGCGTTGAGGGGCGTCCTCGAAGGACGCCCTCTCTGCGCTTCGGGCTTACTGGCCGCGCGCGATGCTCGTGAGCACCTGGGTCGCGTTGGAGATCGCGGAATTGGCGCCCTGCAGGTACGAGTTGTACTGGCTGATGAAGTCCTGCAGGTAGACCATCAGGGTCTGCGTCTTGTTGCTGATCGACTCCTGATAGTTCGTGAGCG
>CAVJUB010000264.1:0-2595 GCA_963652545.1 Hallella faecis | reverse complement strand
CACAAAATTCGATCCGATAAAACCGGCTCCGCCGGTCACTAACAAATGCTTATACATTCTTCTTGCCCTTATTAATACGCTTCAAACACAGGACACGCATGCCAAAAATATGCACAAAATGATGTTTTTCTGAAAAATAATCGCTGTAAAGAAACTTCTTTAATCGACAGAGATAACGAAATCCAGCACCTCGCCCTTTGAAGTCTGCGATCGTCTCCCCCTGAGCTTCCACGACATACCCAAAAAGCCGTTCAACTGCGTGCGCAAAACTCAACGAATGATCATTCGGTGAGACAAACTGATTGGGGCTAAATTTGTTTTGCATCGGTTTCAATAGCGCAGCTTTCACCACGAACATGGAACCGCCAACAAAATCACAGTTTTCCCGTCGGGGAAGACCTGCCTGCCGGGCAGCTGCATCCACTCCCTGTCGAGGAAAGTGCGCTGGATCATCTGCCATTGAGAATATGACCCGCGCATCCGCCACCATGCCAACCCTCGGTCGTCTCATCATGTCAAGGGATGACTGCCAGTTTTCTTCAGTATGACAAAATTCAAGAAGCATACGGCGCCACTCGTCCCCCGCAACGTTTTTCAAGGGCAACTTCACCGACTGCCCCAACGTTCGCTTGGTATGCAGCTTGACGACATAGTCATATTCCCCCAGATCCACAGAATCAATCACTTGTAGAAAAGGAGCGATGTCATAACCAAACTTCCCAGTCTGCCTAAGCTCTGCATCGAATCCCCCCTGTCGAATCAGTGACTCCATCTCACTTCGATCTGCAGAATGCGTCACAACCAATCGACAACAGTCGGCCGTTGCTCGAATGACATCAATGCAACGCCTAAGCTCTGGCCAAACTTCTGGATAAAAAACATGGGCAACGATGAGAATCTTCATAAATCATTCATTTCCAGAAAATGCTTGAGCGCTTCCTCCCATGATCTCATCTTCATGCCTGTCGCCTTCTGCAGTTTTTCACTTGAAAGACAGGAATACGCCGGCCGCTCCGCGCTTTCAGGAAACATCGATTTATACTCAGTTGACGTAATGCCGCAACGTTCACAGTCAACCTTCATTAAATCCATAACTCGAGACGCAAAATCAAACCAGGAACATGCGCCTAGATTCGTGCCATGGTAGGTGCCGTAAGACTCCGTCGCAGCCAGGCGAAGAATGGCATAAGCAAGGTCCGCAGCACATGTCGGGCACCCAATCTGGTCATTGACAACACGAATAACTCCGTTGTTTCGCGCCAACCGCAACATGGTTTTGACAAAATTTTTCCCAACTGCACCATAAAGCCAGGCAGTGCGAACTATGAATGTTCGATGACAGGCAGCTCGAACCAAGACCTCTCCCGCCCACTTGCTCCGCCCATAGGCGCTCACGGGACATACAGCATCTTCTTCCTGATAAGGTTTTTCAGAGACACCAGAAAACACATAATCAGTTGAGACATGCACCAACTTGCCGCCAGTCGCCTGAACCGTCCTTGCCAAAGCCTCCGGCCCCAGCGCATTGACGTGATACGCTCTGGCTTCTTCCTTCTCGCAACCGTCCACATTGGTCATAGCGGCGCAGTTGATTACGAGATCGAACGGTTCGCGCTGAGCAAACCACTGAGTCAGAGCGTTGGGGTCACCAATGTCCAGTTCGTCATGCCTGATGCCCGACACAACCGACTGCTCATAGTCCGAGGACAACTCTCCCAAAACTGAATAACCATCCTTCAAACAACGCAGGATCTCCGACCCAAGCTGACCGCCTGCTCCCGTCACCAAAATCCGCATGCGTCACTTCCTTACATAGATGCGGTGCTGCGCCACTTTTCTTAAGTGTTCGCCATAGGAACTCTTTCCATAGCGCTCTGCCGCCCTTAGCAACTCTTCTTTGGAAATCCAGCCATTTTCATAGGCAATCTCCTCAATGACTGACACCGACAGTCCCTGAGCTACTTCCACTGTACGAACAAAGTTGCCTGCTTCAAAAAGAGACTCCATTGTCCCAGTATCCAGCCATGCATAACCACGACCAAGAATCTCAACGCTCAACTGCCCCGCTTTGAGGTACATCTCATTGAGTGTCGTGATTTCCAATTCGCCGCGAGCTGACGGCGTCACCTGCGTCGCCAGATCACATACCTTGCTGTCGTAAAAATAAAGACCCGTAACGGCGTAATTTGACTTGGGATCTTTCGGCTTTTCCTCAATGGACACTGCATTGAAATTATCATCAAATTCCACCACGCCAAAGCGTTCGGGGTCCTTCACATAGTAGCCAAACACCGTAGCACCAGAGCCCTGCTGCGCTCGCGCAACAGCCTCGCGCAACTTGGCGCCCAGACCGTTGCCATAAAAAATATTGTCCCCCAACACCAGCGCACAGCAGTCGCCATTGATGAATTTTTCTCCAATGATGAAAGCTTGCGCCAATCCGTCGGGACTCGGCTGCTCAGCATAGGACAGAGAAAGCCCCAATTGGGAACCATCCCCCAGCAAGCGCTCAAAATTTGGGAGATCACTGGGCGTCGAAATAATGAGGATCTCCCGAATCCCTGCCATCATGAGAACCGACAGCGGGTAATACAC
>CAVJUB010000263.1:0-2609 GCA_963652545.1 Hallella faecis | reverse complement strand
CAACGTAGCCGAAGAAGCGAAGGTTCTTGCTCAGTCGGAGGTCGGCGTCAAAGCCGTAGTAGACGCGGTCTTTCAACAAACGATCCGAAAAACGCAGGCCGTTCACCGTCACGTTGTTGTCGCTGGAGAGGTCGCCCTTCCAACCGGCGCGGACGGCGGCGTTGCCGATGGATTCGCCGGAGGCGTCCTTGAACGTCTTGCCCATCACGGCGCCGAGACGTCCGGTCAGACTGTCGTAGTCGCCTTGAGAAACGGTCATGCCGTTGGAGAGCGCAAAGTTCTTTCCGTTCGCCTTGTAGTAGGAGAGCTCCGCCTGCGGTTCAATGAAAAGTCCCCAGGCGTCGTTCGCCGTCCACGTGTAGCCGACTTCGGCGGAGGCGCCGTAACCGGTGTTGCGGTAGCTGCCCTTCACGGCAGTTCCGTCAATCATGGCCGTTGAGATGTGCTGGTGATTCTTGTCGGCGCTCAGCACAAAGTCAGCATAGAGGCCGCTGGGAGCAACGTACGTGGCGTAAAGGTTGAAGCCTTCGGAATGCGAATCCCCCGTTCCGTGAGTCGTGCCGTTCAGCTTCTGATTGCTGTCTACGTACTTGAAGTTCGCGCCAAGAATCCAGTCGCCGATTTTTTGATCCGCGCCGAGATTGAAGCGATAGGACTTCTGCCGGAAGCCTTGTCCGGCAAAGCCTGTCAGGCGATCCTTCTGGCCGGCGACTTGCACCCACAGGCCGGTGCCGTCGTCGTGGCGAACATCGCCCAGACGCTTTCTCAAGTCGGAGAGGCTGTTGAGATGCTGGGTCGTCTGAGCGCCGAGACTGGCTAGCGCCAGCACGGCTTTGGCCGAAGCGGAGTACGCTGGTGTCGGCGTGGGATTGTCGGGAGCGCTTTCTTCTGCTTGCACGAGCTTCCAAATTTGAGCGCCGTCCTTATTCGTTTCGGAAGCAAGGTTGTAGCGGTAGACGCCCATTTCAACTTGTCCGCCCTCCAGCGAGAAGGTCGCATCCCCTTTGTTTCGCTGAACCAACTGAGTGAGCGACTGTTTGGTCGCTTCCGTGCCGGTGGAGGCCAAACGGAGCCGATGCGCACCGGTGCCCTGGCGGATGATCAGCTGATCGGTCAATTCCAGAGGCTTGTTCACGCGCATCTCAAAGATGCCGTTCGATCCGGACAGCTTGTCAACTGTGAGCGTTACGGCTTCAGCGTTGGAGGAGCGCGTCATGCTCGCGGTGGTGCCGCCGAGCGCAATAAGACCGTTGTCCAGCGTGAGAGTGCCATGGAGCGTGTTGTCTGATGGGACAGTCCACGTGGCGCCGTTCTTGAAGGTCAAGTTGATCGTGCCAGCGGTGTCTTCTTTGTCATTCCAGCGGGTGAGGCCGGAGAAAGAGGAATCAGCCGATAGGAAGTTGGCTGAAATTTCTGTTTTAGCGCCGTCGGCGATGAGATCATTATCGATCTTAACTTGAGCTTCTGTGTTGCCTGAAGCGTTGAGCGACACGTTGGAGCCGTTGTAAGCAGCTACGGCATAAGCATCCTCAGCTGAAATGTTGGTGATGACGGTTCCTTTTTCCAAGGTAATAGAGCCGCTGTCGGCTCTGATGCCGGCAGCGTAGGAATTGTCGCCAGAGGCAGAAATGTTGTCGATTGTAGTATTACCTTTGATGACAATTGAACCGCCGGATTCGTCAGTGCGGAGTCCGTAAGACTCTCCAGATTTTCCGGAGGTGGAAATATTTTTGATTGCGACATCCCCTTTCGCAAGTATTGAGCCATTGTCTTCAGTAAAAAGTCCAAGGGATTTAACATTTCGTCCTGAAGATGAAATGCGGTTTATAACTATATTGCCGCCGACGTTAATAGTGCCTTCTTTTCCAGGAAGAAGACCGCAAATGATGAAGCGACTGCCATCTACCGGATCTGTGCTTTGTGAGGAAACGATGGACGAGATTGTCAAATTTTTTTCGAAATTTATTGTTCCTCCGCGGCTCGTTGCGGCATAACCCCCTCCACTCAAAATATTTTTTGTGGTGTAGGCCATGTTTAGTGAGATAGACACATCATCATTAAACGTCATGGTTTGATAAGGCCAGCTAAGTTCGATGACTGAGGCAAGAGCGTAAGTCGGTGATACAAGATTAAGATTTAATTTTCCTTTGAGAGTGGCTGTGGTACGGTAGTTATGATTTAATTCATAGGCCTGGCTGCAAATAATAAAATTACGGGCACCTTTATTTTCGCTATTGTACTCAATGGTAAGCGTATCGTTTGTGTTTGAATTTATGTTGATGATTGTGTCGGTCTTAGGGTAGCTTAAAAAAATAAAATAGTCACCGAAATGTGTTCCTTGGAAATCATAATTGCCAGGTTCGGTGACTTGGGCTATGTCGGCGGCGCAGCAGGTTGCGTTATTGAAAAAAGCCAGTGCGGCGGCCGTGGCGATGGCCAATGCGGTGTGCTTTGCGCCCTTTTTGATGCGGATGATGGAGCATCCGTTTTGCGCGACATGGCGACTCGGGGATGCGTTAGATACGATATGACCAACTTTGCTCATAATAACCCCCTGCTTAAACAATTAAGCTATTTAAGTGATAAAATAAATAATATTCATTTTTTGT
>CAVJUB010000262.1:0-2652 GCA_963652545.1 Hallella faecis | reverse complement strand
CTTCGACATGCAGGAGGAGGCCAACAGAATCAAGTGCGCCTACCACCGTTCGCTGGTCATTGATGAGCTGCAGAACCGCTGGGCGCTTGCCGTGGCGGATTCCGACCGGCGTTCGGAGATTTTTCCCAGTGCGGCAGGCGCAGAGAGCCAGGTGTTGGAGGATCTGAAAGCAACGGCTAGAGAGTCGCTTTGTCCGTCTGGCGGAACGTACGAGGTGTCTGACAACGACGGTGGCGCGGAGGATTTTGAGAACGGCTATGTGTTCTGTGTAAAGTGCTCCACTCACGGGGACGATGGCACGGAGATGGGGAAGTGTGATCCTACTCCCCCGGAGCCGGAGCCAGGTCCAGGTCCTCAGCAAGACCCCGACGAGGTCATCATCAAGGTTGACAATGCCAAAAAGCTGATGGCATACCTGACAGAAATCTATTTTGATGATCAGGCGGATGCGGGAAAGGTGTCGTCAATTGAAAAGTTCTTTAATGTTGACCCTGGGGATCGCTCGGCGATTCAGTCAGCTGCTAGGGGAAACTACAATTCAGATGAGAACGCGCACGAGTACGGCAAGTATGACTCTATGACGGCGATTGTGAATCAAGCGCTGGTAGATGCTCACTATGTGACGGAGCAGGTTATTTGGCGCTTGACCCACGAAAATGTGAAGTGGAAAGATCAGTGGAGAGGCGAGAAAAACGAGCGGTACAGGGTGTCAGCGGAGCTGACATTGCTGGTGGTTGACAAGGAGAAAGCGGAAGCTGTTGCTGGCACAGGGCAAAAAGTGAAGGCTACGAAGATCGTAGCGAACATTCAATTCAACAGGGATGGCTCTGTGAAGAGTCTTCAACGCGAAAGTTTCTCTGAAAAAACAGTGGATGTTACCATTGAAAATACGAAAAACGATGGTCAGAGCTATATGTCCATTGTGCCTGTGGCTGGAGGGAACAGGTAGGCCCTCTGCGTTAAAATCCGTCGTTCTCTGCCCGTCGGCAGTCCTTTGATTCAAGAAAGTTCGAGATGAAACCCGTACGCAAAGTTGTATTCCCCGTGGCCGGCCTCGGCACGCGCTTCCTGCCTGCGACGAAGGCAATGCCCAAGGAAATGCTGCCGGTGGTGGACAAGCCCCTCATTCAGTACGCTGTGGAAGAAGCGGCCGCCGCGGGCGTGACCGACATGATCTTCATCACGGGCCGCTACAAGCGCGCGATTGAAGACCACTTCGACAAGAGCCCGGAGCTTGAAGACGACCTCGCGAAGAAGGGGAAGACGGCGCTTCTGGACATCGTGCATTCCGTGACGCCGGCGGGCGTCAACTTCATCTTCATTCGCCAGCCGCAGCCGCTGGGGCTGGGACACGCCGTCCTTTGCGCCGCGCCTGTGGTGGGGGACGAACCGTTCGGCGTCATTCTCGCTGACGACCTCGTTTATTCTCAGACGCCGGCCCTGGGGCAGCTCATCGAAGCCCGCGCGCATCAGGGCGGCGGCAGCGTGCTCGCGGTGCAGGACGTGCGCCACGAGGACACGAACAAGTACGGCATCGTGGGCGTGGACGATCCGCAGGCGGCGACGTCCGTCGTGCGCCAGATCGTGGAAAAGCCCGATCCCGCGGACGCGCCGTCGGACATGGCCGTGATCGGCCGCTATGTGCTGGAGCCCGAGATCTTTGAAATGATCCGCCACGGCCGCCGCGGCGTGGGGGGCGAGATTCAGCTGACGGACGCCATCGCCGCCAATCTCGGCGCCGGCACGACGTACGCCCACCGCTTTGAAGGCCAGCGCTTTGACTGCGGCAGCAAGCAGGGCTTCCTGTCGGCCACCGTGCACTACGCGCGTCTGGCGGGCTACAAGATCTGAGGATCGAGTGCAAAACGGACGGCCGGGGCCGTCCGCTTCACGGGGTGTCTGGGGGAAGCTCAGGCACCCCGAACTTTTTTCAGAAGCGCCGTGGTGGAGCGCTGGTGCTCGAATTCCACGGTGACGGTCTTGGCGCCCCAGGTGGAAACGAGCTTGGCTTCCGGCAGGTCCTCCACGCGGTAGTCGCCGCCCTTCACATAAATGTCGGGGCGGGCTTCGTCAATGACTTTCAAAGGCACCTTGTCCGTGAACACCACGACGAGATCGACGGCTTCCAAGGCCGCGAGCACCGCGGCGCGGTCGGCTTCGGCGTTGATGGGGCGGTCGTCGCCCTTGCCAAGCAGCTTCACGGAGGCGTCGCTGTTCACGGCGACGATGAGGCTTGCGCCCAGCGCGCGGGCCTGCGCGAGGTAGGTCACATGGCCGCGGTGCAGGATGTCAAAGACGCCGTTCGTCATCACGACGGGGTGAGGCAGCGCGGCGGCGCGTGCCTTCAGGTCGGAAAAGGCGACGATTTTCTTTTCAAAGGCGGGAGCGGGAAGTCGGACGGCCATGACGGGACTCGGAAAGAAGGAAAAAAGCCATTATGCCAACGAATTGCGACGATTTTGAGGGAAAATCGGGTCGGAAGCGCATGGATTTTCGTTAAAAATCAACGATGAAATATCGAAATCGTTGATTTTTAGCGGAATGATTTGCTTTTCAAGGGAAACTTCTTCATAATGCCGCCTTCCTTGACGGGGGTTTAGCTCAGCTGGGAGAGCGCTTGCATGGCATGCAAGAGGTCAGCGGTTCGATCCC
>CAVJUB010000261.1:0-2670 GCA_963652545.1 Hallella faecis | reverse complement strand
CAGGCGGCCTTGAAGGGCTTCGCCGCCCCGGCGCCCGCGCCGGAGCCCGAACCGGAAGCGCCTGCGGAAGAGCCGGAAGCCGAAGCGGAGGCAACAGAAACGTCTGCCCCACAGTTTCCGAAGGAAGCCGAGCCCGAGAAGCCCGCAGAGAAAAAGAGTTCTGCCAAAGCCGTCGCTGCTGCCGTAGCCGCCGTCATCCTCCTTTCCGCCGGCGTCGCTGGCTGGTGGGGCTGGACGCATCGCAATGAAGGGAGCGCTGAAGAGCGCGCCGCCGCGGTTTTGAAGGAAACGGCCCGCCACGTGAAGAGCGCCGGTTTTGCCAACGTCATCGTGAGGGCCGATCCTTCGGGGTCGTTGCGGCTCACTGGGGCAGTTAAAAACGACGAAGAGCGCGGACGGCTGGTGGCCCTCGCGCGCCTTCTGGAAGCGCCGGCCGTTCTGGACGTCACGGTGGACAGCGACTACACGGAACCCGTGAAGTCCGCCTTCAACACGATTGACTTCTGGCCCGAGGTGACGCTGACGACGTCGCCAGAGAGCCCTAAGCAGAAGACGGTGAACGTCGCCGCCTACATGATGACGAACGTCACCGAAGAGCAGGCCTTTCTCTCCGTCATGAAGGATCTGCCGGCCGCGGACGACGTCACGGTGAAGCGCCGCATCCTTTACAAGGACGACGTGGCGCGGATCTTTGCGAAGGCCTTCTACGACGCGGGCGTCGTGGGCGCGAAGCTTGACTACCTTCCGGGGCGCGTGAAGCTCGTGACGACCTTGACGCCGGATCGCAAGGTGAAGCTGGACAAGGCGCTTGACGCCGTAAACCGCGCCTCCCCCGTGCCGCTCAAGATCGACGTCGTGAACGAAGCCGACCAGAACGCCGCGGTGCGCGAAAAGAAAATCGCCTCGTCGCCCAATCCGTCCGCCGACCCCATGAAGCCCTCCTTCCGGGTCTCCGGCGTCTCGGGCGGCGCCTTGAAGTTTGTAACACTTTCCACGGGCGAAAAAGTCTTTGCAGGCGGCCGCCTGCCGGGCGGCTTCGTTTTGGAAACAGTACAATATGACAAGCTTGTCTTGACTAAAAACGGCAAGCGAGTCGTCTATCCCCTGAGGATCAACAAATGAGTGAATTCATCTCGACGACCGATGCCCTGGAATCCGGCATTGCGGCCGATCAGAAGCAGGTGCGCGACGAAGTCGCCGACATTACGGCTCGCCTTCGCCGCGCCATGGACGCGGGGCTTACCCCTGAGGACATGAAGGCGGCCCGCGCCGCCAAGGCGGCCGCGGACGCGGCTCAGGAAATTCTGTCCCACATTTTTTAAAAGGTGAATGTCATGACAACCAATGTCAACGGCAACAACGGCTTCAACATCAACGAGATCTTCAACTACGTCGCCGAACAGATCAACAACAAGGGCAATGAAGTCCGCGACGCCATGGCCGCCATCAAGGAAGACGGCAACATCAGCGACCAGCAGATGCTGAAAATGCAGTTTCAGATCAACACCTACAACACGCTGCTTGAAACCGCTTCCACGGTGACGAAGTCCTTGACCGACGAAGCCAAGCAGCTCGCGCAGCGCTCCGCTTGATTTTGCTGAAAGGAAGATCATGCTTACCGATGCAGAAGTAAAGCGTCTTCTCGACGTCGCCAACGCCGGGGTCAACAAGGGCGAAGTGGCGCTCGCGCGCCAGATCTATGACGGCATTCTCGCGTGCCGCCCGGATCACGTCCCGACGAAGATCAGCCGCGCGCTGAGCTACACGGTCGTGGGCGCCTGCGACGAAGCGAAAGCGATTCTCGAGGGCGTTCTCGCCGAACACCCCGATGATGCGGACGCCCTCGTCTACCTGGGCCTCACCGAAAAGTGCGCCGGCAACAATGACGCCGCACGCGAAGTGCTCTCCCGCGTTCCCGCCGAAGGCGCTGCGGGACGTCTTGCGCAGAACCTGCTTGAGACGCTCTGAGGCTTGAGCCATGGAACTCACGCAGCTCGCGGACAGCGCCCGGCGTCTAGCGGAAGCCTTTGAGACTTCGCAGACGTCGGAGGGCAGCCAGTTGGTCGGCACCGGTGATCGCTCGCCCGTGCCGCAGGATCTGGCTGACCGCTTTCGCGAGCTCCTGGAGCGTCCCGCGGAGGCCCAGCCCTCTCCCGAAAATCGTCCCGCCGGGGCGGTTTCCGAAGCCGGCTGGCGCGCCGAGCGCGAGTCTGTTCAACGCACTGGCTCTTCGGACCTCGCTGCCGATGCGGCGCAGCCAGCGGACGCGGCTCAGCAGTCGCTCCCCTCGCCCATGGAGCTCCTTCAGGTTCAGTTCCATGTGAACATGAGCCATTTCACCACCAAGTTCTTTTCCAATATTCAGGATCAGGCCACGTCGCAGCTTGAGCAGACGCTGAAGTCGAAGTCCTGATCTTTCGTGTTTCACTGCCATCATGATGAACGCCCTTTCTAGTTCCGGCCTGCGCCGCCCGCTTCTCATTGCGGCGAGCGCGGCAGTTCTGCTTCTGGCAGGCTGCAAGTCCGAGGTGTACCAGGGGCTCACCGAGAATCAGGCCAACGCCATGATGTCGGTGCTCATGAAGCACGGCATTACGCCCGTGAAAGAATCGGGCAAGACGGGCTACACCCTGTCGGTGGAGAACGACCAGGTCGTGCAGACGCTCGAGC
>CAVJUB010000260.1:0-2692 GCA_963652545.1 Hallella faecis | reverse complement strand
AGAGAGATTTTGACGGTCAAGGAGGCGCTGGAATTTGCGAAAAAGCCCGGCCGAAGGCCCCGGCTCCCTTCGGGAGCCGGGATTAGAAACGACAAAGCCCAGTGTTGGCAGCACTGGGCTTCGTCATTTGGCGAGGACCAAAGAATGTTACTGGACATGCTTTCCTCGTGTCGGGCGATTATGCCACTGATTGTTGGCCGCGACCTGATTTTCAACCTGAACCTTTCTGGTGACGGTTGGGTCGTTGTCGGCATCGTAGCGGTAGTCGCCTTCACGGCAGGCCGGATCTGGAAGTAAAGGATCAGGCCTTTTGACTGGGACGTTCACTCCACCCAAAATCTCGGGCGGCGGTTGTATAACAGCCCCTCTTTGAGTCCGACCTGATTGAAAAGTAGGGGAAATTTCAATCGGCGGGCTTGATTTTTTACCCAAATAGCTGTATACTGTATACATACTTCTAAGGAAGTATTTCCAGACAAGGAGTAGGGAAATGTCCGCCAGCGAAAATTGTGAAATAGAAGGCCTGCCCGAAGGGGCGCGAGTTCAGAAAATTCGAGAGGTGGAGTATGCGTTCTTCAACTACTGCTTTCGAGCGGCCGATGGGAAGATCAAGCAAGAGCGCGACTACATAGGGACAGTCGAGAATAAGAAGTTCGTCCCCAACTACTTCTACCTTACGTGCCATCCTGTGCGGCAACACCGAGACCCGCGGCGTTGGAAGGATCCTGAGCGCCGGGCACGTACTGAAGCGGAAGCTCAAGAAGAACAGAAGCTTCGTGAAGAGGCGGAAGCTAAGCAGCGCGCCGAGCGGGAGAAGTATCACGACTTCTCCTTGCCAGTTGACGGCGGCCGCTGCGTCGGCCTCACCGCCGTAGCCATTGCACTTCTTTATCGGACAAGGATAATCGAGGATATTTTCCGATACGTATTGAATAGCATTGATGACGTCATCCACGTGGTAAATCTTGGGGTCTTTTCGGCAGTGACAGCCAAGCCCACGTACCTTGCCGCCGCCGAATCCGGTATTCAACAGTTCATTGGGAAAGGATGCCTTTCTTCTCCACGGGCATCAGAATTCTTTGAAAGGATAGGCAAAAATCTAGATCTATCAACAAAAATAACTGAGGCTCGCATCAGCCATCTGAAGTCGGGAGCCCTTCTAGCTCTTGACGGGACGCGCATTGACTGCAATTCCGAGCAGATTGGGATGGCTGCTGTTGGAAAAAAGAAGGACGGGACTTTCGATTCTCAAATCAATTTCTCGATGCTTGTCAATGCCTCTGAGGGTTATCCTCTGGGATATCGAGTGTTTGCTGGTAACGTCAACGACATGGCGACCATGAGCGACTTTCGCGCCATCTGGAATGATTGCGGCTTGAAGGGTACTGATGCGACCATTGTGATGGATCGAGGCTATTTTGCCGAAGCTGAGCTTTTGAGATTGAATCAAGACGGCTATAAGTTCTTGGTTGGCGCAAAAACAAATAGCTCTAGGATTCATAAAGTCATAACAGATCGAAATTGTGATTTTTACGAAGCATCTGGCCTTATTCGGCACCGTGGTTGCTATGGCGTCAAGGAAGTCTATGAAGCTAAAAGGGATGGAGTTTCAGCAAAGTTCACTTCATATACATTCCGCAACCCCAGTAGAGAATGCGAAGAATCGGACAGCTTCATGGACGCCCTTGATCTTGTGGAGAAACATTGGCTAGAAGACAAGATGACCAGTGAAGACAAGCGTTTGCTTGGCTACTTCAAAAACCCAAAACCTGGGAAACCCTTGCTCAGAGACCAGACCTTGGTTAACGAGGACAGTCACTTGTTTGGATTCTTCTCCATGGTAGGCAACGTTGATGAGCCTCTTGAAAAGGTGCTTGATAAATATGAACAAAGAAACGAAGTGGAAGTCCTTTTCAAGCTGATGTTTGGGCATCTTCTTCAAACCACGCGTGTCCAATCAACTCAAGCTCTGGAAGCATTGCTTTTCGTTGTCTTCATCGGCATCACGCTGCTGACGTCCTTGCGGGCGATCATGCTGAAGACGGATGTACCGTCGGACCTTGCTGTGCGGCGAAAGGACACTCCCTCCAAACTGTCGGAGCTTTTTACCATCAGTGAGATCTTCAGTGAGCTCCAACACATCATGATGAGCCGAGATGCCAACGGCACTCTTCGACTGCTGAACGTCTCAAAGAAAGATCGAGTCTTGGTGAGGTTGCTGGGATTGGAGGGGCTATTTGACGACCCTGAAAACGTGGCGAAATTGTTGTCCCCAACCTACATGAAGGAGCAACTGGAGGCAGCTGTTGCTACCGCGGTGGGAACTGCCGACGGCGGCGTCACCACGGGAACTGCCACCGGTACTGCCGCCACTACTGTCAGTGACGCTACGGCACCAGCTGTCGCCAACGCCTCCGCTATCGTTGCAGACGGCGGGACAGCCGCTGCCGCCGCCCCGTCTGCCGCGACTGTCAGTGTCTCCACGGCACCAACTGCCGCCGCCTCCACTGCCGCTGCCGACGGCGGCACAACCGCTGCTGCCAGCTCTCCTGCCGCGACTGTCAGTGGCACCACGACACCAACTGCCGCCGACGCCTCCACTGCCGCTGCCGCTGCCGACGGCGGCACAACCGCTGTTGCCAGCCCTCCTGCTACGACTGTCAGTGGCACCACGACACCAACTGCCGCCGAC
>CAVJUB010000259.1:0-2707 GCA_963652545.1 Hallella faecis | reverse complement strand
GGGATTTTTTTCGCTCAGCGCTTCGCGCTCGTGAAGATCATGCTGCGCACCCACTGCATGACGGGATCGCGATGAATGCGGTCGTGCCAGATCAAAAGCGCCGGATGGACGTTGCTCTTCGCCGCCGTCGGCACAATCGCGAGCTGCCCCGAGGCCGTCATGAAGATCGCCGTGCGGCGCGGAAGAATCGCGAGAAGCGGCGCCTCGTTCAAAAAGGAAAGCACCGGCAGGAAGAACCCGGTGCGCGCCACGGTGGGCGCCGCCGCCCAGGTCGGAAAAGCCGACTCGCGCAAGGACCCCGCCTCCGTGACGTGATCAAACTGAAAGACAAAATCAACAAATCCGTACTTGATCACCTCGTCGTCCGGCACCCCTGTGCGGTGCGCTTCCAGCGCCTTCAGAATCGGATGCCCCCGCCCGCAGACGAGAACGTAGTCGTTGATGCCGAGCGTCAGCGAATGAAAGCCCGGCTCCACCTCAGTCATGGGCGAAATGACGAAGTCGAGCACGCCCGTTCTCAGCTGTTGCAGCCGATCCTGCTGCAGCGGGCAGAAGTCGTAGGCAATGTGCGGCGCCTTCTCAAAGGTCTCCGCCACCAAATGGCGGCAGAACGCAATCACCGCATTGTCTGCGCAGCCGATCCGCACCCGGCGCTCCACGGTGTCCAGGTCAAACGTGCCGTGGTCCGCAAGCGACTCGTAGCTTGCCAGCACAGCGAGCACCTTGGGCAAGAGGTCCTGCGCCTTGTGGGTGGGCACGAGCCGGTCGCCCGAGCGCGTGAAGAGCGGATCATCAAAGAATTCGCGCAGTTCCGAAAGATGCCGGCTCGCCGTCGAGGAAGGAATCTGCAGGCGCACGGCGGCGCGGCCGAGGTTCTCTTCTTCGATGAGAAGCGCAAAGAGCTTCAGCAGGGGCTGCGAAGGGACGGTTTTCATTTTCTGAAGCTCCAAAATCCAAAAGACGTAGGTCGAATGGATGATAGTCGGAATTTCGGAAAAAGAGGCGGAAACCTAGACTGGCTCCGTACGACAACTCGGACGGACGGCCTTTCCCGGCCGCTGCCGTCCTCAAAAACAACCAAGGAGTGAAGAATGTCTTTCATCCGCACCACGGCGGCCGCCGCCGTCATTGCCGCCCTGACGTTCGCCGGCAGCGCCGCGCTCGCCGCCGGCGGTTCGTCCGGCCCCGCCGTGAAGTACGCCAAGCAAGGCCAGATCGGCGAAATCATCACGAATCCCTACCGCATCGCGCCCCTCACCGCCATCATCCGCAGCGGCGGCTATCGGCTGGAAAACGTCAAGGTGCACATCGTGCCGAAGGAAAACGGCAGCGACATCGCCTACAAAGTCGACCAATCCGAAGTCCTCACCCACGGCGGCATCCCGGTCTTCGGGCTCTACCCCGACTACGTGAACACGGTCGAAGTGTCCTACACCCGGATTGCGCTCACGGGCGAAAAGAAGAACATCTCGGAAAGCTACAAGATCTACGCGCCGCCCGTCTACACCGAGGTGAACGGCACCGTGTCGATGAAGTCCACCATGTTCGACACCTCGGTCGTGAAGGTCGATCCGAAGTTCAAGGACCGCCTCTACCTCGTCAACAACCTCCTCGTTTCGCCGCCGAAGGGGAGCCGCGTGATCTGGAACAATCCGTCGGGCGGCGCCTTGGAGTGGTGCTTCTATCCGCAGAACGCCATCATTGACGCGAGCGGCGCCGTGCGCTGGTACATGAACGTGGACTCCATCTACGACATGGAGTCCGTCTACCACGGCGGCGTGATGATGGGCTTTCAGCAAGGAAAGGACGGCGCCCTCACCTGGGGCTACGGCCAGCGCTACGTGAAGTACGACATCATGGGCCGCGAAGTCTTCAACCGCCGCCTCCCCGCGGGCTACGAGGACTTCTCGCACTCCTTTGACCAGGCGCAGAACGGCCACTACCTCCTGCGCGTCGCCGCCAACGACGTGAAGCGCCCCGACGGCAAGAACGTGCGCACCGTGCGCGACGTCATCATCGAAGTCGATCAGGACGGGCGCGTCGTGGACGACTTCCGCCTCTGGGAAATTCTCGATCCGTACCGCGACATCGTGATCAAGTCGCTGGACCAGGGCGCGGTGTGCCTCAACCTTGACGCCTCGCAGTCCGGAAAGACGATGTCCGCCAAGGACCTCGCGGAAATGGACAAGACGGACCACTTCGGCGACATCACGGGCGTCGGGATCGGCCGCAACTGGGCGCACGTCAACTCCGTGGACTATGACCCGACGGATGATTCGATCATCATCAGCTCGCGTCATCAGTCCGCCATCATCAAGATCGGCCGCGACAAGAAGGTGAAGTGGATTCTGGGCGCGCCCGACGGCTGGAAGGACGCGTGGAAGGACAAGGTCCTCACGCCCGTGGACAAGAACGGCAAGAAGCTCAAATGCGAACAGGGCAAGTGCGAAAACACCGACTTTGACTGGACCTGGACGCAGCACACCGCCTTCCGCATCGACGAAAAGAGCGACAAGCGCTTCGTGTACGTCACCGCGTTTGACAACGGCGACGGCCGCGGGCTGGAGCAGCCGCCCCTGCCCGACATGAAGTATTCGCGCGCCGTCATCTTCAAGATCGACCAGCAGAAGAAGACCGTGGAGCAGCTCTGGGAGTACGGCAAGGAGCTGGGCCACGACTGGTACAGCCCGGTGACGTCCCTCACCCG
>CAVJUB010000258.1:0-2708 GCA_963652545.1 Hallella faecis | reverse complement strand
TTCTCAGGAACTGGGACATTTCCGTCCGGAAATTACGGAGACTTATTTGAGATGAGATACTTATACGGAACCATCATTGCAACCCTCATTGCCATGGCCTGTTTTTATTCTGTACCGAGATATTTCTTCCCATATTACGCCGATTTATTCAATTTCAACTTTGCTTTCGGCATGTTCTTTGGAAGTTTTATTGGCTGCAGCGGCTTGTATTTCTTCATCGGCGAGTACGACTTCGTCAATCAAAAAGCAATGGACTACGACTCATTGAAAAACGAACTTGACGAAAACAATGTTTACACCAAGAGAATGAAAGCCGAACTCGAAAAATACAAATATGGAAGCTACCTCTTGGAACAATTTGAAAAAAGCCAGATAAATTGTTCACGCAGTCATTCAAAGTACATCGTTGATGAACTCTACAAATTAAACAACCTGCAGACCAGCAAATTTCAAGCGGCTTTGGAGGAACTGAAAAATTTGCCTCCCGCTGAATCCGTCCAAAAGACACTGGATCAGCAGAAGAACGCGCTCATTGCTGCGCGACAAGAACGCGGTCTGATCAAAGATATTGCCTCAAAGATCTTTTTCCAAAACAACCAGTCCGTCTGGGAATACATCGCCAAAGAACTGCATGCCGCCAAGTCGCGTCAGCCGCTGCCGGAGAAAACCTTCACCCCCAGCGCCCCCACCAAGGGACCGCGGGCGAACAAGTACAAGCAATACTGGTAAGTTACTCACCTTGTTGTAGATGTTCTCATCTTTCTTAATGGCGTTCCCATGGATCGCCTGCCGACGCATTCACGGCTGACAGGCACCGAGTCACTTTGCGAAGTACTTTCAACCGGTGGAACCATGGCAAGAAGCGGTTGGCCGCTTTGAAAACGAACGGCCCCAGGCTCGCCGGATGAGGGGACGTCAAGCGGAAGCGTCTGGCGCTTCGCTTGGACTCTTCCGCCTGACTAAAGGCTATCCGGCACGTACGGCGTCAAGCGGCTTTCGCGGCATATCCTCCGCGCGCGCCGCCGCAGGCGGCACGTGCTCGGTATTCCACGACCGCTTGACCCCATTGGCGTCGGGAGTTGCGCATAAGCTATAAATGCCCCTTTGCAACACTAAATGCGCAACGCCATGACCCTCTGGACCATCCTGGACTTCAGCCTCTCCACGTTCACCACCTCGCTGCTGTTCGCGAACCTCCTCCTGATCGTCCTGCTCCTCATCAAACGCTGGACGACCAATGACCTCTTTCAGATGATCTTCCGCCCGCTGACAGCCGCCACGATTCTCATCTGCCTCGTGCTCGGCGCAGCCGTCATCGCTTACGCCATCGTCACGGGAACCATACCGACAACGCCAGAGTCACCGCTGGACTCGCTGCTGAAGTTCTTCCCGCGACTCGCCGCCATGTCGGCCGGGATGCGCCTCGTCGTCGATGTCATCGTGTTCGCGTGTCTGCTCATTACGCCGATCTGGACCTGCCGGCACTACCGCAAAGGGCAGACGACGGCCCGCGAGCATCGAGACAGCGCACAGCTTCAGCGCAAAAAGGCCAACTCCGCCGCCTACGAAGCCACTCAGCGTGCGAACGAACTGAAGGCCAAGTGCGACGGCTTGCAGGCGGGGTATTGCTACATCCTGGGCAACGATAAAGTGCCCAAGGCGGTGAAAGAAGAATTCTCAAAGCGAATCCAGGAGGAAGAAGCCGCCTCTCGCCGGACGCTGGCCAAGCAGAAAAAGCAGCACTGAGGCGGTCAGGACGCCGCCAGCAGCTTCTTTACCGCCCCCCGGAAGTCCAGATCAAGGAGGTGCATCGCGAGATCGATGGCACCACCGCCGCCCTTTTTCGCCCGCGTGTCGTACCAGCGGATGCCGGTCACGAGAATCTCAAAGACTCGGCCGCCGACGGAGACGTTCAGACGCGCCGCGGAAAGGTCTTTCCGCGGCTTGTAGTCCGGATCCTTCGTGAAGTAGAGCTCCAGCTGGCGGAGCGCCTGCTCCAGCGGCATGGCGCGCAGAGCCGCCAGTTGCTCATCGGTGTATCGCTTGGGCATGGGGTCAAACCATCATCATTGTTTAGTTAAAGAACGCACTTTCACATCCCACATTCTTGGTAGTTCAAAAATCCCCGTATCCCCCGCACTACTCAGATTCAGGTACCGCAAATAACGCCCCCCACTCCGTCGCTACGCGACTGCGCGCCCTGCGGGCTTGCCGCTACTCGAATTTTTCAAATTCCTCGAAGCTACTCCGCCGCGGAAAAACGCCCGCGGCGTTGCCCCTACGGGGACAGGCTTCGCCACATTAGTTAAAGAACGCACATGGGACACTTTGTTAGCCATCTGTAAGTTAAGTGTTCTCACCTTAATCGCTAACTTTCAAATACCGTTGAACTTGCGACTTGCTAAGTGCTAATTCCGAAGCAATCTGCCGCATAGACCACCCTTTGTTGCACAACAATTGCACTTGTAGGGCGCGTTGCTCCGCTCGGTCCTCGTATTCAAACCGAGGCGCTACCCCCGCATTGCGGATGACCTCCATCTGACGGCGCCGGTGTTCCGAGCTGTCGATGATCGTCTTGAGCTGCCTCTGCTCGTCGCTAGTGATCCCGAAGACATTGATCAGCGTGTCATTGCTCGGCGTGTAGAGCGCCGGATAGGTGCGCCCATGGAACTCCACCGTCTTGCCCGCCAGGTAGTCCTTGAACTTCG
>CAVJUB010000257.1:0-2721 GCA_963652545.1 Hallella faecis | reverse complement strand
CAGATAGCCGTCAAAGTGGTCGCGAGCGAACGGCGCCCTGATGGCTGCCTGAGCAGCGCGGCGCTGTTTGTCGGTCAGCCGCCCAATTGCCTGGCGAACAAGGTTGATGGCTTTCATGCACCGCTGGCAGGCCTTGACATCCAGCTCGTTCAATTTTGCGAAAGCCTTCTGAAAGTCGCAGGCCGCTTGAAGCGCCTGCGCTTCAGCGAGCGACGCATTCGTTGAAAGGGGGTGCTTTTGTTTTCTCTCAAACACCTGGTTCTTTTTCACATAAGCCGCGGTGGCCGTGAGCAAAGCCATCACCACCACCCCCGCCAGGCAGCAGGTTGATTCATCACTGTCGACCTCACGGCAGACGCGAGCAAAAACCGAGTCACGCTCCAGCAGCCATTTCCACACTTCACACAAAGCCTCCATCGCAAACACGAAGAGCAGCAGCTGCTCGTCGGAAAGGCTGGGAAGGCAGCGTTCAACCCATCGATTCGCCTTTTTAAGCTCCTCAAGACGCCATTGCTTGAATTCTTTCTCATCTTCCGGCCATTCGTCGCACAGCTCCTCCGGCGTTATGACCGACGTTTCGTCAGGCGGCGCTTCTTCGTCAGACGCCGCTTCCTCCTCCGCTTCGTCCTCGTCTTCCTCCTCGTCCTCGTCTTCCTCCTCCGCTTCGTCCTTCTCAGTCTCCCGCAGCAGCGCTTCGCCGCCCATGGCAAGCAACACGCAGCGGCAGGCGATCTTGATGCCTTCGGGAGCGTCTTCGAGCTCCCGGCAAAGCAGATCGTGCACGTTCTTTCGGTGACACAAGAAGGTGAAGAGCTCCAAGAGGAATTGCAGGAGACGAACGAGCGGCTTCATTTCTTCCGTCGAACGGCGGAAGGCTTCCAGCATCCCGCGCCGGGCTTCCTCGGACGACGGATTCAGGCTGCGGGCCATGGGCTCCAGCGCGTCTCGCAGGTTCAGCACTTCCTTCCACTGCCGAACGGCCCGCTCTACGGTCTGAGGCTGCGCATCCACAACGCGCAGATACGACGCCAGCTCTTGCGGACTGAAGCCGTCCATTTGCCGGCCGATGGCAGCGACGAGCTGGTTGTGCACCCAGGCGTAAAGGCGCTTCGTCTTCTTCCCGAGACGGATCAGCGGCTTGCGAATCGATTCGAGCGTGATCGGCTCCTCTGAAAGCGTCTGTGAGAGCCGCTCATCATCAAAGCCCCAGACAATCGGCTCGTGGTCAAATTCGTCGGACGCTTCCTCGTCCTCATCCGCCTCTTCGTCTTCGTCCTCCGCCGCGCGCTGCGCCTCGTCGCTTGACGGAGCGGGCGGAACGGCGATAGCGGTCGGCTTGACGGGCGCCGGGGCCTCCTCCGCTTTGTCAGAGAGCGCCAGCTCCATCTGCCCCGCCGTCGGCGCCGCTGGACTGACTTCGGGGACCGAAGGCTCCGCCTCTTCCGCGCCCGGCGCCCAGCCGGCCGCCTCCGATTCGACGCTCACTCGCCCCAGCCCGATCAACGCGGTCAAGGCCGCCGCCATCGCATGCGGCGTGCGAATCGCCGGCGCCACGTCCAAAAACATCGCGAGATCCTGCGCGTCGCGAATGCCGCAGCCTTCGGCCGTCATGCCGATCAGAAACGAAAGGACCGCCTTGAGGCCGTCGGCCTTCGCGGCGTTCAAAGCCCCCGCGAGCTGCGGCGCTGCGGCGCCCAGCATCAGCGTGTCGAGGGGCCGCCACGCCCCGATGCGCTCCGTCAAGCCGTCCCGAGCGTCCCGGCACAGCTTCCACTGCAAAACGAATCGGTCTGCGGCGGCTGCGGTTGCCCCGTGCGCGGCAGCAAAGCGCTTCACGACGTCAGGGCGCCGGCCGGCGGCGTCCCCGGCCGTCTCCACGAGCGTGTTGTGCACCCAGGCGAGATTTCGGGCGAGCTGGGGGCCGAGGCGGTCAAATTCGTCCGCAAGGCGAGCGGGATCGACCGGCGTCTCCGGAATGAAGAGCGAAAGGGGAGCGGCGTCCGTCATGAAGCTTCTCATGAAAAAAAACAAAGAAATCGGGAGGGCAGCGAGCAACTACCAGCGGACGGGATCCATCTGATAGTGCTGCAGCTTCCAGAGCCGCGTCTGCACGTCGTAGGCGCAGAAATACGTCGGGTCATAGGTCTGGCCTTTTTTGAGGCCGTACCATTCCCGCAGATCGATGCCGGGATCGGGCGCCACTTTGCCAGAGAGCACGTCCTTGAAGTGCTGGTAGCCGCGGGGTCCGCCGATGTCTTCCGGGGGACAGCGTCCCTCGCCGTCCAAAATCCCAAAGCTAAATTCCTCCGCCTTCACGCGACGGCGGCGCACGAGCTTGACGTCATGAACCCAGTCGTCGCCGAAGTCATAGACGTAAAGAGCCTTTTTGCCGATGCGGGGATCCGCCAGAAACTGAGCGACCGTGGTGTCTCTCGCCATCTTCTGCTCCACGCCGGGCGCCGGCCCGAAATCGTCGGGCCCCATCGCCACTTCCAGCTTCTGATCTTCAGAAAAGAAGCTGAAGGCGTGGTAGTCGCGCCACCCGAACGCCGTCTGAATGACGCGGTGAAAGGTGAAAAGCGACACCGTGTCCGGCACGAGGACGTGGCGCCAGACAGCGGGCGTCACGTCGCGGAGAGTAATTTTGAATTCGCAGAAAAACATGTTCTCGTTCTCCCAAAGAAAACCTGTCAGCGACGACGCATCGCGATCGTGCTGTTC
>CAVJUB010000256.1:0-2728 GCA_963652545.1 Hallella faecis | reverse complement strand
GAAGAAAACGTCAAGGCGTACTTCCTGCTTCAGCGCTTCGCCGTGGATCGGTCCAATAAATTCGCGGACGTGGCCCAGCGCGTCACCGTGGGCAACAAGCTCCTCGACGAGAACTTCCGCCGGCCGCTGTCCACCTATGGCTCCCAGATCACCGACCGTGCGCAAGGCTATCGTCTGCACGATGTTTTGAAGACCGTAGCCAAGAAGGCAGGCATCTTTTTCTTCTACCGCTCCGACTGCCAGTACTGCGAGGCGCAAGCGCCCATCGTCGGCTTCATGGAAGATGACTACGGCTTCAATGTGCTCGCGGTCAGCATCGACGGCGGCGTCTTGAAGAGCCGGCAGTTCGCGCACACCCGCAAGGACGCGGGCCATGCGGCCCAGTTGGGCGTCACCGCAACGCCAGCTATCTTCCTCGTGGATGAGGAAGGCCACTTTGACGCCCTCTCCCAAGGCATCGTCTCATGGACCGAATTGGAGCGTCGCCTGATGGTGGTGGCCCGTCGCGCGGGCTGGATCACCGAAGAGGAATACAAGAAAACCGAGCCGATTGCGAATCCCGAGCTTCAGCAGGACCTGAGCGTAGAGATTCCGAAGCTCCTCAAAGCGTCCACGGAAGATCCCACCAAACTCTGGGGGACGGACGCCGACATGAAGGACATTCAGAGTCTGGCGAAAAAGCCCGCGGGGCAATACGCCGACTCCAACAACTACATATCGCCGCAGAACTTTCTGGCGCTCTTGAACGGCGCCAAGACGAGCGGTGTTCTTGATTCCAAAGCCCTTTCAGACAGTGAGTGAACATCATGAGACAGTGGAAATTAAAGGCCGCCGCGCTAGCGGTAGCCGTTGGCTTGATGAGCGTCCAAATGCCGGCGGCTGAGGCCGGCTTGCAGGACAAGTTGAACAGCATTTTCAACGACATGGCAAACGTGAGCAATCCGGGCGCCTTCGAGACCGCCCGCCGCGGCGTGGTAAGCGGCGGCTCGGTTTACGTCCGCAGTCCGATTGTTCGCACAAGGCTCGTGGACTTTCAGCCCCCGTCCTTCAGTGCGGGTTGCGGCGGCATCAGCCTCTTCGGCGGTTCGTTCTCGTTCATCAACGCAGACCAATTCGTCGCCCTCCTCCGCGCCGTCGCTGCGAACGCCAAGGGCTACGCCTTCCAGCTCGCGTTGGATGTCGCCTGTCCGACTTGCAAACAGTTGATCGACTCCTTGCAGGCCAAGATTCAGGAACTTAACTCGACTCTGGGCGACAGCTGCAAGATGGCGAAGTGGCTCATGGACGAATCGGGCGCCTCTACAGCCATTAAGACGGCCACTACTCAGCTCTCCTCCACGGTCAACGGCTTCTTCTCTGACGCTTTCGGTGCCTACTCTCAGGAAGAAAGCAAGTCCTCGAACGTAGTCACCCAGCAGAAGGATCCGGGTACAACAGCAAAAATCACCGGCAACCTGATTTACAAGCAGTTGGCAAGCAACAATTCCGTGAATTGGATGCAAGGGACTGTCGGCACAGCTCAGGAGGAATATGAGCTGATTCAGTCTGTGACGGGCACGGTAATTGTTACGCCTCCCCCTGCCGCCGATGGGGATAGTACGAAGAGTGACCAATATGGCATGGAATGGGTGCCTTCTCAGTTGTCACTCATTGACATTATCGAAGGCCGCACCAATCACACAATCAATGGCTGCGCTGAGGTCAAGGATAATGATTGTCCTTCAATCAATACGAAAAAGACTTTAACGTTTAAGGGTCTGCGCCCTCTGATTCTTGAATATCTTTTGGGCAAAGATGATTCTGTGGGCATCATCGCCAAGTTCGCGATGAATAAAGACAATGCGCCGACAAAAGACGAAGAGTCCATTGCTCAAAACTTCCCGGCTGGCTCTCTCGCGATGATTCAGCTAATTTCTCAAAACAGTGAATCCTATGCCCGAAGCAAGGCGCAAGACATGGCGGAAGCACTGGCTTTAGGCATGGCTGATGAACATTTGCAAGCAGCCATTAAAGCCGCTCGTCAAGCGCTGTCAAATAGCGAATCGTCTGATACCAAGGAGGTTTTAGCCAATTTGAATGCAGTCAAGACGCAGATCTTTCAGGATTACCAAAAGTACGCCGCCAACCATACAACGTTGTCTAAGCTAAACCAAGAACTGAGATCGGCTCTGGCTGGCATGAGTCAGATTAAGGTAGTTGCGTCAGGCCAGACTTTGCCGCCCGCCAATAATAAGACTTCCGATAATCAAACTGGCGGCTAAGAAAGACATGATCTTCAACATTTATTCTGTTGGCGACGGGAAACTGCTGTCTGATATTTTGAATGCGGTTGCCATGATCTGCAACCACAGCAGTTTCACGTCCCTTATCTTTGCCGGCTTCATGATCGGCATCATCGTCATCGCCTTTCAATGCCTTATCAGCGGTGGTCGCGTAATAAATCTACACTTCGCCCTAATTGCAATGATCTTGTATATGGGGTTGTTTGGAACAAAATGTTCCGTCGTGGTGTCAGATGCTTATGACGACAAGGTATACGAGAAAATTGACAATATGCCGCTGGCTGTTGGCGTAACCGGCATGGCGATCTCAAACATTGGACACGGCCTTGCGTCAATGTTTGAACAAGGCTTTGGTGATGTTACCCGCACCGATAATTTCGCCTATGCCGAACCACTGCGAATTTTGAATCAGTTCCGTACATTCACAGAATCTGATGAGGTTTTTG
>CAVJUB010000255.1:0-2739 GCA_963652545.1 Hallella faecis | reverse complement strand
GTGCACAGCTATGACGCGTACACCAACGGTTTGTTGGCGGCGCTCCTTTCGCTTCTCAAGTCCTTGAAGTGCGTCGTCATCATTCTTTCGGCCACTTTGACGGAGTCTGCGCGTCAACGCTTGCTGGGTGGCGCCACTTGCGCTCCTTCTGCGGGCTATCCGCAGGTGAGCTTTGCGAAGGCGGACGGCTCCTTCGGCACAGTCGCTTTGCCGCCGCCAGAGGATGCCGTCGTGGAAGTCTCGTTCCTTGAAGGCGAGGCGAGTGAGACGCGAGCGCTTGCGGAAGCGATCGCCCGCGCTGAGCGGGGTGAGCAGGTCCTTTGGGTCGAGAACGATGTCAGGACGGCGCAGCGGATCTACCGAACGCTGGCCGCACGTGTGCCAGATCACGTGGCGTGCGGCCTTTTGCATTCTCGCTTCATGGCTTCGGATCGGGCAGCGATCGAAGATCGCTGGACGCAACTCTACGGAAAGGCCGGGTGGAAAGAGCGCAAGGCACAGGGGCGCATCCTCGTGGGCACGCAGATTCTGGAACAGAGCCTCGACATAGATGCGGACTTCCTTGTGAGCCGCATGGCCGTCATCGACATGATTTTGCAGCGCGCGGGGCGCCTTTGGCGACATGCCGGCACGCCTCGCCCAGCCGAAGCACGGCGGGAAGTCTGGTTATTGGCGCCCGAGCGGGCGGCGGTGTCGGAAGACCCGCGAAAAGCCTTCGGGGCATCGGCGTGGGTGTACTCGCTCTACTGGCTCTGCCGCACGCATGAAGTCATCAAGGACTGCCGACAGCTCGTCATCCCGCGGGACATTCCGCGCCTGTTAGCGACGGTTTATGCCTCCCGTGAGGAGACGGGGGTGATGAAGACGCTCGAAGACGAACTTCTGAACGGCAATCGCGCCCTGCATCTTCGCGGCACGAGGGAGATGGCTCAGCTCGCCCAATTGCAGCTGGCTTCGCCGACGGCTTCGTGCGCTGACATGACCACGACTGACGACATGCCGCAGACGCGGCTTATGGATCACCCGACAGCGGAAGTGTTGCTCTTGCGTCGTTTTCAGCCGAATGCTGAACGGAAAGAAACCGCTTTGGTGCTCTCGGACGGTACGGCAGTGACGCTGCCGTGGCGTCGCGGATCGATGGAAGCGCGCCGTCAGCTGGCGCGGTGTTTATCGGAAAGTCTGGTGCGGGTGCCGGCTCAGGACGCGAAAGTCTTTTGCGCTGGGAGCGGAGTGGCTCGGCAGGGCTTTGACCGGGTCCTCTGGACAGGCAAGGACGGAGAGCACCTCTATATGGCTTTGCTGGGCGAGGTCCGGCGTCTTTTGACGGTGAATGACATGGAAACGGGTTTTCAGTACAGCGCGAAGCTCGGCTGGGAAAAGGATGAAGAAATGACAAAGGAGAACGGACGTGACTTCTTTTAATTTGATTGACAGTAAGTGGATTCCCGTTGTGGGTAAGGGACGCGTGTCACTCAAGAGCCTCTTTGAGGACGGCAGTCTCTACCGCCTGAGCGGCACACCAGTGGAAAAGATTGCGGTGCTGAAGCTTTTGCAGGCGATTTCTCAGGCGGCTGGTACGCCGAAGAATGCGGCTGAGTGGCGGGCAATGGGAGAGAACCTCGCTGATTTCGGGGAAACGTGTGTTGATTACCTCGAAGAACACCGTAAACAGTTTGATCTCTATGGCGAACGTCCGTTTCTGCAGATGCCGGCGCTCACGAAGTTTTTCTCGAAGACGGACAAGAAGGGAAAACTGCTCTTCGAACCGCGCGAGCCGGGAACGCTCCGTCCTTTCGTGGCTTCGGGCAACAACACTTTCCTCGCACAGACGCAATTGCTCCGTCCCGAGGATGACGGGAGCAAAGCATTGATTCTTTTGACACAGATGAGCTTTGCATTGACTTCGTACAAAGTGCCGAAATGGGTGAGGCTGGTAGAGGGAACGAAGAAGCATGAGCTGGTTTGTAGTGGTGCTGCGATGGAAAACACTGGGCCTCTGCACACGTTTCTTTTGGGCAACTCCATCCGCGAGACAGTTTGGCTCAATACCTTCACGGCCGAAGACATTGCGGGGCTGACACAGATTTCGCGGGGCCTCGGAGTACCGCCTTGGGAGTGCATGCCGAAGGACGCCGATGACGATGTAGCAAGGCGGTTGAAGGACACGCTCATGGGTCGTCTGGTGCCTATGTCTCGCTTCTGTCTCCTGACGCCGGAGGGCGTTTTGGTATCCGAGGGCGTGGTGCATCGCAAATGTGAAGAGGGGAACTTCGATCCTTCAATGCTTGTCAAGAAAGTGAAGGGAAAGCTGAGTTGTGTTTTGTGTCGGCCCGAACGCAGGCCGTGGCGTGAGCTCACGTCGCTCATGGCTTTTCTCACGGCGGCCGATTCGCACGAGAGCGTTTGTCAGCAGGTGATCTGCGGCTTGCAAAAGCTGAAAGGGTGCCGAAACAACATCACCGTGTGGTCGGGCGGCTTGAAGGTCACGCCCAATATGGGGGTTCAGAAAGCCGTGGGAAGTGATGACTTCGTTGAGTCGGAAATCAATGTGCCCCCTTCGGAAGACTGGTTTGTGGCTTTCCAACAGGAGATGACGGCTTTGGACCGGGCCGTGACGACGTTGCGAGAAAGCGTGAAGCGCTATAGAGCGCGGCTTTCCTCACCACAAGACGGGCCGCGGTCGAGAAAACTTCCAGCGTGGGTGGAAGGACGCTGCCAACGGGCGGAGCATCTTTTTTG
>CAVJUB010000254.1:0-2745 GCA_963652545.1 Hallella faecis | reverse complement strand
TCCAGACCTCGACAAGGCAGCTCAGCTGTTGAAACTTGACCTCGCGGAGGTCCGCCGCATCGCCGAGAAATTCGGCCTCTGCCGCTGAGCGGACGCGTCCGGCACCTGCTGGGCAAAAAGAAAGGGCGCTGATGGTCGCCGGACTGGCGGCTTCTCAGCGCCCTTTTTGCTATCCCTTTCGGTACTCCGACTTGTCTCGGAGGATGATGTAGTAGCAGCCTTTGATGATGTTGCCGCCTGAGAGAATGGCGACGTACTCAAGGTTGGGGAGCATGCCGATCAAGGACGGCGCGAAGACGGGGATGTCGGTGGACTCGTCGAGGCGTTCCGAAATGGAGCCGCCGCGGTTCATCGGTCCTTCGCCCGCGATGGACGAGCTCTGGCTTCGGGTGAGCTTCTTGACGCTTGTGGTGTACATGCGCCGGGAGATGAAGTCTTGGGTGTCGGGGTCAGGACAGCGCAGGCAGATGATGTTGTTCAAGTTCGCCATCATCTGATCCGCGTTGGACTTGTTGCCCATGCGGGCCACGAAGTCTGCGTAGGTCTGGGTGGCGACGAAGAGGCGCATCTTGGCGCCGCGGCCCTTGTTGAGAATCTGAATGAAGGGCGAGTTGACGACTTCGGCGGCTTCGTCCACGAAAACGTTGACGGGCTGAAGATCGGGCTTCTTCTTCGCGGGATCGACGACAAGCGTCTTCAGAAACGCCTTGGCCTGATAGCGCAGAGCGTCCAGCCGCCCGTTGGGGACGTACTCTTCCTCTTCTTCCTCGGCTTCAAAGTCCGTGACGGACGGATCCGCGGGGGCGGTGTTGTCGTTGGCCTGACTCTCCGGGGTGTCGGGCGTCTCAAAGTCGTAGCGCGCGCCCGCCACAGCGGCAAGGTCCGCCAGAAAGAGCGAGCCAATGGCCGAGCCTACCTTCTTGTCGGAGAGCACGTCGAGACCCACGTACACGATGGTTTTCTTTGCGATGAGGTCCTTGGTGTCGCGCCACGTGTGCTGTTGCTGCGTCACAAGGTCGTCCGAAGGCGACAGCATCTCGCCCAGATGATTGCTCGTGAGCATGGACATGATGGGGAGCAGGGACGTAATCATCTTTGAGAAGTGCTCCGCATCGTGTTCGTAGAGCACGATCAAGCCGTCAATCGTGTTGTCGGCAAACTTCTGGGCCGTCTCGAACTGGTCGGCGGCGATGCAACGGTCACGGTAGAACTGAATGAGGGCCTTCACCTTCAAGACCGTCGCCTGAGACTTCTGCGCGGCGTAGAGGCGCTTGATGACGGCCTGTCCTTCGGCGTCGCCGAGCTTCAGCTTCAAATACCCCTCCATGGCCTCGATCACCAAACCTTCAATGCCGGCTTCAAGGAAGTGCCGGAGGTTCTTCAGCGTCGGACTGCGGTAGGCGTACACGAGCCCTTGGCAGATCGTGTTGATGGCCTGCCACGCAAACCCGGTGAAGGGATCGGATTCGGAGTCCGCGGCGAGAAGCCCGGCGATGCGGGAGGCGGGCTCCGTGGGGCGCGTCCAGTTGCCCAGAAGGTTGATGCGGATGGAGTTGACGGGATCCGCCGGATGGAAGTACGCAAACGGACGGTTGAAGAGCTTGGCCGCGTACATGGCCTTGTTGCGCAAGTCCTTGTCGCCCTTGGGGTCGAGAATGAAGACCGCCTCATCCCGGAAGGCGCACTGAAAGATGAAAGAGTCAAAGCAACGCGTCTTCCCAGAGCCCGTGGTGCCGAAGATGAGGTAGTGGCCTTCGGCGTGGCCCATCTTCTGGAACTTGTCTTCGTCCTTGATGCCGACGCCGTGGATGAAGGGCATGCCGATCTGCTCGGAGATGAGCTTTCGGGATTCTTTGTAGTCGGCCACCGCCTTCCACGGCATGAGGACGCAGAGCGCCAGATGCCCGAGGATGAACTTTCGCACCGGCGCCCAGCCTTCCACGGTGCGCTGGGTTTCGTTGAGGTCTCGCTTCAGAAGCTCGGCGATGAGGCGCGTGTGCTTGGCGGTCCAGATGAACCCGCGCCCGAGCCACATCTGCCCGCGGTGCACCGGGTTGGAGAGGATCTTGATGACGCTTTGAAAGTCAATCCATGGAACCTCGCCCCCGATCAGCGCCCGCGTGGACTTCCAGCGCGCATGAGCCGCGGGAAAGACCATCAGGAACCAGACGGCGAAGAAGGCCGCCACGAAATACATCATGCCGGGCACGGACGAGAAGAGGCCGGCGAGCGCAAAGCCAACGGCGCCGCACCCGCAGACGAACGCTTGGCTCGCTTCGTAGTTCGGTCGCCACGTGTCGAACTCGTTGGGATCGTAATTGAGCCCCATAAACAAAACCCTCCGAAGAGTTGAAATCGGAGGGATTGTTGCGGCGAGGGCGAAAGGGAAATCAGCGCGGCTAAGCGGAAACCGTCGGGTTGCCGTCGAGAGAGAGCTTTTTGGACTTGAATTTGGATTTGTCCTTTGCACTGGCCTTGGTCTCGTTTTCGGCCTCGGCGGCCATGGAAGCGTGAAACTCCTTTGCCTTCTGGCTCAGTTCTTGAATTCTTTCTTCGGAAAGACCGGTCATGTCCTTGACCAATTCAGGGGACCGGCCTTGAATCAGGAACAACTCGCCCAACAAGTCGCGGACTTGGTTCATCGTTTCTTTGGAGACACTCATTTTTTCTTAGTAATCGATATTGTTGTTTATCGTATCGACATTCCCTGGAAGATCTTCTTTATTTTCTGCCGCGGCCAATATG
>CAVJUB010000253.1:0-2747 GCA_963652545.1 Hallella faecis | reverse complement strand
TGTATACCGCCCCACTGTGAGCGGAACCGGCCCCTGGTAATTCTTCAGAAACTTTTCAATCTCTTCCTTCTGCGAGTTGGCAAGCGCATTCATTGGATAAAGAATGATCGCTCTCGTCCTTGGCTTGTCTGCTGGCCGGGCCGTCTTTTCCTGCAGGATTCGGTCGATGATCGGAATGAAGAACGACAAAGACTTGCCAGAGCCAGTACCCGTTGTTACAACGTAGGACCTGTTGGCCGCCGCCATGCTGATCGCCTGCTCCTGATGCACGAATAGCGTAATCGGCTGTCCATTGATGCTGAAGATCTTCGAGCAATCAGCATGCAGAACACCGTCCTTGACGTATTCGGCAACGGTCTTGCGCGACTGATAGCAAGGATTGATTTGCAACAATGGCTCGGGCCAGTAGCGCTTTCGGTCGTTGCACTCCTCGCTTACCTTCTTCTGAATGTCTCCCGACAAGATTTTGGTAAAGCTACGGCTGAAGTTCTTGTAGCTTTCAATGAGTTCGTCGCGAAATTCGAAGATATTCATAGTAGAAGAACCATCCGAAGCTCAAAATCCGAAATATCAGCGGATTTCTTCCTTCAGTTTGCTTACGAGAGGTTTGACAGTCTACCAATATCCGCGCGACAGATCACCCATTAGAGCCGCTATTCCAGGCGATCCACTCTTTTTGTTGACCACTTGCGACTCTTAAAAACTCAGCGGCGCCTTCCTGCCAAAGACGCCGCCGTCCTCAAATCATCGCTTCGAGAGAAAGATGTCATTACTTCTCTCGAAAACGCTCAAGCTACTTCCACCCAAAGAACTCCTGCACCGTCCTCCAGGCCACGGACTGCAAGTGCTTCGCATCTTCCGGCGCGAGCGGCTTCTCGCACGCCCCGTTGAAGCTTGCGCCTTCTGGCGACTTGTGCAACAACGTCGCGTAGAGGACCGCCGCCTCAAGGTACGTGCCAGCCGCTGTCGGGTGCCGGTTGTCCGCCACCGTCATGGTGAGATCCGGCCGCTCCGCGAGGGACTTCGCAAAAGCCAGTCCCACAGGGATCACCATTGCGTTGTTCTCGTTGGCAACCTTCGTCGTAGCGTCAGCAAGCTGCTGCGTCATTTCAGGGCGCCCCTTGTAGGCCCAGGTCATCATGAAAAGCGGCTCGGCGCCCGTCGCGCGAATGTCCTTCGAATGGATCGCTGCGTACTTTTTGAAGAACTTCGCGAGCTCCGGATGGATCGGTCCCTGGCTGTTGTCCTGCAGTACCACGGCGTCAAAGACCTTCCCGTCCTTGTACTGATGGAAAACAAGCTTGTTGCTGCCATCATTCTTCGTGGAGTAGCTGCGCAAGCCGTTGGGTCGCAAATAGCTCTTCACGTCATGCCAATCGAGCCCGGCGCCCCCGATGGTCGCCATCGTGGAGCCCATCTTGTCGCCCTTGGCCTTGACGATTCCTGAGAGCGCTCCGTTGACGCCGCAGTTGTAATACATGAAAGAGTTGCCGACAAGCAGCACCGTCTTGGGCGTTGCCTTGAGCGACGTCACCTTGGGCTTCACGGTATAGTCGGCGGCCGACGCAACACCCAGACTGAGCGTAAGCACGGCAACCGCCGTAGCAAGTTTCTTCAGCATGATGATCCTCCTCAAGGGCTACTTGATGTCGGAAAGCCATGCAGTGAGATCGGCCTCAAACTTATCGCCATCCGGGAACTTCTCGGACTTGCCGATCTTCCAGCCATGGTTGCCGGTAGGATAGACATGAAGCGACACCGGACGATTGTTCTCAATCATGGCGCGCGCATACAGCATGGAGCCCAGCGAGCCGGCATACTCATCCTGCGCCGACACCGCGAGGAACGCCGGAGGCGTCGCGAGCGACACCTGCTTGTAGGCGGAGAACCGAGCGTCGTACTGCACCGAACGGTCCTTGCCGATCAAGTTGTTGCGGCAGGAGCTCTTGGGCTGGCTCTCCTCCTGCATCATCGTGATGTTCGGGTAGACGAGAATCGAGAAGTCGGGGCAGGCGTCCCCCGTGCAGGAGACGCTTGCCATGGCGGCGAGGTGCCCGCCCGCACTCATGCCCATGACGCCCACCTTGTCATAGTGATACTTTGGCGCGAGGCTTCGGACGATCTGCACCGCCTTGTTGGCGTCCGCAAGCGGCACTTCCGGATTTCCCTTCGGAAGACGATATTTCAAAGTGAAGACCGTGACGCCCTGCTTCAGCAAGTACGGGATGTAGCTTGTCGTGAGTGAGTCCATCGAGAGATGGCCGTAGCCGCCGCCCGGAATAAGAACAATGGCCTTCTTGGCGTTTTTCTTCGGCACGGCGACTTCGAGCCGACCTTCCGTGACATTGAAGATCGCACCCTGCGCGTTGGTGTACTCGGCCTCGGTGATCGTGCTCTTGTTGGGCGCGCCGTTCGGCCAGAGCTTGATGACCTCCGCCGCTGAAGCGGACAAAGCAAACAGGGAGGCGGCAACGGCAGCCGCGGCCAGCACAGTCTTTCTCATGGTGTTTTCTCCTCGCCTTTCGCCCCGAGAGCGACGAAAGGCTATGCAAGTTTGGTTATTGCAACCAAAAATCAGTCATCAGCGGCTTCAACCGAAGTCAAAGCGCCAGAAAGCCAGTCAGGAGAAGGAGAAACGCGCGTTGTCTGCTTCCTTGTCTAGGTCATTGTACTCAGCCGTTTTTTCAAACCCACCAAACTTGTCAGAACCACGGCAGGCTTTCTTCGCTCTCAATCCCCGAGGGGAC
>CAVJUB010000252.1:0-2762 GCA_963652545.1 Hallella faecis | reverse complement strand
TGAACTACTCGAAACCAAGGCAATTGTCAAGGAATAATTCATGCAATCGCCCTGCCGCCTTCCGAAGCACGGTGGCGGCATGCTCCCGTCCCGAGGAGGGGGCGCCGCTCATTGACAGCGCCGAAGCCGTCATCGACTTTGACGCCGTGAAAGACCACTACGCTCAGCGCCTTCGCGCTTCCCGCCTGCCCTGCTCCGCCGACTCGCTCTTTCTCACCGACGCAGGCGATCCGGTCTTTGCCGAATTCAAGTCCGGCAGCTGCCAGGCAAAGGAAATCGCCCAGAAGATCTACGACTCCGCCCTCATCTACAGCGAGCTCATGGACGTTTCCGTCGGCTGGCTTCGCGAACACGCCGCCTTCGTTCTGGTGCATCCCGGAGCCGGAACGCTCGCCGCTGACCGCAGCGCCGCCGGTCGGCAGCGGCTGTCCGCCGCCGGCCTCAAGCACTCGTCCCTTTCCGTACGACTCAGCATTCCGCCGCATGTCGCGGGCTTCTTTCTGAAGTCTGCGGAGGAGATGACGCCCGGCGAGTTCACAAAACGATTTCTGAAGGCATGAAGAACGACCGCTAAAGGAAAGCCCTACGGCCGCTGCCTGCCCTTCATTCGCGCGGCCCGCTTTTCACTACGCTCTGCGTACTTGAGCAGGCACTGGCTCACCGCCAGACAAAAGGGCGCCAGCCGACCGGCGGCATCCTTCTTTTCCATCGTCTCCGCCAGACGCCGAGCTTCTTTCGCCGACAACGCCTTTGCAGCAGAATGACGCCTGTCGCCAATGCGAAGCGCACCAAGCAACGCCCTCCTTCGATCTCTCACCAGGTTCGCTTCGTTGAGGTTGAGCACTCGAACCGTTCGCTCCGCTTTTTCCGAAGCGCCGGTCACTTTCCCATCCAGTCCAAAGAGGAACTGCCCCACGACATCCGCCCGAGACGTTGGAGAACAGATGTCCTCCGTCGAATCGGCCTTGTATTCTGCGCCGCACGTTGCCGGCCCGCACCGCCCCGGCAACGGCCAGCACGCCAAGAGATTGGCATAGTCCAACGTTTCGCCGGGGTAGGCCGACTGCGGATGAAAATGCTCAACGTGACACGATTCAGCGTCGATTCGGCGCATCGTGTAGGCGCAGAGGAATCCCTGTTCCGCAAGCAGCGCCTCGCGAACCTCATTTTTCACATCGCTCGGCAGCTCGCGATACCGACAGCTCGGATTCTCCCGCTTCCACTTCACCAGCGCTGCCGGCTCTCGCCCTTTGTCAATCCACCGCATCGTCCGATTCCTCTTCACTGGCGAGCGATGTCAACAGCGCTCCCAGTTGAAGCGTCTCTGCCGTCGGCCCTGCCGTTTGCTTTTCCAACGCCGCAAGCCGTTGTCTTGCGTCTTCGTAGCGCTCCGCTTCAATGTCTGCATAGACCGCCTCAATCGCTTCGTTCACGAAATCAGGACGATCCGTTGTCTCCATGATCTTGCGAAGCACTTCATCCGACGTAAAGCCCCTGGACTGCGACGGACGCTCAATCTGCCCATCCTTTAAAAGCAACACGCGATCCGCCGCCACTTCACTCAGCACTTGCGGCGAATGCGTCGTCACAATGAACTGCAGCTTCGGAAACGCAGCCGAGAGTCCTTTTACCATCCGTCGCTGCCATGCGGGATGCAAATGAAGATCAATCTCGTCGATGAGAACAATGCCGTCGGCATCGGAAATCACTTTGTCCGACAAATCCGGCCGCAGCAGGCAAAGCCGACGAGTCACGTCAGCAAACAGGCCGATGAAGGCCCGCTGTCCTTCGCTCAGCGAGGGGAATTCCATCTCTCGGCCGGAGAGTTTCACCACCACATTTTTGACGGCCATGTCATAGTGGATTCGCTCAAACTCCCCCGGCAACGCTCGCCGCAACGCACGATTCACTTCTGCAAGTTCATCATCCTCCACAGCCCAAAAATCCGCCTGCCGCTCCACGGCCGTCTGAAGGCGCTCAATGGACTTGACGATGAGCCATCGCTTCAATGCCTGATCACTGCTTCCCGCATCGTCCCAATTAACATAGCCATCCCGCCGTGCCTCCTGAACCTCAGCGGCCGCGGCAGACGTAACCATCGATGCCGCAGTCCATCGGCGATTTACACGATAAAACGCAAGCAACGGAAGAGTATTCTGAAAGTCAACGTCAAAACCCTGCACAGACTCCGGACCACCAACGACCGATCGCAAAACCGCCCCCGATTGCCACGTGCGATCTTCCCTTTGCAATAGACAACAACATTTGCATGGAAACTGCGCGTCATACCGCCGGCGTCCCTTGTCATCCAACTGCTTCCGACGAACATCGTCAAGAGAGAGCAACTGTCCTGCCTCCACTTGAAGCTTCCAAGCCATCGGCAACAGTGCCGCCGCCACCGCCGCGAGCAGTGACGTCTTGCCCGCGCCGTTGACACCCGCCACCACATTCATGCCGGGAAGAAACTCCGCTTGAAGTTGCTCAAAGCAACGAAAATTCTGAATGGCAATCGACTGAATGTTCATCGTTTGATCTCCTCACGCTTTTTCATGTCACTGAGCTGTATTTCTCATTTTGTTCCTGCATGCGCCGTCAGCCCCCGATCCCAGGACCTTCTTCCTTCACAATATCCAAGAAACACGGCCGCCCCGCGTCCTTCGCACTCACGATGACAGTCGCCGGATCAAACCTCGCCTCCCCGTCCACGGCCGGCCACGCAATGGCCAACGTCGGATCGTCCCACCGCACGCCCCCTTCGTCCT
>CAVJUB010000251.1:2047-2803 GCA_963652545.1 Hallella faecis | reverse complement strand
AGCGACACGGTGAAGATCACATCACAAACAATGTTTCCAATCGCCGTTGCCTCCAACTGAGGCGTTCCGCCCGCGTCCGGTCCCTGATCCGCGGCATGCCGAATGCGATCCGCGATCTCCTCAATCGACATGTCGCCCGCTTCGGAAACCGTTGACTTCACAATGAAAGCCAGAATCAGAGCCTCTGAAAGCAAGCGCTTGGTCGCTCTGTCATACAGCGTTTTAGGATCCGTGACCGCGACATTCACGGCGTCGGCCACCACAGTCTTTTGCACCGAGTCTTTCGCTTTGTCGCTCTTTCTTTCCAACTTTTGCTCCACCTTCGCCTCCTTTCTGCACCTCACAAGTCATTCACCAGTCCAATCCTAGCTTATCGGATCTAAATCATACATTTTTCTGTAGTAATTCACAACCTCAAGCGTTTCTTTCACAAAATCCATGTGCTTCTTGCGATCCTTGACTGATTCCCGGTCATCGTGAGTACCGTAGCCAAGGAAGATTGCGTTGACTTTGGCAGGGTTGAAAATTCCCAGATCGTCCGCGTAATAAAAACGGTTCACCGACCTTTTCTTTTTTTCTCTGTCAAACAGGCGATCTTCACCGTACAGGTCAATCCTCCCGATCTTGACCCCCATGACAAACATGAGGTCATTCTTCAACCGAAAGAAAACCGGCGAGTTGATCTTCATGATGCTCATGAGTCCCACACCCGTCCGCTTTTGTGGCGGCAAGTTGCTGAGCAAGAAGACCAGTTGG
>CAVJUB010000251.1:0-2013 GCA_963652545.1 Hallella faecis | reverse complement strand
GCGTATTCCTTGTTGGAACCGCTCCCCCGCTTCTTCTCGGGAGCGACACTGATTTTGTTCTCAGTCTCTGTCATGCGGCTTCCTCCCTGTCGTCGTCACAGCGCACCAAATCCGCCATGACGGAACCTTCGATGGAAACGATCTGATTGTTGGAAACGCCCACTACCTTCCCCTGATAAAGGAAAGCCTGCTTGTCCTTTTCATGAAGCGTCACAACGCTCATCAGCGTCCCGTGCCGATACATGTCGCCAAAACGGACTTTGGCTCGGTAGCAAAGCGCTTGGAAATTGTTGAGCATAAGAGCGCCTTCCGGCAGTTCCCAGCGCGACTGCTTGACGGGCTTTGACTTAGCTTCTTTCTTATGTTTGGCCTCGGCCTCAGCGGCCTTGCCGACTTCAATCGCCTCATCATCCGGCCCGTATCGAACGACTTCATCCTCTTCGGGGTAGAAGCCGAACGGATTGTTTCGAACGTCAGGATCCTTGGCTTCTTCCTCGTAGTACCTCTCTAACTCTGCTTGACTTTCCGCGGCTCTTTTCTGCGCCGCTTCTATTGCCTTTCGGGTTTCCTCTGACATCGGGGGCGAAACCTGCTCGGGCGCCGTTTCAGTCGTAGCAACCGGTGCAGGAGCCGTGTTTGTCGGAACCTGAGCAGGGTTTTGAGCTACAGGTGCCTCGCTGACTTCAGGGACCTCCTCTCTCACACCAGAGACAACATCTCGGATGTACGAACACTCCTTGCGCGTGACATGATCCTGCTCCGTATCCTCGTCCAAATGCTTTTGGAAGAGCGCCTTGAAGCGTTCTGGATTACGCGCCTCAGAGGTTATGAGAAGGCCCATGCTGTTCGTATCCCGGAACTTCGTGCGGCGGAAATAGTCGCAAAGGTACTCGGGCGCCGAATTCAGACGGTTGATGTCGGTGACATAGCCTCGCGGCTTGCCCATGCGGTCGGCAATTTCCACGAGAGTCAGCTTCATGTTCAGCAAGCGCTTGATGCTCAACGCCAGCTCAAACATTTTGAGCGGATTGCGCTGTTCGTTGGAGGAAATTTGCACCAGCAAAAGTTCCTCCTTTGAGAGCTTGCGCGGGTTGACGTAAACAGCCAGCTCCGTCAGGCCAATCTTCTTGGCGGCGCGCCAGCGGCACTCGCCATCCTGAATGTAGTACTTTCCTTCGTCCTTGCCGGAAGGGTCGGCCTCCGAAACCAAAAGCGGCTGAAGCAGGCCCACCTCCTTCATGCTCTGAGCCAGTTCCTCAATCATTTCCTCGTCAAACTCAGTGCGAGGCTGTTGCAGTTCGGGATCCGGGTTCGGCATGATGTGAGTCATCGGAACCGTTCTCAGTTCAAGTTTCTTTCGATTCTCAATCGTGAGAACGGCGGACACTCCCGGAGCAACGGCTTTCTTGGTTTTCTTGCCACCACTCGCGACTTTAGAAAGGGAAGCCATTACTCGTCTCCTTCCGCATTAGACGCAGCGATGATTTCTGCGACGCGCTTCTCAAAATACGACTCAAGTTTGCCTTCGTCAGCCAACTTGATGCGCTTCTCAATCTCCACGAAGAGGTCATTAAGCTCAGCGGTGGCCGCCTTCGACTGCGGCACCATCCAGATCGGCAAGCAGTCCGCCGAGGCTCTGGCAATGGGCGAACGGTGCGAAATGATCGTGTCAAACAAATACCCGCCGATAACCGGGTCCTCGCTCATCTGACTGGCGATGTTGCGCTGAACGCCGGAGTTGTCGAAGTCATTGAGCGCAATGCCCAACTGCACATAGTGAAGCGGCCATGCTTCCTTCAGCTTGTCCATGGTCGCCCACATGCCCTTCACGCCGCTCAGACCGAAGATGTCAATCTTCAACGGGCTGATGACGAAGTCCGCCGCAAGCATCGGACCAATAAGCCCCGGAGCAAGCTCCGGCTGGCAGTCAATCAAAATGTAGTCGTACTTCTCCATGCACCCCGACGAGCGCAAGTTGCGGCGAGGATTGAAGATGAACTCCATCTGCATGGA
>CAVJUB010000250.1:0-2838 GCA_963652545.1 Hallella faecis | reverse complement strand
GGTCTGCCGGAAGTCTTCATGAGCGACAACACGCTTTTCACCAACCGCATGACGTGGGAAATCCGCGACGCGCTCTCTGCGCTCCGCCGTTCGGAGTCGGTGATCTGCACCCTGAACTCCAACGGCTTGATTCTCAAGCTCCTCCCGAAGAAAACCGGCGAGTAGTCCAAAAATCGCGAAAACCGCGAAAAACTCGCCGGGTTCAAGCGATCTCGTCTCCGACAATTGAGAACTTCTGGGATTGGTCCTGCCAAACCATGGGACCGATCCAGCTCAACCACAACCCGAGGAGACAAAAAACATGCGTATAGCAAGCCCGGAAACGGCGTTGGAAAAAGCGGCCTGTCGCTTAGGTGTCATCACCGTGGCCGTTGTTTGGACGCTCATCGGCCTTTCCGTGGCCTCGGTCCGCTTTCAATGGCTCTCGTTTGAGACCTTGAAGCTGGTGATGGTTGTTTTAGCGGTGTTTTCTCTGTGTGTCGCCATGCTTTTGATCATGGTGGACCTCGAATACTACCGGCGGCATGGAAAGAACAAATGACGACGCATTCGACAAAGTATGTTGCTCCCCGGTTTGCGTGGCGGCCTTTCCCTGAAAGCAAACCTCAGACGCAGGGCTTCTATTTGCTTACCGTCTACGACGATACGCTGAAAGTCAACTTCACCACGATGGGGCTTTACTCTTTGGCGCATCACCGCTTTGCCCCTGACCGCGGGCGGTCCAGGAACGTGCTGGCATGGATGCCCTTGCCTATGCCGTATCGACGGAAGGTTGTCGAGGGAGCTGTCAAATGACGCCGCAGGAACTGCCGCCCGTCCTCGACGTTTGCTGCGGGTCGCGGTGCTTTTACTTCGACAAGGCCGACAAGCGCGTACTGGCTTGCGACATCCGACAGGAAGACAAGCGGATCGGCGATAACCGCACCTGCTACGTGCGGCCTGACGAGATTCATGACTTCCGGCACCTCCCGGAAGAGTGGACCGAATGCTTTCATCAGGTGATCTTTGACCCGCCTCATTTCACGCATGCCGGCGAAGGGAGCTGGCTTCGCGCGAAGTACGGCGTCCTTGACCCTGAGACGTGGCAAAACGACATTGCCCTAGGCTTCAAGGAGTGCTTTCGAGTGCTGAAGCCCTACGGAACGCTGATCTTCAAGTGGAACGAGTACTACATCCCGCTTGAAGACGTTCTGAAGTGCACCAAAGTGAAGCCGATCATCGGCAACCAACAGCCGTCCAAATCGAAAACGCACTTCGTCGTTTTCATGAAGTCCCCCAATCCCCCACCGGACGACGGCCAGCTAGAACTCTTTTGAACCCCATTTCATGCTTTTCACGAAGCAGGGATAGACGCATCTGACGATATTGAAAATCAAGTCAAAAATCGAAAAAGGAAGCCAAAATGGACTGTGACATTTGCAACATGGAATTGGTGCCCGAAGAGATCGTGCACATGGAAGCGCCGGTGATGGTCACTTTCAAGACGCCGTTTTTCGACGCGGAGCCGATCAGCCGGGAAAAGTTGGTTATCCCAGGTTCTTACCACGATGACTCGGTGTGCGTGTTGTTTGACGCGCACTTCCCGATGTACGAGAAGAACGCGCTTCTGGCGGATCCGAAACTTCGGGATGTCGGTTCGTTGGCGGGGATCAAGGCGAATTTTCCGAGGTACGACGGCAGTCCGACGCCGGAAATCGCCGCTTGGTGTCGCAAGCACGGCGAACGAATGGCCGAATTGCCGGCGCTTCAATGGACGTGTGCGTGGGACTACGTGACGGAGTACGAAGCGGCGTTTGCCTTTGCCTTTGGAAAGAACCGCGGCATGAACATGCTGAGAGTCATCGAAGCCATTTCGACCCGCGGCATGCCGGAGTTTGGAAAACACTACCGGGCGATCATGCAGTTGGGCCGCTCCCTGAGCTGTTACCCGATTGCACCGGAATCTGACTGGGTGGCTTCGTGGATTGTTCTTCAGGAAACGATGGGCGACCTGAAGATGGAGCTTTGCAACAAGGGTAACGCGCCGTGGATGACGGCCTTGTCGGAAGTGCTCAAGCATCACCCGTACATCGACTTCCGCTGCGCCCTCTACTGGGTGTCCTTGTGGCGCCGCCAGAACCTCATCATCCGTCAAGCCGTGAATGCCGGCATTTTCTAGGAGCCAAACCATGACCGAATTGCAAACCTTCGCCACCAAGCTCAACACGTTTGTAGGAATCATGCCGCCCGTGACGGATGAGGCCCGCTACAAGGCGTGGTTTCAGATGTTCTATCTCGAACTCGACGCCTCGGCGACGGATCTGGGACTGATCTCGGCGGGGCGCCGAGCGAACGCGGCGGCAACGCTCCCGACGGAAACGCCGGAGGAGAGCGCCGAGCGGAAAACAACCAGAATGCGGATATTGGGTGAATTGGAACAGTTTGACGATTTTTGGATTTTGAACAATTATCAGTTCCATGTCGTCGCTCATGACGTAATGGATGTTTATCGGCTCGGTGGTTCTTATGAAGAATTGATGAAATATGTTTCGAATCCGATTGGTCAGCGGTTTGTTGATCTTGTCGAATTTGAACATCGAGACTCCGCTTGCCATGGCATGTTGAGTATTGAAGTTGAGGATGTTATTGAAGAATTTTACGATGATGAAAAAGAAAGATGTTTAGAACGGCAAGAAGAAAAGAATGACAAGAGGCTGGCGCCAGCGAAAATCGCAAAGTCAGAACAGAAAGATTTGTTTGAGGAAGAATCACCGGAAGAAGAGCCGGTAAAAGCGGAGCCTTTTTCCAAAGTCCGTTTCAAGAATGCTGAAGCAATGGAAGCCTATTACGCGTACAAGG
>CAVJUB010000249.1:0-2847 GCA_963652545.1 Hallella faecis | reverse complement strand
GCACCCAATCGGGAAAGGCGCCGCCATCTTCACGTCGAAAACGAACCTCCTGACGGAAGATCTTCCGCATCACCCCTTTTTTGAGTTTCTCCAACTCTACAAGCTTGCGCCCTATGTCATCTATTTTTTTATCAATAACTGTGAAAAAATTTGAAATTTTTTGCTGTTCGTCTCGTTGCGGCACAACCAATTCAATTTCTGCCAAATCTGAACTATTGATCGCTGGATATGTTCCCCCAGTACAACGATCCAAAACACGTTGAACAAATGCGTCTTCATGGAAAGCAAAATACAAAAACTTGGCAGAACTAAAACTTTTTGCTCTTATCTGTGCATATCCCGTAGACGCAACATAAGGCAGATCTTCTCCAACATTGCTGAAGAAAAAATTATTTCGCTGATATGGTCGAACCATTTGAAAGATTACATCATCGTTTCTCAGCAATCTTTGTGCACGACTCGGAGCATTCTCCTTTGCGATACATTCCCTCTTTACCAATTTGCCATTTTTAACGCTTTCCAGATCAACATAAACAAATTCATCTGGTATTGCATTTATCGAAGGATTGATATCAGCCAAATCTTTTAACCGATGTACTGTCCAGTCAGAAAAGTCAGAACCATCTTCTCTCTTGAACCTCAGCTTCGGATTCGTCATGCCTTCACCTCATCCGTCACGATGCCGAGCTCCTTGAAGAATCCTGCGAGCTTCTCATCCACCTTCTTCTCTTCGACTTCGATCGCTGCAAGTTCAGCAAACGTCGCCTGCAGATCGATCAGCTCTTCTTCCTCCGCGGTATCCACGTAGCGCGGAATGTTCAAGTTGAAGTCGTTCTTTTCGATCTCTTCAAAGGTCGCGAGATGCGCGTACTTCTCCACATCCTCTCGGGCGGTGTACGCGGCAAAAATCTTGTCGATGTGCTCGGGATCCAAGAAGTTCTTCGCGCGATCCTTTCGGAAGTCTTTCGACGCATCGATGAAGAGCACGTCACGCTTCACGTTGTTCTTCTTCAGCACCACGATGCAAGTGGGGATGCCAGTCGAGAAGAAGATGCCTGCCGGCAGTCCGATCACGGCGTAGATGCAACCCTTCTTCAAGAGCGTCTCGCGGATCGTTCCCTCGGCGCCCCCGCGAAAGAGCACGCCGTGCGGCAGCACGATGGCCATCGTGCCGTTTTCCTTCAGGTGGTAAAAACCGTGCAGCAAAAACGCGTAGTCCGCCTTGCTCGCAGGCGGCAGCTTCTTGTACGGCGCAAAGCGCGGATCAGAAAGGAGACTCTCTCTGGCGTCGTACTTCTGAGAGTATGGCGGATTCATCACCACCGCATCAAAGTTCGTCGGCTCGTCCGTCGGCCAGTCAGCGTCCAGCGTGTCGCCGTTGCGCAGATGCTGATTCACGCCCGGCACGCGGTGCAGCATCATGTTCATGCGGGCTAGGTTGTACGTCTGGTTCTTGAGCTCCTGCCCAAAGAACTGCACGGAGGACTTGATGTCAACATGCAGCCGCTCTTCGTTTTCCATGCAGTTGCGGATCTGAAGCAGCAAAGACCCCGATCCGCACGCCGGGTCATAAACAGAGAAGCCGTACTTGCGACGCACGCCGTTCGTCACAATGCGAGCGATCAGCTGCGACACCGCCTGCGGCGTATAGAACTCGCCCGCCTTCTTTCCCGACTCCGACGCGAACTGCGAAATGAGGTATTCGTAGGCATCGCCCAGCGCATCCTCCGGATACTGACTGAAGTCGATCGCCGCCAGCGCCCGGATGACGGACGAAATCATTTCGTTGCGCTTGTCCGGCGTCTTCCCCAGGTCCTTCGACTGAATGTCGAAGTCCTCAAAGAGCCCCTCATAAACACCGCCTCCGGCAGCCTCCACATCGCGGAACGCCTGGCTCAGCGAGTCCAGCATGAAGCTGCGGCTGTTGATCTGCTCGTAAAACGCCGAGAACGTCTGATCGGGCCGCACTGCACAGCCAAAGCGCACCGTGAGCTCTTCCTTCAAGTCGTCCCAGTCGGCGGAGTTTCTGGCGTCTTCGTAAGCCTTCTGAGCCGCTTCCAAGCTTTCGGGCTTCTTGTCAAAGAGAAGCTCATAGGCGTCCGCCAGCATCTTGTCAGAGAGCGCTTTGTAGAAGACGAGCCCCAGCAAGTAGTCCTTGTAGACGTCCGCCGACATCACCTTGCGCATTTCGTCAGCCGCCGCCCACAAAGCGGCATTGAGATCCCGGAGTTCGGACGCCATGAGTATTCCTTTTGAGTTCAGTTGTCCCGGCGCCAGTCAGTGTCTGCGGCTGTCTGCGTTCGGGGAAAAAGCCGGCTCATTTTAATGAGTTCCAGCTCCCACACTCCCATCCGTCATTTGCTGTCACACACCGATGGATCGAGCGGCATCTCTACTCTTTGCCGAGAGTTCAGGCACCACCAACCACAGCGCATTCCCGGCGGCAGAACGCCACGCCGTAGAAACACTTTTTCCCGCAGCGAAACTTGTCGAAGACCGTTGTCCCAGGACTGCTCTGCAGCTCCTTCAAGGCGGACTCTGCCGCCTCCCTCAGCTCCTCCGGTCGGTCGACGCGCTTGAGTGCAAAAACCACGCCGATGCGGCGGGCGCCAACGCCCGCCATGAAGACCACGTCGGCCCAGCCACCCCACGATTCGTCTTGCGGCGCCAACTGCGCGGTGGAAATTTCCGAACAGGCCAAAAGCGCCGCCAGCCAATCCCGCGCCTCGCTCCCCGCCTTCGCCGCCGACACCACGGTCTTCAGGACCTGCGCCAGCACCGTCGTCAGGCAATCGGCCTCCCCCGCCAGCGCCGCCGCAACAAATTGCTTTCCCTGCAGCGCAAAAC
>CAVJUB010000248.1:0-2853 GCA_963652545.1 Hallella faecis | reverse complement strand
GTCTTGCACCACGCGAAGTAGGACACCTTGCCTTTCTGGGCTTCGGCATAAGCCAGTTCCCCGAAAGCCTTGTCGGCTTCCGACAGTACGGCGGACGCGGTGGCCGGAGGCGTGTCCGTCTGGAAGTAAGACTTGCCTTCCATCTCTTCGGCCGTTTCGCTCGCGCCGGCCACGTCCGGGAATCCCTTGCGCAGTGCCTGGCTTTCGGCCGTCTTCGCGAGCATGCCGCGAGGGCGCTTGAGCCACATCGGCGTCGGCTTGCCTTCCTTGCTGGTGGACACGGCTTCCTCGAAGTATTCGACCGCAGTGAACTCGGCAATTGTTCCGGAGGGGAGAATGCGCTTCACCGTGACGCGGCAGGATTCCGGGGCTCTCACAATGGCGCCGCCAAAGTTGAACTCCTTCACCTGACCGAACTGAGGTTCGCTGATGCCCGCAAGGCATCCGCTCGTTGCGGCCTGCGTCCGATAAAGATTGAGGCCGGGCATGATGACGTCGTGCATTTGCTTCGTCTTGCTGTCCCACATCGGCACGATGTGCACAGGCTTCTGGAACGGATCAAGGCTGCGGGCCTTGCAGTAGTCCATGACCATGCGGACGGACTCGGTCGAGGCTCCGGGGTACAGGCTGTTCTGCATGACCTCGATGGCGCGGCCTTCTTCGATGGCCGCAATGGCGTTGGTAGTGTTTGTCATTGTCTTTCCTGGTCCCCCGTGGGATGATTGAACTGCGGTGAAATCCAGAAAGCCGCTTTGTTCAATCATCCCTAGGAGGATTCGTTATGTCTGAAACAACTCTTTCAAAAGCTGACCTGCTCTTTCTTGCGCTGGTCAGCAACGGTGCGGTGGAGCTTGAGAAGGTCGTCCCGCAGTGCCACACTGAAGAAGGCTCAAACCTTTACTACGTGCCGGAACTGAAGGCGATCTATCGCAACCTCAGGAGCCTTGAGGAGCTCCATCTTCATGTTCGGTCGATGGTGCAGCGCATGGATGCCGGCGAAGACGTTCTAAAGTCTCTTGACGCTTAGCCACTAACCGAATGGCTTTCACGGTTTGCTCGATGTGCTGGTTCAGCATGTCGCACAACTGGCTCAGCCGATCAATGTCGGCTGGGACACAGACTCCGTCGGCGATGCTTTGCATCTGTTGGCAGATTGCTAACGCGGTGTCGCCGGCGAGGCCTGCGTGGTGGTGGCGGATGTCTTCGGCTCTCATGACGTTGATCTCCGCCTTGTTGACTTCCGGATCGAATTCCATGGTGTTCTCCAGATAGGTTTCGGTGTTTTCTACAGATGACGTCGTGCCCAGTGTTCTGCCGGCGAGCTGCTGAGCTCGTTGCTCGGCGCGTCCAGTACGTCAAGAACTTGGTTGAGAAGGTTGCGCCAAAGATTCTTTGAGCTCCTTCACGTGCTTCAGGAACTCGGCCCCTTCGATGGCGGCCTGCTCTTCGTAGAGGTCGAGCGCCTGGCGAATGCCGGCCGTCAATTTCTGGATGGTCCAGTGGTCATCAGTGGCCGTGTTGATCAGCTTCTTCGCGCGGCCGACGATGATCGTTGCGATCTCTTCAGCGGTGAGGTTGATGTCTGTCATGGTCTTTCCTTAGTTTCTAAGAGCGTCGTGCCCAGTGTTCTGCCGGCGAGCTGCGGGACTCCCACTGCAGGCGTCTGTTCATTGCCTTCTCCAGCTCGAGCGTGGCGGCGTACATGGCCTTGATGAACTCCTCGTCGGGGTTCAGGTCCGCCAGGTTCTCCGCGATGGCCGAGAGTCGCACGGCCGCGCAGTAAATCCGGAAGGCGGTCTCGTCTGTCAGCGCGAGGCGGACTTCAGTGGCGGAGTTGTGGATTCGCTTGGCGAACACGTCAATGAAGAAGTCCTTCCGGAACGTGATGTCGTACTTGTCGGTCATGCTGCTTTCTTCCAGGGTTCGTAGCCAGACCAGTACTCGGGGTGCATCTCCTGCATGAAGTGAGCCGCGCCGTAGTCGTTGAAGGAGTACGACTCGTCGTCGCAGGCTTCGCGGAACTCGTCCCACAGACTGAGAATTTCTTCGAAGCCTTCATCGTTCACGGAGTACTCGAACCAGTCGGTGTAGTCGTCCGGGTCGGAAATCTCTCCGACGTAGACCAGGTCTTCGTAGCTCATGCCGTCGGGATAGTTGCTCATGCTGCTTCCTCCTCAGGTTGTTCCTCTTCGAAGTCCCACTTCAGCCCGTCAATGAATGCCTCGAACTGCTTCGGACAGATGTGCTTGAACAAGGTGCGCGTCATCACTTCGTCGGTGCGGATGCTGATGTTGCGTTCGTAGGTATCGACCTCGAACATCAGGCCGTCGCAGTGCGCGGTGAAGCTGCCGAAGCCGCCCCACTCGAAGCCCGCGAGTTGACCCGCGTCGCGGATCAGGCTGTTGATGCTGATGTCATTGATGTCCATGTCAATCTCCAATAGGGAAGGGCGGTGGCGCACGGCCGGGAAACCTTTCAGCACGCTTTCGGCCGTTTAGAACCCCAGATGGAAAACCCTGGGGCCTGACCCAAACTGCACACACCAGGCGCCCTTTTGTCTGCCGTCCCGTCCAAGCCTTGCGGGGGTGTTCAAGGTTCCCCGCGGGGCGGCAGACCAAAAGGCGCGAGGCCTTTTGTGCGCCTACAGGCGGCTGAAGCAGAAGCCGACCACTGCGCCGATGAGGGCGCCCCAGCCGATCACCGCGCCCCAGTGACGCTCGAACCAAGACTCGTGGCGGGGCTGATACAGGTGCTTGAAAATGTCCGCGGGCGGGATGGACTCAATGCCGAGTGGCTGACGGTTGTAGGTCATGGCGGTCTCCGTGAGTTAACTGCTAGCGGCGTGTGCCGCTC
>CAVJUB010000247.1:0-2900 GCA_963652545.1 Hallella faecis | reverse complement strand
GAAAGCCTGCCGTGGTTCTGACAAGTTTGGTAGGTTTGAAAAAACGGCGCGAGGCCGAGACCTTCCATGAGAAGCGCCAGATCCTGCGCCATGGCGCGCTTGGCGTAGGGGCGATGCTTTTCGTCGCTTGCGGGCTTGGAGCTGTCGCCGTAGCCGCGCAGGTCGGGCAGGATGACCGTGTGGTCGCGGGCGAGGTCCGGCGCGACCTTGCGCCAGATGACGTGCGTGTGCGGATGGCCGTGCGCCATCAGAATCGGCGAGCCGGAGCCGCCGCGCGCGAAGCGGATCGTCATGCCGTTGGGAAGGTCGGCGTCGTAGAGCTCGAAGCCCGGAATGAAGGGCGAGGGGCCGGCATGGCGCACGGTGATTTTTGGCGCAGGCGTCATCCCCACGGGATCGACGGAGGCTGCGGCTTCGTGGAGAGGCTGTTCAATGTCAGACGGATTCAAGCTCATGAGGTTCTCCTTGTCGGGCATGGGACGGTGCGAAGACAGGAGGGCGGACATGGCCGGAGCGTCTTGGCACGGCATGCTTTTGTTGATTGATTGCGGCGAATGTATCGCCTTGGCGAAAGACTGTCAATCAGCGCGAGGAGCGCAAGGGCGGGCAGGCTGTTGTATTGCAAATTCTGCGCCGGGCCGCCGCTAGCCGCCGTCAGCGGATTTCCAGCGTTTCGAGCTTGAGTCCGACAAAGAGCGCCGCAATGCGCGTGAGCTTCGGGAGGTTCTTCACAGGGTCAGCCTGCTCGCAGCGGCTGATTTGCTCCCAGGCCAGGGCCATCGCCTGCGCCTTGGCTTCGTCCGTGGCCGCCTCTGGCGTGAGATGCTTCACTTTGATGAGGCAGGACGTCTTGGCGCGGCTCTCGGCGGAGGGCGTCGCGAGGATGACGATGCCGCCTTTTTCCTCGCCGAGGATTTCCACCTCGCTGGTGACGGTGCAGGCGTTGGTGAAGTTGAGAGCGCCGATCAAAAGCGTCTGGAAGTCGCTTTCCCTCAGAGGAGCGTGCGAGGGCCGGCCGCTCGCGTTTTGAAAGCGGCTGCAGGTGACGTCAAAAAGCGGCTTCGGGTCGCCGTCAGCCAGCGCCTTCAACGCGCTGGTGAAATCGGCGGCGACGAAAGAAAACTGGCTGGCGCCCAGAATGTGCTTCAGAAAGTATTCGAAGAACGGAATGCTCACGGCTCGATTGGGAATCACGAGCGACGTTTTGTCACCTGGCCCGAAGGTGAGAAAGCCGAAGTAAAACAGGGCCGAAAGCAGGACTTCGTTGTCGAATTGAGCGTGTGGGTTGAGGCTGAGCGTTTGCAGCGCGCCGGAAAATGGAATCGGTTCACGGCGCAAGGCGAGCTCTACGGTTTGCCGAACAAAGTCCGCGTCGCCCAGACGAAGGATGCTTTCGATCTTTCTGAGGTCCTGCCCGAGGTTGGGATCCAGGAGGGAAGGCGGCTCCTGCCCCAATCGCTGCAGTGACCGCAGGTAGCTCAGACACATCGTTGGGTTGAAGACAGTCGCGTCGGAATACGGACTGAAGCGATAGCCGTCGTACCACTCCTTCATGCGGGCCATGAGGTTGTCAAGGGAGAGGCCCAAAGCATCAAGATTCACCGCTTGCGGTGCGAGTTCGCGGAGTTCGGGCTCAGTAACGCCGTAGAGATCCGCAAAGGCGGGGTCCATGGTGCAATTGGCGGCGATGTTGAAGCCCGAGGTCATCGAATCGAGCGAAATCGACGTCACGCCCGTGATGAAGATGCGTTCTACTGATTCGTTTACAGCGAGCTTCAGCTTGGCATAGAAATTTTTTAGAAAGCCCTCCGCCGAGGTAATGGCCTTGAAGTGATCCAGATCTTCGGAAAGCACCTCATTGGCAAATTGGTCGTACTCGTCGATGATGACATAGAGCCGCACGCCATCATTCTGCGAAACGATCGTGAAGAAACGGCTCAGCAGGGAGGCCGCTTCGTCGAACTGGCCCTCCAGGACCTTGTCCTGCTGAGGATGTGGATACCGAGCAAAGTATTGGCCGAGCGAATCCAGAACCGCGTTTTGAAATGCCTTCTCCAAAACATCGGGCTTGGGTGAGGCAATGCCGGAAAAGTCCAGATGAAGGACTCGGAATTGACTCGCGAGCGGCGTCTTGTGCGCGCCGATGTAGGTGCCGGCAAACGTCTTCTCGAATTGATCCGCAGCCGCCTCGTCGTAGTAGGCCTCCAGCAAGGTGGTGGCGAGCGTTTTCCCGAAGCGGCGCGGGCGAACGAGGATTGAGCAGTCGGCGCCGCAATTTTCCAGCGCTTCGATGAACCGCGTCTTGTCAACGAACGCCAGAGAGCGCCGGCGAATGCGGGCAAAGCTGGTGACGCCGTATGGCAGCATTTTCAACGGTGGAGAAGCGGTCATGATCGAGTTCCGACGGAGGCTGAAACTCGGATGATTGTACGGACTTGGACGCTTTCCACAAGGAGATTGCCGGCTGGCGATTTGGAAGGTCGCAGGCCGAGGACGCCGAAGCGCCTTGGCGCGGCTGCTGCAGCGGACTGACTGACGATGGGCGCAAGCATTGACGCGATGGTGAAGCCTCTTGAGCCGAGAATGCAAAAACGCCCGCCGGCAAATGTCGGCGGGCGGGGAAAATTGGATTTGCTGTGCTGGCAGTTGGAAAATATCTTGGTTGCTAACTTTATTGAGATTTATTTAATTCTTTTGGCATTCAGGCAAGTGCAAGGTAAAGACCAGTTCTTTTTGCGATGCTACAGACGTGATGGTGAAATCCCAGGAAGTGGCGTAGTAATCAAAATCTTCACCATCATCATTCTGTTCTATTTCGTAACTACTTTTCATTTCATCCTGCATTTCACTTAAGACAATTCCGGCTGCTTCAAAGATGGTGTGAGCCTCGCAAGATCGGC
>CAVJUB010000246.1:0-2903 GCA_963652545.1 Hallella faecis | reverse complement strand
CCGTGAGATCGTGCGCCGCATGCACCTTGACGCGCGCTGCCACCGCCGCCAGAAAGACCGGCATCGCCGCATCGATCCACGCGACAATCTTGGGATTGACGCGCTCGGTCGTCACGCGAGAGGCCGCAGAGGCCGCCCATTCTGACGCATTGAAAATCTTCTCCGTCGAAAAGCGCGTCGCGACCGGCAGCTCCCGAAGCGCCGCCGCCCCGTCACCCGCATTCACCGCCCGCGCGGCGCAACCGATGGGCGACGCATCCCCGAAGCGAAAGCTGTAGGTGAGCTCCGTCACCGCGTCAGAAAGCGCGCCTTCCGGATCCGTGATGTCCGCAAACACCGACCCCGGCCCCACGGCGGCGAGCTGATACTTGTCGCCCAGGAACACGAGCCGCGTCGTCTCGCAGTCCGTGACGCGCAAAAGCCGCAGCGCAAGGCGCTGGTCGATCATGCTCGCTTCGTCCGCGATGAGAATGTCCGCCGACAGGGGCGACGTCTCGGAGGGCTTCTCTCCGCTTTCGTCGGGCGTCAAGAGGAGCCGGTGAATCGTCTGCGCCGCCACGCGCTTTTCGTCAATCGCCTGCTGCACCTTGGCGTAGAGCGCCGGATGGGCTTCGCACTCCTTGGAGACCGACTCCATCATGCGGCCCGCGGCCTTGCCCGTAGGCGCCGTGAGCACAATGCGCGTCTTGTCCCCGGCGGCCGCAAGAAGCGCCGTCAGAATGCGCACCACCGTCGACGTCTTCCCCGTGCCGGGGCCGCCCGTGATGACGGAAAAGCGGCGCGCGAGCGCCTTCTCCACCGCCTCGCGCTGTCTTGCAACGCCCGCCTCCCAAGCCTTGGTCTTCTCGGGATCGGCCGCCTGCGGCGTCTGGTCAAAGAACGCATGGTCCACCGCTGAAAATTCGTCCGCGAGCGCCTGCGGCAGGCGAAGTCCGGTGTCTGAAAGCCGGTGCGCCTTCATGAGGCGGCGCGCAAGCTCCGCTTCCTCCGCAAACTGCCGCGCGGCGTAGATCCGCACGTCAGGCGCCTCGCCGTCCAGCACAAGCGGCGCCCCCGAACCAGCGCTTCCCGCGAGACCCGCAGCCTTCCAATCGGCCACCGCCGGCAGCAGCGCCGAAGGCAAGGCGGCGCAGACGCTCTTTTCAAGGTCCGCCGCCGCGAGCGCCTTCATGGCGTCCAAAAAGGCGGCCTCCGCCGCGGGCGACACGCTCTCTCCCTGTCGGCGCACGATCCGCAGGAGCGCCGCCCCCATCGCGAGCCACGCCTCCTGCACCACCTCATTTTCCTTCTCGATCATCACGCCGCTCCTCTGGCGAAGAATTCATTCAAAGCCGACAGCACTTCCACGGGCGGCCGGTCTCGGACGATGCCCTGCGTTTCACCGCCCTCCCCGGCGCCGCGCAAGAAGATGTAGAAGACGCCGCCCACGCGCTCATAGGCTTCTTCAAACGTCAGGCCAAGGCGCCCGGCCAGGAACCGGCAGAACGCCGTGAGATAGATCAGGTACTGCAGCCGGTAGCCGTGCTTCGTCATCTCCTGATCCATCGCGTCCTTGGTGTAGTCCGCCGGACGCCCCGCGCCGATCACGTTGCTCTTCCAGTCCACGAGATAGAAACGGCCGTCGTGCTCAAACAAAAGGTCCGCCGTGCCGGTGAGGTAGCCCTTCAAGGTCACGTCGTCCAAGTCGCCCACCGCATACTTCGGCCAGCGATCGAGCAGTCGCGCGAGCCCCGACGTCTTCGGCTCGCGCCCCTCCCGGCCGGCGCTCATCGTGAAGGGCCACTCGGAGGCGCGCTTTTCGCGCGGCACGTCACTCAAGCGCAGGCCCTCGTCCAAGGGGGCCGAGAGCACCGCGCGCATCATGCCTTCGATGTAGGTCTGCCACGCCGCCTGCGCCGCCTCGCGGTCTTCCGCGGGAAAGAGCCCCGAATACTTGCGGATCAAGCGCTCGATGAGGTCCTTTCGCCCCGCCTCGGTGTCAAACTCCGCGCGCTCCATGATTTCGTGCAGGAAGGTGCCGACGTCGGGGCCGCGCAGCGCGGCGGGATCAAAGCCCTCCGCCGGAGCGGGCGCCGCCGCCAGATTTTCCTTTTCCTCCTCGTCAGGCCCCGTGTCGTCGTCCGCTTCGCGAGGCGCCTCCTCCGCGCCCGCCACCGCGGGCGCCGCTTTCTTCGTGCGCATGATGCCGGTAAAGCTCGAGAGCCGCTCCGTCAGGCGGAAGCTTCGAGCGGGCGCCGCCGCGAGCGTCTTCGTCGCCTCCGCCGGCGCCGCGGCCTTCGTCAAGACGCCCGCCGCCTCCACACCGAACTCCCGCATCTGCACCAAATCCTGGGGCAGCGCCGCGAGCCGCGACTCCAGTTCCAAAAGCGCTTCCTCCGCATGCTCCGTCGCGTTCGTGGACTTCTTGAATTTCTTCGGGTCCTTTTCGCCCCAGAGCGCAAACACCGCCGCATTGGCGCAGCGAAAGTAGGTGAGCTTCTTCTTGTCGTTTTCCGTGAAAAAGAGCGGCAGCACCAGCCGGTGCGACGCCCGCGTCATGCCGACGTAGAGCAGGCGGACGGCCTCCTCCAGCCGGCTGTGGGCGGCTTCGGGAATTTCATCCTCGGACACTTTCTCCGCCCCGAAGTACCAGACGTCCTGCCGCGCGTCGTGCACATGAAAAACGGCGGAGCTGTCCGTCCGGTGCGACCGGGCGGCGCCCACGAGGTAGACCACCGGGTACTCCAGCCCCTTGCTCGAATGCAGCGTCTGCACGTTGATGAGATCTTCGTCGCTTTCCACGCGCGCCGTCCGGTCGCTCTCGTCGTCCATCGGCTCAAGGCGCTCCGACTCAATGCGCTGGATGAGCCCGGAGAGCGTTGAAAGCGTCCGGCCGCGCTCATGAAGAATCTCCGTCATGTGGC
>CAVJUB010000245.1:0-2940 GCA_963652545.1 Hallella faecis | reverse complement strand
CACCGAAAAGCACGCCGTCTGGATCGATCCCATCTTCGAAGCCGTCGCCGCGCAGCAAAAGGCCGACTGATCCTTCCCTCCCAAGGCGCCCCGGACTCGCCGTCCCCGGGCGCCTTTTTCAACCGTCCTTCTCTACAATGCGCGCCATATTCATTCCAAGACCCCAGTCCCGCTCATGCCTCAGAACAATCCCGCGGCGGCCGCTACGACACCTGCGACGCCCCGTCTCTACAACCCCACGGTCTGCGTCATCCTGACGCTTCTCTTCACGCCGATGTTCGGCGGCTTTCTGCAGGGCCTCAACTGGAAGGAACTGGGAGAGAACGAGCTCGCCGCCCGCAGCATGGGCTGGGTGCGCGTGAGCTTCTTCACGTTTCTGGGGTACACGCTTCTGGAGCCCGTCATCCGCGACATTCCGATCTGCCGCTATCTCATGATCGCGCTCTTCGTGGGGTTCTGGATCTCCTGGTCTCTGTCGCTCGGCATCCGCCAGATTCTCTACGTGCGCCGCAACCACATCGACTACGAAGGCAAGTTCTTCGGCCGCGCCATCATGATGGGCGCCTTCGGCTGGGTGGCCTACGTGGCGCTCGCGCTCACGCTGGTGCTCTTTCGCCATCTCACGGGAATCGAGCCCCTTCCTGACACGGCGCTCATCCTGCAGAACCCGTAGTCCGACATGCGCGCCAACGTTGACCTGCGTTTTGAACTCCCTCGTCGCGCCCCCGAAAGCGGCCGCACGACGGGGGTGCTTGCGCTCTTGAACGGCTCGGCGCCCGTCGCTCCCGAAGAAAAGGAAATCGGCCAGTGGGCGCGCGAAGCAGCGGAAGGGAGCCCTCAGGCGCAGTACGAGCTCGCCCGGGCGCTCGCCTCCGGCGCCGCGCTCTCGGCGGACAACCGCACGGCCGTGAAGTGGCTCAAGAAGGCGGCGGAAAAGGAGCACCTCGCGAGCCGCCACCTGCTGGGCGTTCTCATCGCCCGAGGCCAGGGCATCCGCCCGGATCCTGCGAAAGCGGCCGAACTCTTTCGCTCCGCCGCGGTGATGGGCTACCGCGACGCCCAGTACGACCTCGCCCGCTGCTACCTCTGGGGATTCGGGGTCGAACCGTCGGAAAAAGAAGCGCTCACCTGGTTTCGGCTCGCCGCCGCCCAGGGCCACACGGAAGCCGAGTACGAATCCGCCAAAGCCTACGCCGAAGGGCGCGGCACGGCGCCCGATTTGAAGCAGGCGCAGCAGCGCTACAAGCGCGCCGCCATGAAGGGCTGCGCGCCGGCCGCTTATGAACTGGCGCTCCTCAACCTTCGCCCGGACAACCCGCAAAAAGACAACGACGAAGCCTTCCGCTGGTGCGCAGAAGCCGCACGCGCGGGGCTTTCCGACGCGCAATTGGCGCTGGCGTTTTTCTACTGGGCGGGCCGCGGCGTCAAAAAGTCCGCCGCGCAGGCGCTCAAATGGTCGGTGCTCGCCGCCAAAGCCGGCAGCCTCAAGGCGCTTCTTTTTGTGTCCAAGCTCCTTTTTGAAGAAGCGGGCGTCTCCGCCACGAAGCGCGAGCGGGCGCTTGCGATCGTCACCTACACGAAGCGCCGGGCGGCGGACGCCAAGGACGCGCCCCTTCTGTCCGAAGCCGCGCTGCGCGAGACGGAGCTCATGGGGGCGCTCTCAGAAACCGAAGTCCGTCATGCCGCCGCCGCGGCGCAGGACGCGCTCGCGGAAGCGAGTCCCGACCGGCTGCTGGAAGGCCTCGCCTGATGACGGATCCGCAGCTTTTCGCGTCGCTTCCCACGGCGGCGTTTCTCACCCAGCTTCGCGCCGAGCCCGTCAGCGCCGAGCGGCTCGCCCTTTTTCAGGAAGACGTCCGGAAAGCGCCGGGCGATCGCACGAAGCCCGTGGTCGTTCTTGACACCAACGTGCTGCTGGACCTCTGGTTCTGGGACGATCCCGCGGCGCGCCCCCTCAAAGCGGCGCTTGAAGCCAGCCGCTTCTGGGCCGTGCGAAGCGACGACACCGTGGACGAATTCGCCGACGTGCTGCGGCGCTTGCGCTTTGCGCTGTCCGTTGCCGCCCAGTGCGACGTGCTCCGCCGCTGGCACAAAGCGAGCGTCGGCGTCACGCTCCCCGACGCGGCGCCCGCCGTTTTCTGCCGCGATCCCGACGACGTGAAGTTTCTCACGCTCGCCCGGCACGTCGCCGCCGACCTCCTCGTCACGAAAGACAAGAAGGTCCTCAAGGCAGGGCGCAAGCTTCGACAACTCGGCACCGCCGTCTTGACGCCGCTTGACCTCGTTCGGGCGAACGGCGCGAATTTTGCATTTCTTTGCGCGCCCGTTCATTGACACGCTTGACGCCTTCTTTTATCCTCCAAACGAATAAGAATAGAAATGTCGCGCCGGTTTCCCGCCGTCTTCAGAAACGGGCTGTGAAATCCACCTTAAAAAAATTATTTCCGGCGCCCGAACGAGAGGAGACAAACAAGTCATGCGCGCACCATCCGCTCATTGGTTTGACGAAATTGAAAACGGCCGCAAGAGCGTCTGGCAGGGAGACATCGGCCCGGATTTTCCAGTCTTTCCGTGGATTCATCCGTCGCTGCATCCGCAGATCCGCTCCTTGATCGAACGCTGGGGCACGGAAAAAGCGCTCAACGTGCAGGATCCGGTGCTGGGCAACAGCGACCGCGTGGATCAGCTCGTTCTCGTGAAGTCCGGCATCACGGCGCGCTGCGTGGGATCGCCCTTCTCTCAGAGCCGCCTCTCGGTGGCGATTTCGCTTCCCGGGCGCCTTGCCTGCGGCAACCTCAATTTCTTCACGCACCGTCCCTGCCTCGGCCGCTACTTTGCGCTCGTCCCCTCCACCGTCATCTCCGTGCCGCAGGACCTCATCATGAGCCTCGCGAAGAAGAGCCCAGAGATCATGCAGATCCTCTGCACGCAGTTTGAGCT
>CAVJUB010000244.1:0-2941 GCA_963652545.1 Hallella faecis | reverse complement strand
CGCCGCCATGATGCCCGCGAACTCCTTCATGTCACCCTGCTTGAACTTCCGCGCGGCTCGATCATCCAGCACCTCGCAGCATCCCATGTTTTCGCTCACGATCACCGGCGTTCCGTTCCACACGCTTTCCACCGGAACCAGCCCGAAGGGCTCGTAGATGCTCGCCATCACGGTGTAGTCCACCGCCTGATACATCGACTGCATGTCGTCGCAGTAGCCTGCGTAGAGAATGTTCTTGTACGTCTTCTTCAAGGGCTTTCCAACCACCACCAGCACTTGGGAGCCGTCCGACGACTCAAAATAGCGCCGCAGAAAATCAAACCCCTTTCTCTTATGGCTCGAAGACGGAAAGAGAAAGAGCGTCTTGTCCTGCGGCAGATGGAACCGCTCCCGCAGCGCCCGCTTGTCGACGGGGCCCGCAGCCTCCTTAAACACCTGGGGCGCATACATGACCCTCATGCGTTCCGCCGGAATGTGATAGAAAGCCTGCAACTCTCGAAACATCATCTGAGAGTGCGCCACGATGAACCGGGCGTTCCCATACATCTCGCGCTCCAGATTAATGATCCAGCGGTCAAAGAATCGCGGCGTTTTCTTCATGGCCTTGAGGTAGCCGATGTGGTTGCCGCCGCACACGGCCACTTCCGCCGTCACCGCGATGCAACAGGCGATCATGAAGTCCACGGGAACGGTCTGGCGAATTTTCTTCAGCCAGCGATTGAAGCGAACGACGTTCCACTTGTTGGGAAGCCACTTGTTTTTGGGGCAGAGGTGCACTTCCGCTTGAGCGTAAAACGGCAATGATGCATCCGCAGACATCGTGAAAACCACCGGGGTGTGACCCAGATGAATGAGCGCCTCAATCACATTGAGCGCGTACTGCTCCATGCCGCCCGAGCGGCCGAAGGAATTGCAGGCGATGCCGATGCGCATAGGCGGTCTTTCCTCACCAGGTTGATTCATTGGAAATAGCGACGGGACAGCCGCTGCAGCAGCGATTCGAACCCACAGTCCGCAAACACGTCCTTCAGCTCAGCAGCCGACAACTGCGCCTCGCCGGTCTTCGGATCCACAAAATCCATGACCAGTTTTGTCAGGCGACGCCTTTGAGCCACCAACTCCACGTGGTTGAGATTCGCCTTGGCAATCGTCCCCTGCACCAAAGCCTTTTCGGCTTCAGAAGCTGAACTCGCCGCGCACAGCTGACCATTCTCACAATCAAAGCAATCTTCGATCTGGTGCATCGGATCGTCTGGACGAAACATCGACGTCAGCGGAATCTGCTTGCCTTTCGGCCCGTCCTTCCAATCGCTGCAGGTATCAGAACAATCGCAGCTGATGAAAAGATTGTCCCAGTCAAAAACTCGTTGACCGAAACTGCTTCTAGGATAAAAATGTTCGATCTTGCATTTTTTCCCATTGACTGGTCGCTCGCAATAAACGCACTGTCCCCGCTGGATTTGCAACAACGTGGCTCGCAACACCGCCTTCTGTCCAGCGTATTTTCGATTCTCTGGATCAGAAAAGTCCTTCCACTGCACCCCATTTTGCTGCAGACGATCTAAAAATCTGCACTCCGACGGGCAAACGCCTTTTCTGACGCTCTTCATTCCGCTTTCTCCGTTGGAGTGCGCTTTTTCGCGATCTCAAGCCATCGACTCAACACCACCGCATCCTCCGAATTCGCGCCGAAATGGTTCTTCACCTTCTCGAGAAGGCTGGCAGCCTCATCGAATCGATGATCGGCAATGGCATTGCGACAGCGCTCAATCCATCGTCCCTCCTCCACTTGCTCGGGAGGCGTCAGCGTGCCCATCACCATTTCAAGCACTTCGTTGCTGGAACGTCCTTTCGTCTGAAAGGTCGACGGCTGCAGCACTTCCGTTGCTCGGGGATTGTCCGGCAACAGGTACAGACATTCCTTCGGGACGCAGGAAATCACCTGCGGACTGTGCGTCGTCACAATGAACTGCACCCGCGGAAAGGCTTTCAGCAAGCTGTCAATGATTTGCGTCTGCCACTGCGGATGCAGATGCAGCTCCACCTCATCAATGACCACGATGCCGCTTCCCTGCATCGGATCGTCCAGACAAGGATTGAGCGCCATCAGTCGCCAGACGATTTCGCCAAAGAGAAAGAACATGAGCCGCTGGCCGTCCGACAGCTGATCCACCGTCAGCTTTCGACCTTGGATCAAAATCAGCAACCGGTCAAATCCCGTCGACTGATCCAATTCCAGTCCCTCAACTTCCGCCCACAGCGTCTTCAGCACCCGCGTCAAAACCGAGACCTGACGCGCGGCTTCAGTCGCATCGGACGCCTCACCGTTCATCTGCCTCTTGCACGCCGCCGTCAGCCAGGCCACCAGTCCTCGAGGATCCTTGTCGTCCGCGAGTGCGTCTTCATACGCCACCGCTCCGTAGGCATCCCTTAGGAGGGTCTTCGCTCGCGCTTCCATCGCCTGCGTCGTAGCACTTCGGGCATAAAACGCACCGCGGTGTGCGGAAAAGTACAAGAGCAGGGGGCAGTTGATGCGCGCCTCCGCGTTGAACACCCGATGCATCTCCCCCAGCTTGCGCAAGTCCTGAACATTGTTTCGCTTGGGCGTGCGAACACTGCGCACGCTTTTGCCCAGCCGGGCTTCAATCACGGCGTTGTCCCAAGCAAACGCCGCCGCCACTTCCGTTCCGTCCGCCACCTCGTCACTCTTTTCGCCGCTTACGCGAATGTCGGACTCCGCAAGCCCCTTGCCAACGCCTTCCTTGCCCCAGAAGCCGGACACAAACCAAGTCATCAAGCGGGCAATGCTTTCCGCAATGGCGCTTTTTCCTCGTCCGTTGATGCCGTGAAAAACGGTCATCCGGTCATGAAATTCCATCGTCAGATGCGGAAAGCATCGATAGTCTGAAAACTTCAGCCGCGACAAACGAAACGGCATGGC
>CAVJUB010000243.1:0-2953 GCA_963652545.1 Hallella faecis | reverse complement strand
GTCCAAAGCCGCCTGACGGCTGCGGATGAGAATCACGTCCGCGGCGTCGCCCGTCATGAGCTCCGTCTTTTCCGAAGCGACCGCGAGCGTTCCGGCCGCCGCCCGCGCAAAAGCCGCGGGATCAATGACGGCGGTCTTGACGGCGAGATTCGTGACCGCGAGCTTTTCAATCACCTTGTCCGCGGTCGCCCACGCCGCCGTTTCGCGCACGACGAGGCCGCCCCAGCGCACGCGGCGGGACTTGAACGCCACGGGCGTCGTCTTCTGCGCGTCGCGCGAATTCCACACGGCGCCCGCTTCCGGAACGTCGGTAAAGCGCTCGCTTTGCGCGCGGCGCACGAGGGTCTTGAGTTCGGTGAGGTAGTCGGAGTCCGAGAAGCGCACGAGCGGCACGGCCTCTTCGAGGCCCGCGGCCTCGGGCGCGATCGCGGCGCCCTTTCCGGGCGAAAGCTCCACGATCTGCGAGGGGACCGCCTCGATCTTGAACGTGACGCCCGAGGAGCCGCCGGCGGTGTTCACAAAGGCCGCGGTCTGGGTGTTCCCCTGCGCGGCCCAGCCGGGCTTCACGCGCACGAAGACGACGCCGCGGGCCTTGTCCGCCTGAATTTCGAGGGCTTCGCTGTCAAAGACGACGTCAGTGATGCGCTCGCCGGGAATGCGCACGAGGTTCACGTGGTCGCGGGCGATGACGTGGCTTTCCACGGCGGCCGCGGGCGCGGGAAGGGAAAGAAGGAGCGCCGCGGCGCTCGCGGCGAGCGTTCGGAAGATTCGCTTCATGACGAAGACTCCTGGAGCCGGAGGTTTCGCGCTGCGCCCCTGAAAAAAGGCGCAGGCTTCCCCGGCCGGAGCGCCTTGCGGCGCCCCGGTGGTTGATGTGGTTGAAAAAAGGAAAAAGCTAGGCTTGCGGCTTTTGCGTAAGACGCGTGATCCAGAGGCGCCCCGCCCGCACGACCGTGCCGGCGCAGAGCGTGACGATGGCAGAAGACGTCACCGTGCTTCCGATCATCACTCGGCGCTCGCCCGTGAGGCAGACTTCCCCCTCTTCGGGCGTCACCTGCACGGCCTGCGGAAAGAACGCAACGGACGCCTTCGTCTTCTGCAGCTCCCGAACGCCTTCGTCCAGGAGGTTCTTCACGGGCGTCCAGCTTTCCGGCGCGACGTTTTCAAGAAACCTCGCTGTCTGAAAGCCAGCCGTCGCCGGCGTCAGGTTCGTGATGAGCGACACCGCCGTCACCGTGAAGCGCTCCAGAAGGTTCGCGGACACCTTGTCGCTTTCGGCGACGTAAGCCGTGTCAGCCCCGGGCGCGAGCACCACCGTCTTCGAAGCGTCGCCGCGAATCAGGAGATGAAGCGCAAGACACGCATTCACAAAAAGGCTCGCGAGAAGCACCGTGAAAAGGAGGCGCTTTATCTGCAGATGCGCCGCCATTTCGGTGGTGATTCGGGTGTAGACCGTTTCCATCGCTTTTCTCCTTCAGCCCGCAAAATGCCGGCGAGACGACGCCGGCACCCGGCGCAGCAGATCAAAGGGCAGGTGCCAGTAGAGCAGCGCGAACGCCTTCGAAGCGCCCCCGCCCGCTCGGGCTCTGGCCCATGCTTTGACTGCAAAAAACGCTAGAATGACGCCTGCCCACCACGTGGCCAAATTTGTTCCGACCGAAAAAGCAACCGCTGCGATCATGCAGTAGTCGAGGTCGAAAAAGAGCAGCCGCGGCGGCGCATCCAGCGTTCTGGGAACCGGAATGCGGGCCATGGCCTAGCCTCCCGTCGTGGCGCCGAAGAGCGAATCGATGATCGCGGGGCCGAGCAAAAGTGCAACGCAAGCCGCAAGACAAGAAACGGCCGAGACGACGCTTCCGCGAAGGATTCCTATGGCAAGGCCGACCAGCAAAAACGAGATGCTGATCGTCTTTCCGAGGCCGCCGGTCGCCCAGGCCTTCACGAGGTCGTAGACGTCGTTGAACTCGGAGCCGCGGGTGGCGGCGAACACCTCGGTCGCCGCGGACGCAAGCAGTCCGATCGCGACGGCGAGGCACAGCGCGGCCGTGATCCGGCGGACGCGCACGTCTTCAAACAGGGTCTTCATCTGCATAGAGAGACTTCCTTTCAGAGAGTTGAGGGAAGTCCGCCGCCGGCGGGCGACGCTCGGCCGATCCCGCCTCACGTCATCCGCTGCCTTACCGGTTCGGCCGGCTTGCTCCATGAAAGCTCGCCCTGGCGACGGAACGGCTGGAAATTTAAAGATTCGTCTGACACGCCGCCATCGGGACTTTCCATCGCGAACGCAAACTTCGATCTTTGCGGCTTTGACACACGCCGGTGTGACAAATCAACGACTTGCGCGTCAAAGCAGTGATCGAAAAACATCGAACTTTGCGTTTTTATCTTTGATATTTCAGCTATTTTAGAAAGCGAGCAGAGCTTCTCCCCGTCTTCTAATCCGTTCGAATTACTGCCAATGGCAGTGGCTGCGCCATTGCCTCCACCGGCATAATGCAAGGCCGTATTACGCAAGAATCAGAGGGCGCAGCAGCGAAGAAGCCTCGCCCCGGACTTGCCCCAGTTTTGACGCTTCAGCCGCGCGCCCGAAAAGGCCGGCCCGCCCATGTTTTCGGCGGCTGAAGCGAGCGGCCGGCCTTTGGATGGCGACTCTCCCGAAAGGAGGAGACCATGAAATCCACCGACGAAGCGCACGAAGCGCGTGACGCGCGCGGGCGGCCCGAAGTTCGCCCTGATCGACTTTCGATCCAAGCGCCGCCGCGAGGCGCCCGTCAACATCGAAGAGACGGAGGTGTTCCACTTCGTCTTCAACCGCGTCACAACGATCGAAGCGCTGGGCCAGCAACACCCTGTGTGGCTGCAGATCAGCCGCATGCGCCGCGACATGGAGCAGTGCGCCGTGGCGCATCCCAGCGTCAACGCCGAGCTGCTCCCTGACCGGATCTTCGCCGTG
>CAVJUB010000242.1:0-2957 GCA_963652545.1 Hallella faecis | reverse complement strand
AAGGGCGTCATTTCGCAGGAGGAGCTCAACAGCGCCCTCGCGGCCTCGAAGGCCGCTGGCGAGAAGCTCGGCGAATACCTCGTAAGCCACGGGATCGTCCCTGAAGAAGAGATTCTGAAGGCGCTTTCCGAGCAGCTCAACGTCCCCCTCTACGACCCGGACCAGTACCCGCTCGATCCCACCTTGAAGGAGCTCCTCCCTCAGGACATCGCCCGCGAAAACCGCCTCGTCCCGATCACATTTGAAGGGGGCATTCTCTACTGCGCGTTGCTCGACCCCAACAACTTCCGGGCTTTGGACAACGTCGAAGAGTACTGCCACTGCCAGATGGAGCCCGTGCTCTGCACGAAGGCGGACTTCGTGCGCCTCTTCAGCGCGGTCTACGGCGAATACAGCGCGTTTTCCGAGATGCTCGGGGAACTGGCGGACAACGGCGGCGAATCCGCGGCGCACGACGACGAAGACCTCTCCGCGAGCCCCGTGGACGACGTGCCGGTCATCCGCCTCGTGAACCTCATCCTTTCCGAAGGCGTGAAGGTGGGCGCCTCCGACATTCACATCAATCCCGAGAAGACCACGGTCAACGTGCGCTACCGCGTGGAAGGGATGCTCAGAAAGGCCTCCGAAGTGCCCTTGCGCTTGGCCGCCTCCGTCGTGTCCCGCATCAAGATCATGGGCAACATGGACATCTCGGAAACGCGACTGCCGCAGGACGGGCGCTTCACGATGAAGGTGGAGGGGCACGAAATCAACGTGCGCGTCTCCTCCATCCCCACGACCTACGGCGAAAACGTCGTGATGCGACTCTTGGACATGAGCGCGAAGCGCGTCTACGAACTGCCGAAACTCGGCATGTCCGAAGAGGACTTCCAGACGATTTCGGCGTGCGCCCGAAAGCCCTACGGCATGATCCTCTCCACGGGCCCCACGGGCAGCGGCAAAAGCTCGAGCCTCTACGCCATCATCAAATTGGTGAACCGCGAGGAAGTGAACATCATGACGCTCGAAGACCCGGTGGAATACCGCATGCCGGGCGTGCGTCAGGTGCAGTTGAACGTCAAGGCCGGCATGACGTTTTCTTCGGGCCTGCGCGCCATTTTGCGCCAGGACCCGGACATTCTGATGGTGGGCGAAATCCGCGACCGCGAAACCGCGCAGATCGCCGTGCAGGCCGCTTTGACGGGCCACTTGGTGCTCTCCACCCTGCACACGAACGACGCCATCTCCGCCGTGAACCGCCTCGTCGACATGGGGGTGGAGCCCTACTTGGTCTCCTCCGTCTTGCTCTGCTCCTTTGCCCAGCGCCTCGTGCGCTGCGTCTGCCCGCACTGCCGCACGGAGTACCAGCCGCATCCGGCGCTTCTCCAAGCCTTCGGATTGACGCCCGCCGACGGCCCGTTTTATCACGGCGCAGGCTGTCCGCGCTGCGGCGGCACGGGCTACATGGGGCGCACGGCCATTTTTGAAGTCTTCCCGATGAATGACGAATTCCAGAGCATGGTGACGGCGGGGAAGACGCGTCTCGACATCGCCCGCCGCGCCCGCGAAATGGGCATTCATTCGATGGCGGACGACGCCGCTCGGAAAATCCGCGCGGGCGTCACCACGGCGGAGGAAGCCATCCGCGTCACGATGGCGTAGCAAGGCGATTAAGCCATGAAAAACTACACCTACAAGGCGGTGGACGTTTCGGGGAAACGCAGCGAAGGAAACGTCAGCGCGGAAAGCGAAGCCGAAGCGCGGGGAAAGCTCCTCGCCAACGGACTTGCCGTCACGAAGATTACGGAAGCAAAGACCGCCGGGGCGTCCGCTTCGACCGACAAGGACGGGAAAGCCGCGTCCGGGGGCTTCTCCTTTAATTTAAAGGGGTTCTTTGAAAAGAAGCTCCCGACGTCGGAACTGATTCTTTTCACGAAGCAGTTTCGCACGCTCTACATGGCGGGCATCACCTTGGACGACATCTTTGAGATTCTTGCGCGCCAGACGACGCACAAGGGGTTCAAGGCGACGATTGAAGACATGCGCCGCCGCGTGACGCAGGGCGAAAGCCTCAAGACGGCGTTCGTGGCGCACAAGAACGTCTTTTCGCCCCTGTACTGCGCCATGATCGGCGCGGGCGAAGAGTCCGGCGCCTTGCCCGACGTCCTGGAGCGCCTCACCTACATCATCGAGCACGAAGAGATGACGAAGCAGAAGATTGCTTCGGCGACGCGCTACCCCAAGATGGTGGTGGGGGTGATGGTGGGGGCGTTCCTGATTTTGTTGAACGTCGTCATTCCGCAGTTTGCCTCGCTCTACAAGAGCTCCAAGGTGGAGCTCCCCTGGCCCACGCAGGCCGCCATCACCTTGAACCAGCTCTGCATGGAGTGGTGGTGGGTGGTGCTGCTGGTCGTCGTAGGGTGCGTCGTCGCGTGGTCGCAGTTCATTCGCACGCAAAAGGGCATTCTCTGGCGCGACACGCTGCTTCTCAAGATCCCCGTCATCGGCACGGTCTTGCAGAAGTCCGCCATCGCCCGCTTTGCGGCCATTCTCGCCATTTTGCAGCGCAGCGGCCTCGCCATCGTGGACAGCATGACGATCGTGTCGGAGACGATCAACAACGCGTTCTTCAGCCACAAGATGGACGCGGTGAAGGAGAAGATTCACTCGGGCGAAGCCGTGGCCGCCTCTTTGACCGAAGTCGGGGGCTTCAGCCCGCTCGCCTTGAGCCTCATCACCGTGGGCGAAAACACCGGCAGCATGGAAGAGATGCTGACCGAGCTCTCCAACCACTACGACACGGAAGTCAACATCGCCGTGGAGCAGCTCACGGAGTGGATCGGCCCGGTGCTCATCATCGCCCTGGGCGCGGTGGTGTTGTTCTTTGCTCTGGCCATCTTCCTGCCGATGTGGGACTTGGTGAAGTTCGTTTGAGGCTGGACAATGCAACCGGAAGAAATTGGGAAGCGGCTTGGAGC
>CAVJUB010000241.1:0-2969 GCA_963652545.1 Hallella faecis | reverse complement strand
CCGGACCGGCGTCGGCGCAGAGCGTGCAGCAATTTGAAGGAACGTCCCTTTACGACGAAACGCCGCCCCTGACGCCCGCGCAGGAATTCGCGCGCCCCCTGATTGAACGGATCCCGGCGCCCGCCACTGACGCGAACGCCGAAGAAGACGAAGCGCCGGCGGCCGACGACCGCCCCGCCGTCGAGCGCAGCACCGCCGCCGAGGACAGCGCCTCCGCTGACATCTGGGACCGCATCCGCCAGGGCTTCGCGCTCCCCGCGCTCAACACGAAGCGCGAGCAGGACGCCTTGAAGCAGTACGCCCGCAACCCCGACTACTTCCGCCGCGTCTCAGACCGCGCCGGCAAATACCTCTACCACATCGTCGAAGAAGTCGAAGCGCGCGGCATGCCCGCAGAGCTTGCGCTCCTGCCCTTTGTGGAAAGCGCCTTTCAGCCGGAAGCCCTCTCCTACGCCAAGGCCTCGGGGCTGTGGCAGTTCATGCCCGCCACGGGCACCATCTACTCCCTGCAGCAGAATTTCTGGAAGGACGAGCGGCGCGACGTGCTGGAAAGCACCCGGGCGGCGCTTGACTATCTCGTTCGCCTGCACGACCGCTTCGGCGACTGGCAGCTCGCGCTCGCCGCCTACAACTGGGGCGAAGGCAGCGTCGCCCGCGCCATCAAGCGCGCCGAGGCGCGCGGCCGCCCCACGGACTACAGCCACCTCAAGATGCCGCGGGAAACGGCGTGGTATGTTCCCAAGCTCATGGCCGTGAAAGAAATCGTGGCGCATCCGGAAAAGTACGGCGTGGCGCTTCCTGAAATTGAAAACGCCCCCTACTTCGTGCGCATCACCAAGAGCCGCGACATCGACGTGCAGACGGCGGCCCTGCTTGCCGAAATGGATTTGGACGAATTCAAGCAGCTCAATCCCGGCTTCAACCTGCCGGTGATTGTCGCGAGCCACAACTCCGTCATCCTGCTGCCCATCGACCGCGTCGGCCTCTTCATGAACAACCTCGCGAGCTGGGTGAACACCGGAAAGCCGCTTTCTTCGTGGATGCTCTACCGCGTCGCCGCCGATGAGTCGCTCAAGGACGTCGCGGAAAAGACGGGCATGAGCGAAGAGGACCTCCGGCGCATCAACCGCATTCCGGCGGGACGCAAAGTGCTTGCGGGATCGTCGCTCCTTGTTGACAGCGGCGACGCTGACGCCCCGGCCATCGCCGAAGAAGACCAGAACGCCGGCGTAAAGCTTTCGGCGCCCGAAGTGCGCCGCATCGTTTACCGCGTCCGCCGCGGCGACACGGTCTTTCACATCGCCCGACGCTTCGGCGTGACGCAGAAGTCCATCAAGCGCGCGAACCGCTTGAGAACCAGCCAGCTTCGCATCGGCCAGCGCCTCATCATCGTCGTAACGCCCGGCACCAAAACGAAAGCCCTGCCCACGCGCACCGTGGACGGCGCCCTCGTTTATCAGGTGAAGGCGGGCGACACCTTCTCCACCATCGCCAAAAAGTTCCGGACGTCGGCGTCGCGCCTCAAACAGGCGAACGGCATGAAAACGAACCGCCTGCGCGTCGGTCAGCGGCTCGTCATTCGCTAAGAATTTCCGTACATATCAACGTGCTCACCCTTTCTATCAAATTTTTAAAAACTATCAAAACTTTTTGATAGTAAAATTGATAGAAAAAGGAGTGATCACCATGTCGGAACACCCGTCCACACTGCCCGTCAATGAATCCGTGCTCGTTGAATTCAAGGCGCAATGGAGCGACACGGCCAAGGAAGCCTGCTGCGCTTTTGCCAATACCTCAGGCGGCGTCATCTACTTCGGCATCGCCGACGACGGCGAAGTGGTCGGCGTCAGCCATCCCGACGAAATCGAGCGTTCCGTGCTGTCGGTCTTTCGCTTTGCGATGCAGCCGCCCTGCGACCCTCTTTGCCGCACCGAACGTCTGACCATCGCTGACAAAACCGTGGTCGTCGCCCACGTCGCTGAAGGCAGCCGCAGTCCCTACTCCGTCACGGTCAAGCCCGAGGGCGGCGCCAAGCGCCGCATCGTCTTCGTCCGCCGCGGCGCCGTCAATCGGGAGGCGTCCGATGAAGAAGTCCGTTCGCTCTACCAAAAAAGCGATCCGACGCCTTACGAACTTCAGACAGACCGAGAGCAGTCTCTCTCTTTTGAGACGCTCGCCCAATTTTTCAAAGCCGCCGACGTCGCCTTCTCCGAGAAAAACTATGCCACGCTGGGCATCACCAATCGTCTCGGCTTCTTTTCCCACCTCGGCTTCTGGCTCTCCGATCAGTGCACCGTCCAGACTCGCGTCGTCTTTTTCAAAGGCGAGGACAAGACGTCGCCAACCGACAGCCTCTTCACTTTCACGGGCTGCCTCGTTGAGCAGTACCACAAAATCCAAACGCTCCTGCACAACTGCTTCGGCTTCTCCCACCCAATCGCTCCCTTCCAGCTGACGCGGAAGGGAACGCGCGATGAAGTGAGCGACTACCCGGAAAACGCCGTGCGTGAAGCGCTCGTCAACCTGTTTGCTCACCGCGACTACAGCAAGGAGGGCCTGCAAGCGGCTGTTTCCGTCTTTTCAGACCGCATGGAGTTGGTGAGCTTCGGAAGTCTGCCGCCCGACGGCGACGAAGCGCATCTTCTGGAAGGCATTTCCGTGCCGCGCAACGCCCGGCTCGCCGATCTGCTGATGCGACTTTCTGCGATGGAAAAATACGGCATCGGCATCCCCGCCCTCTTCGGCGCCTACAAGCCGTACGGTCTCGCGCCGCAGCTGATCTGCGCGCCCACGCTGATCAAGATTATTCTGCCTCGCATCAAGTCGTTCCCCGTCAACTTGACGGAGCGCGAACAGCGGATCGTGGATTACCTCAAGAACAATCCCGACGCCTCTTCCAGCGCCATTCAGGCCGTCCTCGCCATGAGCTACGCCACCACCTACAACTCGCTGCAGTCGCTGCTCGAAAA
>CAVJUB010000240.1:0-2983 GCA_963652545.1 Hallella faecis | reverse complement strand
GCGCTCGCTCACCGACCCCGCGCTCCCCAAGCACTGGCGGCTTTTCGCGCGCTGCGTGGAGCGGGCGGCCGACGTTCCAACGCCGTCCCGCGCCGAAGGATCCGCGGCATGAAGGCGCTCGCGATCCTATTGACAGCCTGGGCAGCATTGGCGAGCCTCACAGCGGAGGCGTCCTGCACGGGGAAGGTGATCAACCCCGTGACCGACGTCTGCTGGAGCTGCCTCTTTCCCCTGAAGGCGGCGGGGATGACCTTGAAGGCCTCGAGCGTCTCGTCCCCATCGACCGACGCTGAGGCCGTTTGCACCTGCGGCGCGGGCGTGAACCTGCGGGTGGGGATCAATCTGGGGTTTTTCGAACCCCTGCGCACCGCCGAAGTCGTGCGCGAGCCCTACTGCTTTCCGTCCCTGGGCGGCGTCACCATCAATCCAGGCGTCAGGGCGCCCGCCCACGGCCGCAGCGCCCGGGACGTGAACCTTGACGAAACGAAGCGCGGCACGGCGTTCTATCAAGTCCACTGGTACACGACGCCCTGGCTTTTCGTTCTCGAAATGCTTCTGGATTCCGCCTGTCTCGAGCAGACGCCCTGGGACATGGCGTACCTGACGGAACTCGATCCCCTGTGGGACGACCCCGAGGCGGCCTTCGTGCTCGCTCCGGAAAGCGCGCTCTTTGCGAACCCCGTCGCGGTCGCCGCCTGCGCCGCAGACTGCGCGGCGGCGATGGCGGGAACGGCGTTGCCCGAGCTCTTCTGGTGCACGGGCTGCCAGGGAAGCTTGTACCCCTTGGCGGGGTGGACGGCCTCGGCGACGTCGCACTTGGCGGCGTGGCATCAGATGACGGCGCGGATGGCGGTGAAGCTTGCGCGAGAAGGGCTTCTCTGGGCCGCCTACGGAAAGCGCGGCCAGTGCGGGCCCTATTTCGAGCCCATTCCCCGCAAGGACGTGTGGCGCACGCAGTTGGTCTACCCCACGCCCGTGGCGGCGGGGGACCGCTGCTGCAAGCCCCTGGGGGCCCCGACCTGGTCCTGGGGCGCGGGCAAGACCTGGCCCGTCACGGGCGAAGACGGCGCCGTGCTCTTGTGGCGCTGGCGCGACTGCTGCCAGACCTCGGCGCAGCTGCAGTAGGAGACAAGACATGAAAAAGCACCTTTTGGCGGGGCTCTGCTGCCTCGCGGCGGGGGCGGCTCCGGAAGCGCCCGCGGCGCAGCTCACGATCGCCGTGACGCAGGCGATGGCGCCCGAAGCGATTGCGGACTTGGCGGCGGCCGCCGAGCGCCTTTCCGCCGTCCTCCCGACGCGGTTGGTCGTGCGGGGGATTCCCTTGGCGGACGACTGGGCGAAGCGCCCCTATTGGAAGGCGGCCCCCGAGGCGCAGGCCGCGCTGCGCTCCGAATTGCAGACAGCGTGGTCGGCCTTTGCGCGCGACTTGCCGGCCGCAGGGCTTGAAATCGATCCCGCCTTCTTTCGCCGGCACCGCATCACGACGGCGCCCGTCTTCGTCTTGGAAGCCGATCCCGTGCTCCCTGCGGGGAAGGCGGCGTGTGAAGCGGCGCCTCAGGAGGGCGACGCGGTCATCGTGCGCGGCAACGTGACGGCGGGGCATGCGATTGACGTCATGGTCCGCGAGGCGGAGGGCCTCTCGCCCAGTCTTCGGGCGCTGGCGGTGAAGCTGCAGGAGGCGGGGCTGTGGTAGGGAAGGGACTGCTTTGGCTTGCGCTTTTCGTTTCGCCCGCCGTTCAGGCGGCGACCGCCGCAGACGCGATCGACGCGGGCCGCCGCGCCGGCAGCGTGACGTGGTCTGACGTGACCGCGAATCGCGGCGCGGCGTCGTACTTGAATCAGGCGGCGGGCGACACGGCGACCTTCGAAGCCCTGCGGCAGGACGGGCAGGCGAAGCTCTATGCGCCCGGCCGCGCCGAGGCCGACCGGTGCGCGAGCGAGCGCGACCCCAAGTGCCTTGCGGTGCAGCTGGTGGATCGGGGCGGCGCCGAGCGCCCGTCGGTGAATCCGGACGTCACAGGGGACTTGATGAAGGGCCACGACGCCGTCACGGCGAACCCCTCGGACTACGCGGACAACCTCGGAACCGGCACGGAAACGGGCGACTGCCGCCCGGCGCAGACCGTGGTGACGCCCGCGGCGGAAACGAAGACCTGCGACATCCGCGTCACGGCGACGGAAGAAGAGAAAAGCTGCCTTGAGACGACGGAGAGCTTCTACGCCCCGGCCTCCCGCTGGCGCTGCCGCATCGACGCCGCCCGCACGGAGACGGCGAGCTGCGTTCTCCCGGTGCTCGCGAAAGAAACCCACACGTACACCGTCGCCTGCCGAGAAGGAAGCCGCGCGGCGGAGACCCGCACTTGTCCCGTCACGGTGACGACCGCCACCGAAGCCAAATGGACCGGAAGCTGCGTGAAGCCCCGCTGGAAGACGGTGGTGAAGACCTGCACGCGGCGGCTTCTCGTGCGCCCCGAAGCCACCTGCACGACGGGAAGCGAAGTGTCGGCCCGCGTCACGGACTACGGGTTCCTGGGGGAAGACGCCGTGGCGGGGGCGGACACCTTGGAGCTCGCGTACCGCTGCACCGCCTCCCAGTTTCCGGTGCTTCTCATACGCACCAACAGCGCGACAAGAGGCGAGCCCGACCGCACGTTTCGCACGTCGGAAGCGGTCTTTGACTTCGCGGCGGACCACCCCGGGGCGACGCTCCGGTTTGCGGGGACCTTGTCCTGCGGCGACGACAACGTCTGCCACGCCGAAGTCACCATGACCGTCTTTCGCGGCACCGGAAAAGAGAGCGTGCGCGTGGGGGAGATCACGAAGAGCCTTGCCTTCACGCGCTTTGCGAAGACGGGCGAAACCGAATGGTGGGATGAATCCTGCACGGAGGGACTTGAATGACGCGAGTGATTGGACTGCTGCTCGCGCTGGCGGCGGCCCTGCCTGCGGCCGCGCAGTGCGTGAAGACCGGCACGGTCTGCGT
>CAVJUB010000239.1:0-3015 GCA_963652545.1 Hallella faecis | reverse complement strand
AGCGGTGCAGGAACTGCTCCAACCACTCCACGCTTTCCGCGTCCAAGTGGTTCGTCGGTTCGTCCAACAGCAGCATGTCAGGACGCGAGAGGAGCAGACGGCACAACGCCACGCGACGCTTCTCACCACCCGAGAGGTTCTTGATCACAGCCTCCCACGGCGGCAGGCGCAACGCGTCGGCGGCAATCTCCATCTGCGTCTGCGCATCGGTGCCGGCGGCAGAAATGATGGCTTCGAGCTTTGCCTGCTCGGCGGCGAGCGCGTCAAAGTCCGCATCGGGCTCGGCGTATTCGGCATAAACCTCTTCCAGCCGCTTTTGCGCCGCCACCACTTCGCCCATGCCCTCTTCGACGCAGTCTTTCACCGTCGCTTCGGGATTCAATTCGGGCTCCTGCGGCAGGTAGCCGATCTTGAGGCCGCCCAGCCACGTGATGTCGCCGTCGATGTCCTTGTCCACGCCTGCCATGATCTTGAGCAGGGTGGATTTGCCCGCGCCGTTCAGACCCAGCACGCCGATCTTGGCGCCGGGGAAGAAGGAGAGCGAGATGTCTTTCAAAATCTGACGCTTCGGGGGAACGGTCTTGCTCACCCGATTCATGGTCATGACGTACTGAGCCATGGAGTTTCCTGTAAAAAGAAGGATTGAGATGGGCGGGATTATGGCAGAGAAAGCGGCAGCTCGGCCGCCCGGCCTCTTCGCGGCCGACTCATCCTTCGGCCTGCAAAAACCGCACGTTCTGCTCCGCCTCCGCGTCGAAGGCGGTGAACGTCTCCAGTTCCCAGAGATCCTCGGCAACTTGCGCCGCCCGACCCTCGCCCAGCAAGCCGAACCATCGAATCTCTGGCGCGCTGCGCTCCGCCGCCTTCTGCAACAGATGCCATTCCCGCAGAAGATACACCGAATGCGTCGCCACAAAGACCTGCCGCCCCTCGAGCGAAAGCCGCCAAAGCCACTGCGCCATTGTTTGCAGCGTGCGTGGATTGACACCGGCTTCCGGCATGTCCCAGCAAAGCACCGAACCTCGCGGCACGGCGCCGGCTCTCACGAGCCGCGAGAGCTGCAGCAGCTTGAGTTCTCCCTCGCCCAGCAAACCGGCGTCTCTCGGTTCACCGCTCAGCAACACCCCCAGGCGCCCCGTCGCCTCATCCACGTACGCTTTGCCGCCCAGCACCGCCTCCAAGGTTTCGGCCAGTCGTTGGTCGGCCTTCAAAAGTCGCCGCTTCTCCGGCAAGACCATCTGTTCGCAGGCGTCCAAACACGCGGCGTCCCACGGCGATTCACCTGATTCAATCCACTTCGTCAGCCGCGGCACCCCAGCGGCGAACGCTTGAGGCGGCAGGTAGAGCACTTTGGGGGCCTCCTTGCCACCATCGCATTCCGCCTGCCAGGCCTCGCCTTCGCCACAGAAGTTCATGCGCCCGCCGTCCGACCAGGTCAACACGCCCCGCACTGGCGTCTTTCCACCACGAGCCGCCAGCGACGACAACCGCGACGTTTGAAAAGTGCTCCTCAATCGGCGGCAAAACGCTTCCGTCCCATTCTTTGTCCGCTGACGTCCGACCGCTTGCGCCGTCGCAGCAAGCGCCCACAGCAGCTTCAGCCAGTGCGTCTTTCCCGTGCCGTTGTCACCGATCAACACATTGAGTCCGCGTCCGAAAGCGAACGTCGTCCGCGGCAGCACCGTGAATCCCTCAACCTGCAGGGTCTCAATCATGACGTCTCCTTGCTCACGTAAGCTCCACTTCACCCGCCGCCTTCGCCAACACCGCCAAGCGCTGCTTCACCTTGAGCGTCTCCACCACCCAGCCGGACATCTGACAACGCTTGATGAAGCGGCTAATTCCGTTCACGCCATCCTTTTCCTTCAGCGTCACGACGAGGGTGAAGGGCATGCCACGGTCAGCAAACGTATTCAGCCGATCCATCAGATCCGCCCGGAATCCCCAGTACGGGGTGTACGCTTTTCGCGGCCGGGTGATTTCATCTTTGAAAACCTTCACGTTGGACCACTTCTGAAACATCATGCGGGCTTCCTTTTCCGGGATTTTTTTAAAGCGCGGATCCTCCGTGAGAGGAAGTCGTATGTCCCTGACGTCCTGCCCCCCTTCAACGCCCGTCACGCGCCCGAATCGCACATCCAATTCCGTCGTGGTGTAGTCCACGCCCTGTTCGCGGCAGCAGTGCGGAAAATAGCAAACGGTCGCCCGGACGCTGTAGTTGAATTCGCCGCTTCGGTTTTGCGGCACCGGGATGGCGTAGTGGCTGGTTCGGTACGCCTTGGTTTTGGCGTGAATCACAAAGCGAATTTCATCCGGCGCCGTCTGCAGAATGTCCGTGATCCGCCTCGGCACGCAGCCATAGCCCACCCGCAGCCATTCAGGATTCGGGTATTTTCCCCAGCCCACGGCACTGTCAATCAAGAGCGCCTTGGCGGTCTCCCGTGAGAGCCCCATTTTGCCGATGAGATACGCCAGCTTGCGGGTGATCCACGGCGCCGCAAACGACGTGCCGGTCTTCATGGCGCCCGCATTCCAGCGCTGCGCCGCTCCCGTGCAAACCTGAATGCCGTCCGCCCCCTCGCCGCCAAAGCAGGCGACGTCGGGCTTTACGAAAAAGTTGAGCACCGGTCCATGCCTCGTGTAGTCCGTCGGCGCTCCCTTTCGATTGACGGCGCCGACGCTGACGCCGTTGATGGTGTCGGCCGGCGCCCCCAGCCGCTTCGGTGACAAATCCGACGAATTCGTGGCGGCCACCACAAAGAGGACGTTGCACTCGGACTGCAGCTCATCCAATATCGCCGCTTCTGGAGAGATGAAGTCTTCCTTGGTTTCGTACCGAGCGCCCAGCGACAAGTTCCACACGCGAATGTCGGGATTGCCGCGCACAATGTCCCGAATGGCCTTCATCAAATGAAACTGACTGATGACGCCCGTCGCCGCCACGCCAAAATGCCGCACGCGAAAGCGACCGCATCCATCATCGAGCCAGGGATTCGCCGCCGGTCCGTCCACGAT
>CAVJUB010000238.1:0-3062 GCA_963652545.1 Hallella faecis | reverse complement strand
TCGCGCCTCGGCTCGCGGCGCCCGGCACGGTGTCCGACCGCGCGGCGACCTTGGAGCAAAGCGACGTGCTCCGGCGCCCCGAACGCTTTGCGCTGTGTCTTGATGCGGTGAGCGCCGCCTGTCCCAACTTTCCGCGGGAGGCGTGGGAGCAGGACGCCGCCCGATGGACGTCGGTCAACGCAGGACAGATTGCTGGCGAAGCCGCCCGCGAGGGGAAGAAGAATGAAATCGCCGCCCGCATTCGCGCGGCGCGGGAGTCGGCGATCGCGGCGGCGTAGTTGCTTTGGCTCGCCGGCCGAGGTGTTGCTTTCCTACAACACGATTCGGATTTTGAGGCGTCTTTTTCTTGAAATTTACTAGGGTTTACCCCCCCCCGCAAGCGCCAGCTTGTCTGTCAACAGGCAAACTGAGGGCTCCCATACAAAGCGAAGGTTCGTACAACGAAAGCCTTCCGATCATTGGAGTCACTCATCATGAAACTGAAGTTCATCGCTGCCGCCGCGCTCGCGGCGCTTCTCGGTTCGTCTGCTGCCTCGGCTGGCGAGGATGTGGGTTGGTACATCCTGGGCGCCGCCGGTGCGTCCAATGTCGATTCCACCATGCACGATTCGATGATGGACAACATGCGTTATAGGCAGGCGAAAGCACACGTGTCTTCCCTCGGGAAAACGGAAACGGAAACGACCAACGTTGCCATCAAGCTCATCGAAGGCTATCGCTTCAACGACTACTTCGCTGTGGAAGGCGGTTACTACTACCTCGGCCGCACGAAGTCGGACACCAAAATCACCAATTTGAACAATGGTGAAGAGGTGTACTCGGCGCATGCCAAGCTCTCCGGCCACATGCTCGCCATTGATGCTGTCGGCATCCTTCCGATCAACGACCGCTTCGAACTCTTCGCCAAAGCCGGTGCCGGCGTAGTTCGTGCAAAACTGACCTTCAGTGACGACGATGATTCTTGGAGCGAAACCAAGACTCGTCTCGCCCCGAAGCTTGGCGTCGGCACGGAGTGGTACTTTGTCGAAAACTGGGCGCTTCGCGCTGAGTATGAACGCGTTTGGAACGCCTACAAATCCGACGGTGAAAAGGCTCACTACAACCTCTTCACAGTCGGCGTGAAGTACCTCTTCTAATTCCGCCGTCCTCTTGAAAAAACGTCCGCCGAAGCCTCGCGCCCTACGGACGTTTTTGTTTTATTTCATCGGTCTCAGCCCGTATAATGTCATTTGTCTTCTACTTTTAACATCTTCACCTGAGACCGAAGCCATGGGCGTCTACCTGAATCCCGGCAACGAAGAATTCGCCTCCATCCTGCGCGCCAAGCTCTACGTGGACAAGTCGGAGCTCATCGCCTTCATGAACGAGCGCCTCGGCACGGCGCAGTGCCTCGTCTGCAACACCCGCCCCCGCCGCTTCGGCAAAACCTACGCCGCCCAGATGCTCGCCGCGTACTACAGCCGCGGCGTTGACTCTCGTCCTCTCTTCGATTCACTCGCCGTCGCCAATCCGCCCAACACGGATCCAGAAGACGTTCGCCAAGCGAAGCAGTCCGCCTACCTTCACCGCATCAACCAAGTCGACACCCTCTTCTGGGACATGGCTCGATTCTTCTCCTGCTTCGGCAACACGCCGGAAGCCATCCTCCCATCGCTGTGCCGATGGACCACGCGGGAGCTCATCGAAGCCTTCCCTGACGTCAGCCCGAACGACGACCTGCCGCTTGCGGAACGGCTCGCCCGCATCAGCGACAAAACCGGCCGACGGTTCTTCATCCTCATCGACGAATGGGACGTGCTCTTTCGCGAAGCCAAAGACAATCGGCCCTTGATCGACGCGTACCTTCGCTTCCTGCGCAGTCTCTTCAAGGGCGCAGGCGTGCGCCGCTACCTTCTGGGCGCCTATCTCACCGGCATTCTTCCGATCGCCAGCTGCGGCACAGAGTCCGCCCTGACCGACTTCGACGAGTTCACGATGACCAGTCCTCAACCCCTGGGCGAATTCATCGGCTTTACCGAAGCAGAAGTCAAACATCTGTGCGACGAAACAGGGCAAAGCTTCAGCGACCTGCAGCGCCTCTACGACGGCTACCGTTTCGAGGACGTCGGCCCCGTCTACAACCCGCTTGCGGTCTGCAAGGCCGTGACGTCCAGCCGGTGCCAGCCCTACTGGACGCCCACCGGCTCGCACGCGTCGCTCAGGCACTTCCTCGAGCTCCCGTTCGACGGTCTGGCTGACGCCGTCACCCGTCTTCTCGCCGGAAAGCGGCAATCCGTAGACGTGCTGAGCTTTCGCAACGACCTCACCTCGCTCGCCCATCGAGACGACGTTCTGACGCTGCTCATTCACTTGGGCTACCTCGGCTACGCCCAGAAGACCGCGCAGGTCTTCATTCCCAACGAAGAGATACGGCAGGAGTTCCGGCGCGCGCTCAAAAAGAGCGACCTGCCAGCGTTCGTGAAAATCACTGAATCCGCAATATAAGGGTTTTCACCAACAAGGCCTGACTTTCACCAACAATTGTTGTAATATCCTGACTGAAGGTAGTTACTCTTAGTGACTACTGGGGCTGATCGAAAGATCCGGGCCCATCGCCGGCGGGGAAGTTCCCCGCCATTTTCTTGCCCGGAAGTTTTGTCATGAGGAAGAAAGAGCTCAGTGTCTTTATTGATGAATCAGGTGACTTTGGAAAATTCCATCCTTGTTCGCCTTATTACATCGTATCCATGGTTTTCCATGACCAAGCCGTAGACATTTCCGACAATATCCAAAAGTTGGACCACGAACTGTCCTATCTAGGCATCAAAAACCACTGCATCCACACTGGCCCCATTATTCGTCAGGAAGAAGACTATCGCAAGATGGAGATTGAGCTTCGGCGCCGAATTCTCAACAAATTCTTAGCCTTTGTTCGAGGAATTGACATCCAGTACGCATCAGTCTCCATTGAGAAAACAAAAAATTGCGACCTAGATTCAAACTGTCTATCTCTCAAACGACAGTTGTCTTCCTTCGTAGATTCACACCGAAACTACTTCTCAAAATATGACATAGTCAAGGTG
>CAVJUB010000237.1:0-3077 GCA_963652545.1 Hallella faecis | reverse complement strand
CCATGATGTCGGTGCTCATGAAGCACGGCATTACACCGGTCAAAGAATCCAGCAAGACGGGCTACACCCTGTCGGTGGAGAACGATCAGGTCGTGCAGACGCTCGAGCTGATGCGGGAGAACAACCTGCCGCGCTCGGACTTCGAGACGATGGGCGACATCTTTTCCGCGAAGGGCATGATTTCTTCGGCCACCGAAGAGCAGGCCCGCCTCACCTACGCGCTCTCGCAGGAGCTCTCCGACACCTTCTCCCGAATTGACGGCGTTCTCACGGCTCGCGTCCACGTGGTGCTGGGCCAGCAGGACCTCGGCACGGGCAAGGTGACGCCGCCCTCCGCCGCTGTTTTCTTGCGGCACACGCCGCAGTCTCAGGCGCCGCATCTCGTGGCGCGCATCCGCGAGCTCACCGCCAACGCCGTTCCCGGCTTGAAGCAGGAAAGCGTCTCCGTGATGCTCGTGCCGGTGCGCGACACCGCCACCATTCCGATGCCCACTGAAGTGGCGGCGTCTTCGCCCGCAGGCGGCGAAACCCGCGCGAAGCTTCTCATCGCCGCCGCGGGCGTTCTCTTTGCGCTCTCGATCGCCGGCGCCGTTGTGGCAGCCGTGCTTTTCCGGCGCAGCCGCCGTCCCGACGACAAGAAGCCCGCGGCCTGACCGCGGACGCCTAGCGAAGACGGCGCGCCATGAACCGCTACTATTTTCTGGAGCTTTTGGACGAGAATCCCGCCCTCTTGGGCGCGCTCGTCCGGTTCAACGCGCCTTCGCTTCCGGAGGATGCGTCGCCCCTCCTCGTCGCCGCGCAGAATTACCCCGACCTCAAGGCCGCCCTGGCCAAGAGTCATCCGGCGTCCGCAGGCTACTGGGATTTTTCTGAAGAGTCGCGCTGTCTGGCGCTGCTGCCCGCGGACGCCGTGACGCGCCTCGCGCGCACCGCGGCGGCCGCCGTATACGCGGACGAAATCGCCCGCACCGTGCAGAGGGCGTCCGTCATTGCGCTTCGGGAATTCTTCGGCTCAGCGTTGATTGACTACGCTCTCTCCCGCGGCCGCTGGCAGGCGGGCGGCAGCATTCGCACGGTGTTTGAGCGCGTGGTGGGCGCAGAGAAGCCGATTGCGGAGCGCTGCATGGAAGCCGCGGCGCTCACGATCGCAAGCCTCAAGGCCGGCTGGCCGCAGGCACTGCAGGACATCGTCGCCACACGCTGGGCGTCGGCGGATCTCCCCCACGTGGGGCTTCCCGTCCTCATTTCGGGCGACGAGCGCCTCACGCTCTGGCACTTTACAAAGAAACTCATTCAACGGGAGCTTGGCTCGCCATGGACAAATTATTTCGTCTAGCGGAGGGCCGTGCGCTGCCTGCCGCCGGCGTGAAGGTGATCAAGTCCGCCGACTGCGAGACGCTCTACGGCGCGGACAAGATTCTCGAAGCCGCCCGCGCGCAGGCGCAGGAAGTGGCGCTCAAGGCGCAGGAAGCGTACCAGCAGCGCTATGAAGCGGGCTACCAGGACGGCGTGGAAGCCGGCCGCATGGAGCACGCTGAAAAAGTGATGGAGACGGTGCTCGCCTCGGTGGAATTCATCGAAAAAATCGAGAGCACGGTGGTGGACGTCGTGAACCAGTCGATTCGCAAGATCATCGGCGAATTGGACGACGACGAGCGCATCCGCCGCATTGTGGGCACGGCTTTGAACAATGTCCGCGGCCAGCTCAAGGTCACGGTGCGCGTCGCGCCCGTGGACGAGCCCGCGGTGATGAAGGCCTTTGCTTCGATGACGTCAGGCTCCTACCTGAACGTCATCGCCGACCCGCACCTCAAAAAGGACAGCTGCATTCTGGAAAGCGAATTGGGCGTCGTGGACGCGTCGCTTGAAACGCAGTTGAAGGCCCTGGAAAAGGCCTTCACGTCCAAGATCCGGCAGTAGCGCATCATGGCATTCGAATATCTGGGGCCGCTCCTAAAGGAGACCGTGCAGACCACGACCACGGTGGACATCCGCGGCCGCGTCGAACAGGTCGTGGGCACCATCATTCGCGCCGTCGTGCCGGGCGTGAAGGTGGGCGAGCTCTGCATCCTGCGCAATCCCTGGGAAGACTTTGAGCTCAAGGCCGAGGTCGTGGGCTTCATCAAGAACGTGGCGCTCCTCTCCCCCCTGGGGAGCTGTCAGGGCGTGTCGCCGCAGACGGAAGTGATTCCGACGGGCGAAATTCTCTCCGTGCCCGTGGGACCCGAGTTGCTCGGCCGCGTTGTGGACGGCCTCGGAAACCCCATTGACGGCGGTCCGGAATTAAAGTGCCGCAGCCACTACCCGGTCTTCGCGGAAGCGCCGAACCCCATGACGCGCCGCATCATCTGCAAGCCCCTGACGCTCGGCATTCGAAGTCTTGACGGCGTTCTCACCTGCGGCGAAGGCCAGCGCATGGGCATTTTCGCTGCCGCGGGCGGCGGCAAATCCACGCTCCTTTCCACCATCATCAAAGGGTGCAAGGCCGAAGTCTGCGTTCTGGCGCTGATCGGCGAACGCGGCCGCGAAGTCCGTGAATTCATTGAGCACGACTTGGGTGAAGAAGGCCGCCGGAAGGCGGTGCTTGTCGTTTCCACCTCGGACCGCTCCTCGATGGAACGATTGAAGGCCGCCTACACCGCCACCGCCATTTCCGAATACTTTCGCGACCAGGGCCGCAGCGTCCTTCTCATGATGGACTCCGTCACGCGCTTTGCGCGCGCCCAGCGTGAGATCGGTCTTGCCGCAGGCGAGCCGCCCACCCGCCGCGGCTTCCCGCCCTCTGTCTTTTCGGAACTTCCAAAACTGATGGAGCGCGCCGGCAACAACGACAAGGGCTCGATCACCGCGCTCTACACCGTGCTCGTCGAGGGCGACGACATGACGGAGCCGATCGCCGATGAAACGCGATCGATTCTCGACGGCCACATCGTCCTTTCCCGCAAGCTGGCCGCAAAGAACCACTACCCGGCGATCGACGTGCAGGCGAGCGTCTCCCGCGTCATGAACGCCATCGTCACCAAAGAGCACAAGAAGGCGGCGCAGCGCCTGCGCCAAATTTTGGCGAAGTACGCCTC
>CAVJUB010000236.1:0-3081 GCA_963652545.1 Hallella faecis | reverse complement strand
AAGGCAAAAATTACTTTTTGAAGCTGAGCCGTTACCAGTTTGAGGGAAATTCACGAAGAAAAAATCCCGCAGAGACCGGTCCCCAACATGAGGACTTCGGCCCCATGAGGGATCGTTGAACATTGAAAAAAATGAAAAGCAAAAAAGAACGGGCGCAAGCCATGCCCTTGCGGACAGAATCTTGCTGCCCGCAAGCGTCGGGATGAACCGACAAGCTCCTCAGTCGCTTACAAAGCGACAGTCGGAACCGCCATCAGAAGAATGCCCGTGAGCGCCAAAAACAACCAGCGCTTCGGTACAATCATCGTCAGGAGTTGCATGAACTTGTTCACGGCCATGCTTCTCTCCTTAAAGGGGCCGCAAGCGAGAGTTTGCGGCTTCCTCATATCTGGCTTCTGACTTACGTCTTCAGACCAGACACCCGATGCGAACCCGTAGGCTGCACAAAAAAATGCGAGCGCCCGTTAGGAAAAAAAATCATCGGGAAAGGAAAGGAGCAAGGCGTTGAAAAAGCCCAGCTCTTTGTATTACTTCCAGATGGAACCGAACTGAATGGCGTCGGAAGCGACTACATCCAATCCGGACATCTCATCATCCGCACACCGATACCCCAGCGTACGCTCAAAGGCGTAGCGCAAAGGATGCGGAGCGGATTTGCAGTCAGCAGTGAGCTGAGCCCAGCGGCACAACGAGCGGGTGCTCATCGTCACGCTGAGATTGCCCTCTTCGAACCGTTTCCGGATCTCAGAAGCAAACTTCACCATGCCGCTGACAATCTTCTTCATGGATGGATCGGCAAGGAAGGGTGCCGTCTTGCGAACGATCTCTTCCTCAATCGCTTCGGGAAGGTAGTTGACCTTCAAGAAACGATAGCGATCCATGGATGCCATGTTCTGTGTCTGCACACCAGTGTAGAAACCCGTTTCATCCCCCTTGCCCGCGCTATTCGCCGTAGCGACAACACGGAAATTGGGATGCGGATTGATCACCTCGCCGCCGTTCTCGCTGATCACCAGAGGACGCCCTTCAAGAACGTCATTGAGACCAGCCAGTTCAGCGGGATCACACATGTCGATCTCGTTGAGGATCAAGATGTGGCCTTCTTTCATCGCACGAGCCAGAGGGCCGTACTCGAAAGACATGGCAGGTGCTTCACCGGGAGCGGAAGCCTTGAGAACAAACTGTCCTTTGAGGCTCTGGAATTCCATCCGACCGTTGCACGTGACCTGCTGGACGGGCCAGCGAAGACGCGCACAAACTTCGTTGATGCAGCTCGTCTTGCCACAGCCCGTAGGACCGGACAGGAAGAGTGCGTCAGAGTGGGGCTTGAGCAGGAAGCTCAGAACATCGCGCAGAAGCGTTCGTTCGAAGACATACGAGCTGTGGGCCGTTGGGATGGAAGGATCCTGACCGTCCCCCACCAAGAGCTTGAACTCTTTTGGCAGGGAAACGGACTTCTGGGTATCCGCGTCGTAGATGGTCTCAAAGAGAGTGGACGCGGGAACGAGCTTTTTTGTCATGATGACTCCTAAAAAAAATTAGGGGACACCATGGCCCCAAGGGGATATGGTATCCCCAAGGGATTGAAGTGGATTGAAGACTGCCCGTTAGAGCAAGCCAGCCTTCCACGCAATGAAAAAGCCTATGGCCGCCAAGATTGCGACATAGACGATTATCAAGAGCTCTGTCATTATGAACTTTAAGGTAGAAATATCAGCAATTGACTAAAACTTCAGAGTGACAGGATTATTCATCCGCATCGTCTCCGTCCTTCTTGTCAAAACAGCCGCCCCACCACGCGAGAACAAGTCCCGCCAAGGTAAGAATCACCGTAAAGATCATGACAACAATCAGATTCGGTGTCATTCTTTTTCTCCAAGTCGATCAAACAAGCAACCGGCGATGAAGCAACAAACAGACCAAAACATTGTCACAACAGCGTCTTCCACCGAACTAAGTTCGTGTGTCAGGTAGGCTGGATGTCCAACAACATGGACCGTAACAACAGGCTGTTGAACTATAACACTCAATATTAGTGCTACAGCTATTGCAAACATCAGGTCACCCAGACGACCCAGAGAATGAAGAATCCACGTTTTGCGAGGCTTTTTAGTCTTTCGCATTGAATCTCCATAAAAAAACGGAGATCCATTGCCCCGTGAAGGATTGCATGAATCCCCGCGGGACATCGAGACTTTCAAAGTTCTCGACTCAACTTGCATCCGCTAGAACCGATCACGGATCAGCGGATACCTCTTCGCGTAATCAGGCAGGCAGTCGCTTCCGTCATCGAGCTTGCGCATCGACAACACAAACGACTTGCCCTTGCCGCAAACTTCCACGAAGTCCACGTCAGACGTGCGGAGGTAGCGAACTCCGTAGCTTTCATCGGACGGATCCGAGAAGCACTGAGCATCACCACCGACGAGATCAAAGACCTCGTCTTCTTCCGCACAGCCGCAGGCCGTCACGATGCTCTCATAGAGAGACCATGACGACATGCCGAGACTTGTTGGATGCTGGCGATCCATCTTCTGAGCGAAGAGCCGAACTACCGTCATGAAACGACGGGTCCGGTCGGATGCCTGAATTACCTGAGACAAACTGCGCATGACAGTCTCCTAAAAGAATTAGGGGACGCATGCGCACCCAAAGGGGATCATGAGTCCCCAAAGGGTTGAGAAACGTCAGTTAAAGCCACTGAACAATGGCGCTGACGAGGTTGGCAATGATGCAGAGAATATCGAGCATATTGACCTAAACAAAGATGGGATGCCGCAGCATCGAATCGACAAGCGAAAGATCCGCAGATCCTTCGAGGGAAAAGCGTCAAAGCGCACTTCGACGCAGAAACACGAAACAAGCCGTAGCCTGAATCTTCTCTATGGACCGAATGACGATTCGGTCAATCGATTGATTCATAAATTTTTACTTCTTAGAATCAATAAGAAAGAAGGTAGGACAAGCCTACAGGTAGACGGTTCGAAAGACTTCGGGGAGACCGAAGCCACAAGCGAAAGTGGTGCGCGGTTGAGCGTACGGCACGAAAGTATGGATGCCGTCGGCTGGGCGCAATGAGAG
>CAVJUB010000235.1:0-3087 GCA_963652545.1 Hallella faecis | reverse complement strand
CGTACCCGCGCTGGGTGGCGAGAATCTTGCCTTCGTGGTGGATGATGGCGGCAACAACTTCGATGGTTTTCATAGCGTGGTCTTGGTGATGTAGTCGTAGAGGTCCTGACGCACCGGTGTTTTCAATCGGTAGTGAATCTCAAAAGCCGGCTTGCCGTTGAGAGGCACCGGCTTCGGTTTGCCGACGGCTTCGATTTCGCCCAGGAAGTAGAACGTCGGGGCGCCGTTTTTGTTGCGGCGAACAAAGAGAAAGAGGCGGTTTTCGCGGTCTTCGGGCTTGCGCTTGTAAATGTGATCCGCGTCGACGGACTGAGGGCTGCGCTGAGTTTTGGAGTGCGCCATCAGATCCTGCGGCGATTCGAATCGGTCGGCGTATTGAACGGCGTTGACCGTCTTTTGGTAGTTGATGAAGACGGGGAGCGTCTTCGTCTTTTCGTCAAAGCGGTAGCCGCCGATGGTGGCCGTTTCGTCGCGGGCCCAGTTGAGGAGGCGGCAGACGTCTTGGTAGCTGTACTTGCCGTAGAGCGTGAAGTCCGTGTTTTGGTACCGCCGGGAATGGCGCTTGCGCCACCGAAGCTTCATGAAGTTCGTGAGGTCTCGAAGAAACGCTTCGAGCATTGGGTGCTGGCAAAGCAGCGAGCTGAAAGCGGTGGCTGTGCGCCAGTCGCCGTCCTGATTGCTTTCAAGGAGCGGAACCGTGGGGCCCGCGCCGCGAAAGAACTGGTTGGAGAAAACGTCGATGACGTTGCCAACGTTGATTTCGCTGGCGGAGCATCCGTAGGCCGTGGCGAGCTCTTTTTTCAAGTGATCCAGCAGGCAGTGTTCGTTGTCGAGAAGACTGTCCAGCATGACGGCGTCGGAGAGGCGCAGTCCGCGGCCGAAGCGCGTGCTCATGAAGTCGATGATTTGCTCGGCTTCCGGCGGCAGCCGGTCGGTGAAGTCCTTGTCGTAACGTTTGAGGAAGGTGTAGTAGGAGCCGCACTTCGTGAAGAAGGTGACGGCGTCGATGCTGTTGTGGGCTTCAAAGTCTTCCAACTGGGGGCGCCGGCCGAGCTTGTATTTGAGCGTCTGGTAGGCGCCTTTCAAAAGGCGCATGGACTGCGTGTTGGCCGTGTCGATGGCGCGGCAGATGCGCTCGGTGGTGATTTCGTCGAAGTGAACGGTGGAGAGCCCGGGCGTCTGGCGATGATCGACGGCGACGTAGCGGCGAAGACGGTCTTTGTCGTAGGAGAGGTCGCCTGAAAGCGCAACGGGAATGAGAAAGTTCTCGTCGTAGTTTCCGATGAAGTCGAGCACCACGACGTAGTCTTTCCCGGCGGCCTTTCTCAAGCCGCGTCCCAACTGCTGCACGAAGACAATGGCGCTTTCGGTCGGACGAAGCAGCACGACCTGGTTGACTTCGGGGATGTCAACGCCTTCGTTGAAGATGTCGACGCTGAAGAGGTAGTCCAGCGCTTCGTCGCCCTCGTCTTGAACGAGACGCTCGACGGCGGCTGCTCGCTGTGCTGGGGAATCGGCGCCGGAGAGGGCGACGGTGCGCAGGCCGGTTTCGTTGAACGCCGCCGAGAGCGCCGTGCACTCCGCTACGGAGGAGCAGAAGATGAGTCCCTTGACGCGGTCGCCGCTGTAGCCGAAGTACTGGAGGCGGTCAAGAAGGTGCTTCACTCGCTCGTCGCTGGCGAGCGAGTTGAAGCCGTTTGCCTGGGGGCGCTTGTCGCCGTCAACGGTCAGGTCGGCGATGCCAAAGTAGTGGAATGGACAGAGCAGGTTTTCGGCGAGCGCGGTTTGCAGCCGAATCTCGCAGGCGATGTTGTGGTCAAAGAGCTTGTAGATGTCGTAGCCGTCCGTGCGGTCGGGACTGGCAGTCATGCCGAGCCAGAAGTCGGGCTGGAAGTGCTCCATGATCTTCTGGTAGCTGGACGCGCCTGCGCGGTGCACTTCATCAATGATGATGAGGTCAAAGGCCTTCGGATCAAACTGGCTGAGCACGTCGGCTTTTGACATCGTCTGCATGGTGGCAAACAGACACTCTTCCGTCGTACTCTTTTGCAAGCCCGACAAGAGGCCGTAGGTGCGATCGGTGCCAAGCACGCGCTGAAAGCTTTTCAGAGCTTGGTCGGCAATCTGCGCGCGGTGCACGAGAAAGAGAAAACGCTTCGGCGCCATGGCTTGGGTGGCAAAGGCGGCCGCGTAGGTTTTTCCTGTGCCGGTGGCGGAAATGAGCAGGGCGCGCCGGGCGCCGGCTTTTCTGAGGGCTTCTAAATTCTGGATGAAGCCCTGCTGCATCGAATTGGGTGCGAGCTTTTCAGGGGGCTCTGGGGGCGCTGAGGGCAGAGAATGGGCGAAAGAGCGGCGGGCGGCGCGCCATTGAAGCTCGTACTGCGCAACGTCTGCTTCTGTCAGCGTCAAGCTTTCCGGCCGGTTCCAGAGGGCGTCAAATTCTGCGAGAAGCTGGCGAGCGAACAGGCCGGAAGCTTTGGATAGGAGCAGGGCGTTCCATTCTCGGTTGGTGGCCAGGGCGGAAGCGGTCCAGTTGGAGCTGCCGACAATGAGGTGAAGCATCTCGGGCGACTCGAAGATGTAGCCCTTCGTGTGAAAGCCGTCGCGCCCCCGGCAGCGAAAGAGCTTCAGCTCAATGTTGGAAAGCTTCAGGAGCCGGCGCAGCGCCTTGGGCTCCGTGAAGGCGAGGTAGTCGGTGGTGAGAATCTGCCCGCGAACGCCTTTTTCTTCGAGCTCCTTCAAGGTGAGAAGAAGCGGCGCGATGCCGGCGTCGTTGATGAAGGCGACGCTGATCTTGAAGCTCTTGCAGTGCTTGAGCTCGTCCTCCAGCACGGAAATGACCTTGATGCCGCTGGCGGGATCGTTGTAGAGAAGCTGCGGACGGCACTCGGCGTCTGTTGCCACCTCGGCGCCATTGATGAAAGCAGCGGACAAGCCCTGCAGCAGGGAGTCATTCGGAACGGTGGAAGGGAGCATGAAAGCGGCTCGCGCGAAAAGAATGAAGGCAGCTTACTCGCGGGCTTCCGGTGGAACCAGGCGCGTTTTCCCGGACGCGGCGTCAGCGGCGGGCGGCCTCGATGAGCCGAT
>CAVJUB010000234.1:0-3094 GCA_963652545.1 Hallella faecis | reverse complement strand
TCTTTGAGGACTGTGATGAGAACACTCCGCCAGAGGAAATCGCGGCTAAGAAATCGAGAAAAGTTCTAATTTTTAACTGCCCGCATTGCAGTTCACGCTTCCCTGTTTTCCTTTCACACACGGATGAAGAGGACCATCTGGACTGCCCCTTCTGCACGTTTGTTGATCGTTCTGCGGAGTTGGATTTCACTGATCGCATCATGGAAAAGCCCCGTACGGATGTCCGTCGCTGGGTCAAAGATCTGAAAGCGTAGCCAAAGAAAAGGGGCTGTTTTCGGGCAGGCGGACTACTGGTGAGAATCTTCAAAGTTTCTCGCAAATTTTCCGCCTTTTCACCTCTGATATTTCGAGGTTTTAGGTCAAAAGCGGTTGGTCAGATTCTCAGCAATCCGAAGAGGTTCGAATAACGATTTTTGGAAAAGTTGATCGAAATGGCGCCGATTCTCTCACTTTTGAATCCACCCCATTCTTTCAGAATCAATGAGTTGCCGCTTAAAAAACTTGCGAGAAAAACACACAGATTCTCGGCAGTTTTTGGCCCAAAAAGTCGCTTTTCCCGAGACCCTCAAAAAAACTGTTGAGAAAGTCAAGCCGCGAACACCCCGAAAAAGTTGCGAGAAACGATGTCAAAACCCTGCCCGCGCAAAAACCGCTTGGGATATTGAAAGAACGGAAGAAACAAGTCACAAAAATTGCTGAGATTTCGCCGCGAGGTTTACCCCGAAAAAGTTGCGAGAAAGTTCGCCAAAGCGCCGCCAAAAAAACTGGTGAGAATTTGTTCACTTTCTCAAGAATAATGAAATACTTCGGGAAAACGGCGAAGTCGGAAAAAATCTTTTTGGAGCCAAAAATGGACGATAACGAACCACTCACTGCCGACACCGCCCAAAACACCGGCACCCTGCCCTCGGAATGGCAAAAGTACTGTCACGAATACGGGGAGAAGGACGCCAAAGTCATCGCCGCTTTTCGCGACGAGCGCACCCACACCAACATCAACACCTTCACGAAGATCACGGAGACCGCTCTTGAGAACATCAAGAGCGTGATCGCAGATGAGCTTCAGGGACTCCGAGTGCGGGCCTACCTCTTCTCGGATGACTTCATCAGTCTCTCGAAAACCTTCCGCAAGTCCGAGGAAGAGCGAACCTTCCTGTGGTCCGTCGATTCGTCTGGACAAGGGCGACTACCTGAACCTCGGCTGGGCTCGCCTCACCGCGAAGACGAAGGTCTTCGAGGAAGGCATGACCTTTGACCCCGATGGACGCCGCACGAGGTCCTTCAAGCTGAAGATGCCTGACGGCACTTCGAAGCGCATCACGGTCGCCTACGAGTACATCCGAAAGTGCGGCGTGTCCGGCAACTACCCTCGCTCGATCTTCTCGAAAGAGAAAGCCGAGTGGGTGCGTGACATTGGCTGGCACACCGAATCGCAGTTTCAGCTTCTGCGCAAAGAAAACGAACTGTGGCGCGACATCCTCCGCAAGCTCACGCAGATCAAGCGGTTGCAGGAGCAGGAGATGGAAGCGTTCACGAAGCAGCACAACGATGCAGAAAGCAGTTTCTAATCGAATTCTTTAGGGAGTACTTTTCGTCATGGACACCGAAGTCTTTCAACTCATCCCCCTTGAGAACATCTTCGTCAAGGGACAGGTCAGGAGCGCCTTCAACAACATCGATGAGCTTGCCAACAGCCTGAAGGCAAAAGGTCAGCAAGTTCCGATCACCGTCTACCCGGATCCCGAGCACGAGGGATCGTTCATCCTCTTTCACGGCGAGCGTCGCTGGCGAGCCGCGGAGAAAGCCGGACTCAAGATGATGAAGGCAGTTGTCGTCCCGGCGCCTGAATCGGAAACTGATCGCATCAGCTGTCAGCTGATCGAAAACATGCAACGCGAGGACATGGCGCCAATGGAGATCGCGGCGGCATTGAAGAACCTTTCCAAGGAAGGACTGCGAGCGGTTGACATCGCGGACAAGACGGGACTGGATCGCACGATGGTCTCCCGGTATCTGGCGCTGGCCGAGCTTCCTGAAGAGCTCGCCGTTCTGGTGAATGACCGCACGTTGGAAGACGTGATCGCCATCGACCACATCAAGCGCGCCTACAAGGTTGACAAGGACCGCACCCTCTCCGCCATCGAAGACTTGAAGAACGAAGCCATCGAGCAAGCTCAGCGGGATGGAACGCCCAACACCAAGCCCGAGCCCTTTCGCCTCTCCCGCCGGATGGCAAAGAAGATCGCAACGGACGTGTCCATCTGCCAGTCAGTGACGAAGGCCGTCGATCCCGATGCTCGACCTGAGCCTGACACCTCCATGCACCTGTCACCTCGCGGGGGTGGGTCTGGTGGAAGCAGTGGCGGCAGTTCGGGAGGCAGTTCATCCTCCGCTTCGCGCAAGTCCGGCAAGACGCCGAAGAAGTCGGGGAAGGAACAGATCGAGGACGCCAATCCCTTCATGGCCCCGCCTCCTGCTTTTGAGACGGAGCCTGATGAAAACGGTGCGGTAGCCGTCGGCAACTCCTCATGGAAAAAGCCTGCGGCGAAAGCGGCAGAGGAAACCGACGAGCCGCCCTTTGATGAGACCGAGGCCAAGGAAGAAGACTCGGCGCCCGCCTCCCGAGGCATCAATGTCGAGGAGCTTCCCGAAGGCTGTCACCTGACGCATGGCACTCGGTCCGCCCGCATCCGCGTGAACGTCTGGACCACGAGCGAGATCAACGGGGACATGATGCAACAGGAAGGGTGGCTGGAAACGAACATCGTCTGCGACGATCCGAAGTTCTGCTGCGTGAAGCTCGACAGCGGCACGTACCTTGACTTTGCCGTCGAGTGCATCTCGATTGCGGCGGTGCAGGAGTAGCCCGCCTCGGCGCCCCCCGCGCTTTGCTTGCCGGAGAACGAGCACGGCGACGGCGCGGGGGTGGAAAAGAGGGAGCCGAATATTTACATATAGGGTTAATTGCTCTATTCGCCTGTTCTCACGAGCAAATTCCCCGCCCTGCCCACCTTTTCGAAACCCCCTCTCATTTCGATCAAAAGGGCCTTTCCAGAGCCTTCTCACCCCTTCCCCTAGCCACCCATTGCTCAAC
>CAVJUB010000233.1:0-3102 GCA_963652545.1 Hallella faecis | reverse complement strand
CTTCGAAACGTTGAGTCGTCGGCCAGCGCGATGCGAATGTGCCGCACGGCCCAGGGGTCTTGAAACTCAATGGCGTGCAGCGTGCCGGGAGGCAGAGATCGGAAAGCTTTCCGCGATACGACGCCGATGCCGAGTCCCTTTTTCACCATCCGCATGAGCGACTCTTGCGTTGCCACCTGCAGCTTGGGCGTGATGGGGAAGCCCTCCTGACGCGCATGCTCAAACATGAAGCGCTGCATGGCGCTTGAATTGTCGAGCGTCACCCACGCGTAGTCCTTGGCGAGCACTTTTCGGAAGGCTACTTTCTTGAATCGGGCCAGCGGGTGCTCGAGCGGCGTCACGATGACGAGCACGTCCTCTCGGTAGGGCGTGAAGGACACGCCGGGATAGTCTCCCACGAAGGCGGAGACGCCGATGTCGGCGCGCCCTTCGGCGACCGCCTGCACAACATCTTCGGAGGCGCGCTGCTCGAGGATCACTCGGGTGGTGGGCTTCTCTGCCATGAAGTCCGAGATGTCGTCGGGGAGAAAGTCCACGGCGGCGCCGAAGTTTGCGATGATGCGAATGATGCCCTTCTCGCGGTCCGCCCAGGGTTCAAGCTCTCGAAGCATTTCATCGATCTGCCATTCCACTTTCTTGGCGTGCCGGTTCACCACTTCGCCGGCGGGCGTCAGAAGGGTGCCGCGCGGTGTGCGCACGAGAAGCGAAGTGCCGAGCGACTCTTCGAGCTTTTTCAGTCGCAGCGAGGCGGAGGGAGCGGAGAGATGCACGCGGTCGGCGCCGCGGGTGAGATTCTTTTCGTCCGCGACGGCGGAGAAAAGCTCAAGGTCCGTGAGAGAGAAGTGTCTCATCTTTGTCTTTAACAAACACTGAGTTCAAATAATACCAATTTATTTCGACCTAGTCCTTTCGTAGAATGCGCCGCGAATCAGAGATAAATCCCTGCAAACATTGGGTTTGACAGGAATTCTCCATGATCTGCCGGACTGGGGATAGTGTATCCAGAACCAGAACAACACCCCGCTGAATTCGTCTGGCATGAACATGTGGACAGGAGAGATTTCATGAAGGCGTTGTTTGTTCTTGCGGCGGCATGCTTGTCGCTCGCTTCCGCTGCGCAGGCGGCGGATCTTCCCAATCTGGCGGATCGTCACGTCGCCAAGCTCGGCGGCTGCCAGGGGTGCCACGGCGAAGGCATGCCGAAAAAGGGCGCTGCGGTGACGAAAGGCCAGTGCCTGGCGTGCCATGGCGGCAGCTGCGAAAAGCTTGCCGAGAAGACGGACAACCTGGAAATCAACCCGCACGATTCCCATCTGGGCACGATCGAATGCACGAAGTGCCATCGCGGGCACCAGAAGCCGGTGCTTGAGTGCGCCCGCTGCCACGATTTCAGCAAGGAGCTGCACATCCGTTGAGGTCAGGACGGCATGCAGCGAAAAAACGTAAGACAAGGAGAGAAAAAATGGATCTTTCTAAGCGTTCATTTCTGAAGACGGCGGCTGCGGCCGCTGCGGCGATTCCCATGGTGGAGATCGGCTCGGCGCAGGCGGCGCCGGCTTTAAAGTGGGATGTGACGACCGACGTGCTCGTCATTGGCTACGGCGGCGCCGGCGCGACGGCCGCGATCGCCGCCAAGGACAAGGGCGCCAAGGTGCTCGTGGTCGAAAAGATGCCGGAAATGGGCGGCAACACGCGCGCTTCTGGCGGCGGCTTCATCATCCCGAAGGATGCGGGCCAGGCCTACGAATACCTCGAGAAGACGTTCCTCTTTGCGGACAACGAGATGGATGGAACGCTGGTGAAGGCCTTCTGCGAGGGCGCCGTGCAGCTTCCGGACTTCTTCAAGAAGATTGCTCCCGAAGCGAAGCTGCGCGTCACGGGACACGCCAACTATCCGACGCTGCCTTATGCGGACAACATCACGAAGTACCGCGTGGCCGGCAAGGAGCCGGGCGGCATCACTCTCATGAAGACTTTGAAGAAGGCCGTGGAGGAGGATCGGAAGATTCCGGTGTGGCTGGATTCGCCCGCGCAGGAGCTCGTTTCCCGTGACGGCACGGTTCTGGGCGCTGTTGTGAAGCACGGCGGCAAGACGGTGCGCGTACGGGCTCGCAAGGGCGTGGTGCTCGCCTGCGGCGGCTATGAATACGATCACGAGTCGCTGCAGAACTACTGTCTCGGCACCAAGGTGCTGGGCCTCGGCAATCCCGGCAACACGGGCGACGGCCTGCGCATGGCGGCGTCGATGGGCGCCCGCCTGTGGCACATGACCTCCTACTCCTGCCCGCTGGGCATCAAGGTGCCGGGGTGCAAGGCGGCGGTGTTCGTCACGATGATGACGCCGAACTACATCTGGGTGAATCAGGACGGCAAGCGCTTCTGCAATGAAGCGGGCGTGGACTTCCACGGCTGCCTCTATGCCGTGAATCAGCTCGACGGCGTGAAGCATCGCTATCCCGCCATCCCCTGCTACATCATCATGGACGAGGCGGGACGCCTTGCCGGCCGGCCGACGCACTTCAAGTACGGCTACGCGAGCGGCGTGGAGGGCTACCACTGGTCGGAAGACAGCTCGAAGGAAGTCGAGAGCGGCATCGTGAAGAAGGCGCAGACGCTTGAAGAGCTGGCAAAGCTCATCAATGTGCCGGCGGACGCGCTGAAGGCGCAGGTCGCGAAGTGGAACAAGGACATCGCGGCGGGCGCTGACACGGAATTTGGGCGCAAGATCAAGAAGACAGGAAAGTCCGCGTTCGTGGGCACGGACGTGCCGACGCTCTCGGCGCCGCTGTCGGAAACCGGCCCCTACTATGCGATCGAAGCCTACCCGGCGCTGCTCAACACGCAGGGCGGCCCGAAGCGCGATGCAAAGGCTCGCGTGCTGGACGTGTACAACCGTCCGATCCCGCGCCTTTACGTGGCGGGCGAGCTGGGCTCCATCTGGGGCTCCATTTACCAGGGATCGAGCAATGTGTGTGAAGCGCTTGTCTACGGTCGCATCGCTGGTGAATCCGCTGCGTCGATGAAGTCGATCTAATTTCTTCTCTCCTCACCTTGTAGTTTGAGCTCTCGCTGGCTTTTGACGGCTGGCGAGGGCTTTTTTCG
>CAVJUB010000232.1:0-3115 GCA_963652545.1 Hallella faecis | reverse complement strand
GCTCCTTGCAGCGCGACCGAACAGCGTTGAGCCCTTCGATCTGCGCCTTGAGGTCATCGACTTCGCGCGCGGCGGAGGCGTAATCCGCTGCCAGCCGGCACCACTGTGCTACTTCCTCGTCCGTCTTCGGGACGTAGAGATCGCGCAGCGGATCCTTCTTCGGCTCCTTGTCCTTCACGACGAGCTGCCAGAACGCTCTGCCTTCCTTGAGAATCTTGGCAATGACGGTGTCATCGCGTTCGATCTCAAATTCCGTCAGTGCATCCCTTTCGCCGTCGTAGAAGACCAGCCATCCATGGCGGGCACCGGCTACCAAGAGCTGGTGCTGCACCTGAAGGTTGTAGAGCCGAAAGGCGTCACTGTCGCGCCCTCGCGCCTTGACGTCTTCCAACGTCGCCGCACTGGGGCACTTGATCTCTACGGGTTCGTCCGACGAGGTGAGCCCGTCAAACGACGCTCGAAAGAGCCGGTCTTCGGAACACTCGGCGCATTGCGGCAAGAGGATTTCAGCGTGCTGCAGCTGAAACTTCCGCCGCACCACGTCTTCCATCTCTCGTCCGTAACGAACCTGCGGATTGGCGCTCAAGTCTGGCGGGAGAGCCCGTCCAGTCTTTTCACACCACAGCCGCCAGGCCGTCTTGTAGGGACTGAGCCCCAGAATGGCAGCGCTGTCAGTGGCGGTGACTCCCATCCATCGCCAGCTTTGCCACTCCAACGTACGCTGATCAAGATCCACAAAAAACATCGTTCGACTCCTACAAGGAGACGACTTCCGTCTTTTCTGGCTTCACGACCGCATCCGCCGTCACCATTGCCGCCGGTTCGGCTTTCGCCTTCAGGACGGCTTCGGCATAGGCCCGGTCTTCGCCCGAGAGGTTCGCGCTGACCCACTGCTGCGCCCGCTCCCAGCCGTTTTCACGACCGACAGCCAGCGTCGCAAGCTTTGAGAGCATCGCGTCGAGCTTCGTGCGATCCATCGCGAGCTTTGGCGCCTCCGTTGAAGCAGGCGTCGTGAGCGCCGACTCCATGCCCTGCAGCGTCAAGCGGCCGTTGAAACCGTCGTCGCTGTAGGCATCGCCCTCGTCGTAGAGCCCCGTAAGGCTGAACGCAAGGCGGGCGCACTGGATGAAGCTGCGCGTTCTCAGCATGCGCCGAGGCCACTTCTTCCACACGGGAGAGCGCTCGTTGAAGCACTCCACCATGAATTCCTGAATCGTCACCGGATCGCTGACCCCTTTGAGGCGCATCGAGCAAGTGACGTACTCCGGAAGTTCGCCGGGGTAGCTCGGGAGCTTCACGGTCGTGTTGGAGAACGTGAAGGTCATCCCGTCGAAATCCTTCTGTGACCGAACGATCCGCGCCCAGCCGTCAAGACTGACCACGGGAACGATGTCACCCGATTTGCCGCGAAACGCGAAGATTTCACGGGCGAATGGGTTGAGGTCATAGTTTTCACAGACCAAGAGAAGAACCATCATCTCTTCCGTCGTCGGCACCGCGCCGTCGGCCTGCTTGAAGACCTGAGTGGTCAGGCACTTCCAGAGCTTGCCGGGTTCAACGCCGTGTCTTGCTGCCAGTCGCGCGATGAGGCTTTGCGTCTGCTGGCTCTTTTCATTGCTGCTTTCCATTTGGGCATCTCCATGTCGAGGAAAAAGAAAACCCCGAACGGAAATACTTCGGCCCTCGCGGGAGTCAGCATCCCGTTGGGGGCGTCAAGTTGATTACTACTGCTGCTTGTTGCGATGCGCGGTCCAGGCGTCGCCAAAGACCGTCTCGCAGAGGCTTTCAATCGCTTTAGCTTCCTCTGGCTCCGTTCTCGCAAGCAGGGCCCTGTGCAGGCCATACTCCAGCGGGTTGTCGGCGTTTCGGAAGTCGTCGGCGATCTGCGCCCAGCGAAGCAGCGTGCGCGTCGAGAGCGTGAGCGAAAGTCGTCCGTCGGCAAAAAGCCGGCGCACTTCGTTCGCGAGCGTCACCATGCCGGAGATCAGGCTCTTCATCGCAGGGACCGTCTTCAAAAGAAGCTGCTCCTCCACTTTCGGATCCTGATACCCCACTTCCACGAACCGAAATCGGTCGAGGAAAGCCAGGTTCTGCTGTTGCACGCCCACATACCGTCCCGAAGCGTCGCCGCTGCCGCAGCTGTTGGCTGTGGCAATGACGCGAAACATCGGGTGGGGCAGGATGATTTCACCAGCGTTCTCAGCGAGGACGAGCGGCCTTCCTTCAAGGATGTCGTTCAGTCCCGCAAGTTCACCGGCGTCAGCGAGATCAAGCTCGTTCAGCACCAGCACATGGCCGTACTTCATGGCAATGGCGAGCGGTCCGTACTGAAACCGCATCTGAGGTGCATCACCGGGCTTGTCGGCTGAATACGTGAAGTGACCTGTCAGCTCCGCGAACTCAAAACGATTGTTGAGAGTCAGCTGCTGAACCGGCCAGTTCAGTCGTGCACAAGTCTCAAGAACAACGCTCGTCTTGCCGCTCCCCGTGGGGCCGGTAAGGAACAGAGCGTCGCCATTGGGCTTGCGCAGAAACGCGATCAGATCCCGCAGGACCTCGCGCCGGAACACGTAGTTCTCGTGACGCTTTGGGATGGCAGGATGGGTCGGATCGGAGAAGCCCAGAATCTGAAGCGACTTGGGCATCTGGATGGTCTTCTCGCCGTCATAGACGTTCGTGAAGACGTCGCCACCGAAGAATTGGAATTCCGAAGCGGGATGAGCGATTTGCTGCATAGTGCAACTCCGTAAAAAACGGGAGCTGCACGCCGCCCGATAGGGAGACTTGTCGCTCCCTGTCGGGTAGTAAAGCCAGAGAACTTGCTTCCCTCTGGATTGTCGTTGCCAATGACGCTTGGCGGGCGTTCTCGTGCAAAAAAGCGCGGGTCCATGTCGGGGTACGTCTGACATGAAAAAGAGACGACAGCTTGCGCTGCAGATTCACGCCTGATCGTAGTCAAAGCGTTGGCGAAGGAAAATAAGCAAATCTGCGATTCTTTGCATATTTGCTTGTTGTATGACTGTAATCGTTTGACTAAGCTGATTTTATTGTAAAAATTATGGAGTTTGGTTATGCCAGAGGCTACTCGATCGGATGAGCTTCACAGAAAGAAGAG
>CAVJUB010000231.1:0-3155 GCA_963652545.1 Hallella faecis | reverse complement strand
AGGACGAAGGGGGCGTGCGGTGGGACGATCCGACGTTGGCCATTGCGTGGCCGGCTGCGGACGGGGAGGCGGCGTTTGACCCGGCGACTGTCATCGTGAGCGCGAAGGACGCGGGGCGGCCGGCGTGGACGGACGTGATGAAGAAGGCGTGAAGGGCGGGAGGCGAAGGCCATGCACATCCAATCGATGACGCTCACGAATTTTCGCGGCTTTGAGCGCCTTCAGGCGGCGTTTCTTCCCGGCATGAATGTGATCACGGGGCGCAACGGCGCAGGCCTGACTTCGCTGCTCGTGGGTGTGGCGGCGGCTTTGCAGCCGATGGCGCAGGCGCTTCAGGCGGGCGTTGCAAAGCCGCTAGCGATCCATGACGTGCGACAGCTGTGGCAGGGCGATAAAACTAAGCGATGGTTGGCGGCTTGTTTCCCCTGTAAATGCCGTTGTCGTTTGGAAAGAAACGGCGGCGTCGTTGAATCGGGGGTGGTTCTGCGCAGCGAGGCGGACCGCACGGCGTCGTGGTGCGAAATGCCAGCGGCGTTTGAAACGCCGCTGCCGCTGCTGGCTTTCTACCGAGTGAACCGATCCTGGTCTGCTGCCTCGGCCATTTCTGCGGTGGAGGCGGTGGAAGAGCCGGAGGCCCGGCGGGACGGTTACGTGGACTGGGATGAGGCCGGCCGCAGTGATTGGGCGGTAAAGCGCTGGCTGGTCACCAAGTCCATTGAACGGCTGCAGAAGGCAGTGGAGCGGCAGATCGATTTCTGGGCGGTGGCCGATGACGAACTTGCCGACGTGAATCGTGCGCTGCAGCGGGCGCTGCCGGGGAGATTTGAGCGAATCCACTATGACATGACGTCCCGCCATGTTCTGGTGCAGATCGATGGAGAAACCAAGGTGTTCACTTGGCTGAGTGAAGGCCTGCGGGTTTTCATCGGACTTTTGGCGGACATCGCGCGTCGGCTCTGCTTGCTGCGGCCGGAGCTGGGTGATCAAGTGATGGCCGAGGCCGATGGGATCGTGCTCATCGACGAGCTGGAGCTTCATCTGGATCCCGAGTGGCAGCGGCGAATGGTTCAGGGGCTTACGGCCGCGTTTCCGAAGCTGCAGTTCATTGTGACGACGCATTCGCCGCAGGTGCTGAGTGGTGTGGAGGCGGGGCGCGTGCTGCTTTTGAAGGACGGGCGGATGGAGCGGCCGGATCTGTTCCCGGTCGCCTCGTCGGACGAAACGGGCTGCCCGATCCGCCGGACGGCGCAAACCTCCCAAGGGGAGAAACAAGATGACCTTGCTTGAGCAAGTGACGATTGACGGCTTCAAGTCGCTTCGCCATTGTCGGATCGATTTTGAAGAAAAAACGACCTGTCTCGTCGGCTTGAACGGCGCAGGGAAAAGCACCCTTCTCCAAGCGCTGGGCTTTGTGGCCGCGCTGATGGACAATCGCGTGTCGGCCTGGCTTTCTGTCCGTCATTGGACGGAAAAGGATCTCAAAGCGCGCCTCCCCGCGGCCGCCCGATCTTCGGCGGTCATGACGTTGGAAGCGAAGGTGCGAGTATCGGAGCACTGCGAGGTCCGGTGGCAAGGGCGCTTTAATGCAACAACGATGCGCTGTACGACAGAAGACGTGACGATGAATCGCACAGGTCAATGGCAGACGCTGATGCGAGTGGCGGAAGGCAAAGTCTTTTGGCGTGACCAGGCAGGCGAGGCAGTGCAGCATCGCTACGAAGGCTCTCTGCTGGGAAGCCTCAACGAAGAACGGTTGCCGCATGAATGCCGTGAGCTTCGGCGTGTTTTGAGCTCTCTGCGTTCGATGGATTTGCTAAGTCCGCAGGCCATGCGCGGCGCATCCCGACGGGATGATGCGGGCGGCATGGGGGAGGCGGGCGAAAAGATCGCGGCATATCTCGCCGCTTTGCCAGCGGCGGTTCGAAATGAAAAGATTCTGCCGGCGTTGAAGCAGTTCTTTCCAACATTGGTCGACTTCAAGTTCAAGCGCAAGCGCTATGGTTGGGTGGAGCTCATTGTTCGCGAGCGCTTCGGCGATCGTTTCATTGAGTCGGAAGCTTTTCACAGCAACGACGGGCTGCTGCGCGTGCTGGGCATTGTGGCGGAGTTGGAAAGCGGTGCGTCCGTCTTTTGTTTTGACGAAATTGAAAATGGCGTGAGTGCGGACGTGTGCGAGCTGCTGGTGAAGCTGCTGCAGCAGTCGGGAAAGCAGATACTGTTGACGACGCACAATATGCTGCTTGTCAACTGGTTGCCCAAGGAGGCGGTGCGACTGGTGTACAAGACGGACGAAGGCGCGACCCAGATTTGTCGCTTTTCGGACTTGAAGGCGGTGCAGAAGAGTCTGGCGCTCTTCGGGCCCGGTGATGCTTTGCTTGACCTCACGCTGCGGGCGGTGAGCGAGGCGGCCAAAAAGGAGGCGTCGTGACGCTTGCAGAACCTCGGATCTGGCTTCACGGTGAAGGACCGACGGACTTGATGTCACGAAAGCCCGGCGCAGGACTGAAGTTCTGCCTCTTTTCGCTGTTGCGGGAGGAGGCCGCGGCGGCGCTGGCGGGGGATGCGAGAGGGGACTACATCGCTGACGCCTGGACGGAGGAGCTTCTGGAAGCGGGCAGCGTAGCTGTGAGCCGCGGAGAGCTCAACCGGCCGGCACGGCCGGGGAAGTTTCACAAGGGCGCGGAGGAATCGGATCCTGAGCTGGTGCGCCTCGCGAACTGCGCCTACTTCTTGGGGCGGGATGCTCGGGCGGCGCAGGCGGATCTCTGCGTCTTTTTTCACGACTGTGATCGCAAGGAGCGGGAGCGGCTGGCGCGCGCCTTGAAGCGGGGCTTTGCTCGGTCGGAGTTTGCGGGCGCCGTCTGCATGACGCCCGATCCGACAAGTGAAGCGTGGGTGCTGGCGGCGCTGATGGCCTCGGAGGGCGACGCCCTCAGGGACGAGGCGGCCGGCCGCCGCTGGGAGAACGCTTTGCGCGGCAACGACAAGAATCCGCGAAGCGCCAAGGCGATGCTGGCGCAACGAGTTTCCGGATATGCAGAGGCGCGGGAACTTGATTCCGACGTTTATCAGGCGTTGCTCGACCGCCTCAACGCAGAGTGCGGCTGGCGGGCGATTGCCCGGCTGCCGAGCGGCGCGGCGTTTCTGGCGGATTT
>CAVJUB010000230.1:0-3156 GCA_963652545.1 Hallella faecis | reverse complement strand
CGGCCGCGGCGGCGCATCCCGCGGAAAGGCCGGGGACGGCTTCGGCGACGATTCGTCGGCTGGGGGCGGGTAGCGTGAGAGCGGAGGAAAAGACGCGGGGAAATTCAGAGGACGCCATGGCGCAATTATCCAGTCAATGAGGTGGGCATGATAGCCAACGGGGCTGTGTTTTTGCGGGGGCTTTGGGGGATTGCAGAAAAAGCAAGAGCCCCGGCATCTTGTGATGACGGGGCTCTGTCGTTCTAGGTCAGAGCAACCTGAAATTCAGATTGCGAGGAAAGACCGATTAGAACGTGTGGTTCAGACCGAAGCCGACCTGGTAGTTGTTAAGGGCAGAAGAATCTTCAAGACCATCCTTGCCCTTGCTATACACGGCGCCAGCGTAGAGGCTAGTGCGCTTGCTGAGTTCGTAGTTGTAGGCAACGCCGAAGACAAACGCTTTGCCGTCTTCATAATCCGGAGCATCAACAAGCTTGATCTTGGCGTACTGGGCAGACACACCGAGGGTGCCGTTGCCGATCGGAGCCGTAAGGCCAAGGAGGAAGCTGTCAGACTTGAACTGGCTGTCTTCCGTGACATCGCTGGTATAGTCATCCTCAAACAGGTTGTCTACGAAACCGCCAAGCTTCAGGTTTTCAGTGTGCTGGTACATGAACGTGGGCTTCACAACTTCAAAATCCCAGGAGGCGCCGAGGGTGTAGGCGCTGGCGGACTTGATGTCTTCGCGGTTGCCCCACTTCGTGCGTTCAGCAACAACGCTCACGGCGAGAGGGCCGTTCTCGTAAGAAGCACCCAAACCGTAGTAGTGGGCCTGCTGGCCCCAGCCGGTGAGCTTGTCTTCGTTGCCGTCTTCAATGTTCATCTGGTAAGAGAACTTGAGTCCGTCAATCGGGGTTACTTCAACATTGATGGCATTGTCGTAGGCTGCGTCACGCGTAGCGAAAAGACCCATGCCGCCGTTGCCGTAGGCCGCTTCGAGCGGATCAAAGCCGCCGACGAGATCGAAGTCACCGCTAGCGGAAGCAAGCGTGCCGCCGAGGTTGCCGGCAGCAAGCTTCACCGTGTCGTTGCCAACCCAGAGGTAGGCCATGGAGTCGAAGAGTTTGTCATCGCCGGCGAGCTTGCCCGTGTCGGATTCAAATTCATTTTCGAGGGTGAAGCCCACCTTCCAGCCGTTGCCAAGCTCTTCTTCGCCAGTCAGACCAAAGATGGAGTCGCCGGCCCAGGCTGATTCCATGCCAAAGGAGTTCTTGGCGGCAACGCGATCACCGTCGTCATTGGTGTACGCCTTGGTGTGCGTGTACACGAGGCCCGTGGACACGGAGCCGTAGAGCGTCACGTTGGCGGCGAAAGCCGAGCTGGCGAAGGCGCCGAGAACGGCGACCGCAGCGAGAGTCTTTTTCATTTGAGAATTCTCCAATCTGGAAATAAGAGTGACTTGAGGCCGTGCGGAGATCTCGTGCACAGACCTCAGAATTTCAGAATGGCGCGGAGTTTAATGAGAACCGTTCTCAGTACGCCACTTTCTTGGAGAAGAAAATTCACTGGGAGTGAACAAGCCGGGAAACGAGGAGTGTCGGCCGTTGAAAGGGGAAAATGCTGGGCTATGGTTTGTTTTCGGAATGAAAACAATTCTCAATCATCGATGCAGTAAACCGAAATGAGAACGCCTCTCATCAAGAATTAAGCAGAAAGGCCTGTGACCAAGTTGCAACACTTGCACTCGAGAAAGAAAAAGCCGCATGATCTGGTGCGATTCATGCGGCGAGGCTCAGTTTTGTGAACGCGCGCTGTCCCGTCTGAGCCACTCGGCAAACAGAGGATCGTATACGCGGTAGCCTTGATCGGATTTTTCCAAGTGGTCCGATTTGATCAGCGAGTTTGCGGCTGTCTGCATGGCGCTGGGAGAGCTGAGATCGTGGCGGCGCAGAAATTCCGTGCTGAGTATCTTGTCAACTAGCTTTTCTTGAGCGATGGCGATGAGAAGGGATTGCTGATTTTTTGTGAGGGTTTGCAGATTGCTCATGTAGCCCAGTTTTTCCTGATCAATGGCGGACGTCAATGAGGCGTCAAAGTAGGCAGAGGTGCTGGCTGTAGCAACTGGCAGTTTCGCAAAGAGAACGTTGAGAAGCTGCTGAACGTAGTACGTTATCCCGTCGGCTTGATCGTATATCTGCTCGAAGACGCCGGCTGTCAGCGTCTTGCCGTATTCGCTGAAAAGGTTTTGAGCGAAGCGGGCGTAAATATCGCGGTCGATAGGCTGCAGATGAACGAACGATCCATTGCGGAAGAAGGGGCGCTTGGGCTCGGCAAACATGGAAACCAGCAGGTGTTCTTTGCTGCCAGAGTAGATCAGACGCACGTTGGGAGAAAATTGGATGACGCTTCTCAAGTCAGCCTCGACGCTGCTGTCCTGATATTCCGCGACTTGTTGAAATTCATCAATGGCAAGAATGACGGGGCGATCCAGTGAATTGAGAAACGCGAAAATCTCGGTGAGTGCCTGCGGCGGGTTGTCCACAGCACCGATGTTTATGCCAAAACTAGGTTCTCCGGATCTGGGATCGATGGCCACTGAAAAGCGAATGGATTTGACCGCAACCGTGAGGCGCTGCAGCAAGGTTCGCTGTTTGAGCTGCTGAAGCACGGCGGCGCTCAGTCTGTACAGAAACATCTGCAATGATTTGGTTGGCATGACATCACAGTAGACGCAGTAGTACTTGCTGGTGATCTGCGGCTGCTGGAAGAAGTGCTGGATAAGCCCCGTTTTTCCTATGCGACGGCGAGCCGCCAGAATGACGTTGCGGCCGTTTTGGATATGGTCGATGAGAAGGCGGGTTTCAGCTTCGCGATCACAGAAATAGTGGGGCGAAAGATACGTGTTGAGGAGAAAGGGATTGTCTGTGAAAGGCATGGTTGAAAGTCCTGCCGTTATGTGTAGTTGCGTTACGTGCTAATACATAACGCAACTGTGCGTAACGCACACCTGCGTTATGTGTGTTCACATAATTGTACTAGGCGAGCCTTGTTGCGGACAAAACAAAAGGCCGCGTCGCTCTGGTGAAACGACGCGGCCTTGAAGCCCGCGAAAGCGGCGGCGAGAAATTACTTCGTCACCTTCGCCTTCTTGAAGAGCTCTTCAACGTACTTGCCGGT
>CAVJUB010000229.1:0-3156 GCA_963652545.1 Hallella faecis | reverse complement strand
GGAACATAGAACTGCCCAAGCAAAAGCCGCTTTCGTGAGAAGTTCCTCACGAAGGCGGCTCTTGGGCGCCTTGAACTTTCGTCAAGGCAAGACGTCAGTGAAACGACAGGCTACACCAGAATCATCGTGGCGGCGATGGTCGTGACGAGAGCGCCTGCCATCGGAATCGCCGTTCGGCGGATGATCTCAAAGGGCGAAATTCCCGAACAGCCGGCGACGGCGACGATGACGCCGGTGATGGGCGAGACGGTGCGGCCGAGGGAGGTCGCGAACTGCATCGGCAGAATCAGCAGAATCGTCGAGACGCCGAATTCGCGGGCGAAGTCAGGAACGAGCGGCGCAAACGCGAAGAAAGGCGCATTGCCGCTGCCCATGACGATGGAGATCACCGTGATGAAGAGCGTCATGACGATCATGATGAGGGCGCCGGAGAGGCCGAGACCCTTCGTGATGTCGATGAGATAGGCGACGGTGCCGGTCGCCATCAGGCCCTGGGCGAAGATTTCGCCCGCGACGATGAGGGTCACGACGCGCGCAAACTGCGTGCCCATGGAGTCAAAGAAGGCGATGGCCTTGTCGAGCACTTCTTTCACGGGATGACGGAAGCATTCCAGAACGAGGGCGATCGCAAAGGAAAGGAACATGGCGGTCGGCACGTCGAGCTTGATGCCCGAAACCACGAACTTCGAGAAGACGAAGAGGAGGATAAGCGGAATCATCGGGAGCACCATGTAGAAAGCGGGCGCGCCCTTGAAATCGATCTCCTCCACGGCGGCGCCGGCTTCCACCTGCCACGCCTTGTCGCCGTCGCGCTTGTCAAGCCACTTCTGGGTGAAGTAGTGGAGCACGGCGATGACGGTCGCCACGGCGAGCGACACCGGGATCTGGTAGTCCACGAAGTAGGTCATGGTGTCCATGCCGCCGAACTTCGCCGCGAGGTTGGCGTTGCCGGAGGCGGGGCCGAGGTCAAGGCAGCCGGAGGTGGCGATGAGCGCGGCGGCGGAAAGCGGCGAGACGCCGAGCTTCACGAGCACCGGATACATCGTCACCATGAGGAGCATCGCCAGGCCCGAGGCGCTTGGGATGAAGACGTTCATGATCTGGCCCACGATGTAGCTCAGGGCGAGCACGAGGTAGGGGGAGTTCAGCAGGCGCAGCGGGCGGCTCATGACGTCCGCCATGCGCGCGGAGGCGCCGATCATCGACATGTACTTCGAGTAGCCGGCGGCCGACATGATGATGAGGCCGAGCCCGGCGACGCGGGAGCTCATGATCGACGAGATGCATTTGAACGGATCAAAGCCGACCCAGCCTGTCGAGGCCACCTTCTTCGGGAGGACGCCGGCGGCGTCCAAGAGCCCCAGCTGGTGGAGAATGATGGCGGCGAAAAGTAGGATCAGGCCGCCCGCAAAGAGGACGAACTGGGCGCGGAAATGCTTCAGCAGGCATCGCACCATGAAGACGGTGACGAGCAGCGAGAGGATGACGCCTGTCATAGAGGTGTGCTCCTAAGGTGCCGAAATGGCGGTTGATGAAGCCGAAGGACGAAGTGAAGGCCGCCCTTCGGCGGGACTGAGGAGAAAGGCTTCTCCCCGAGGGAAAACAAACGGAACGCTCAGAGGCCGTTCACCGCCTTCACGAACCCCGTGAAGACGGCTCGGCCGATGGGCATGGATTCGGTGTCCTGCAGGTCGAAGTCGGACTTGTGGTGACCGTGGTGGTTGCACCCCCAGCGGAACATGCCCCCGCGACCGCCGTGCGAGACGACGCGCTTCAACATCATCGTGAAGTCCTCGCTGCCGGCGGGCGTGTTCAATTCGACGATGCGCGAAACGCCGGGCACGGTCTTGGCGACGTCGCGCACGATGTCAAGCACGTCGGGACATTCGATGAGCGTCGTGGCTTCGCCCACTTTCGTCACTTCGGCTTTGACGTCGTAGCTTTCGGCATTGCCGCGGACGATGCGTTCGAGACAGGCGCACATGTAGTCGTTTACTTCTGCGGTTTCGCCGCGGACTTCGGTTTGGATATAGGCGTGCACGGGCGTCACGTTGCGGCCTTCGCCCGCCACGAGCTTGCCGACGGCGACGCGGCTGGCGCCTTCGCCGTGGCGCGGAATGCCGGCGAGCTGCATGGCGGTGGAGCAGGCGGCCATCAGGGCGCTGCGGCCTTTCTGCGGCTCATTGCCGGCGTGAGAGGGCGTGCCTGTGAAGCGGATGTCGTACTTGGTGCTCGCGAGAACGCCGCCGTGCACGAGGCCGACTTCGCCCAGCTTCACCTTGCCGCCGCAGTGCGAGCCCAGGATCAGGTCCACGTCGTCGAGGATTCCTGAAGCGGCGATGGCCGCGGCGCCGCGCACGCCTTCTTCGGCGGGCTGGAAGATGAGCTTCACGGTGCCCTTGAGTTCGGTTTGGTGCTCCATCACCCAGCGGGCGACGGCGAGCCCCACGGCCGTGTGGCCGTCGTGGCCGCAGGCGTGCATGAGGCCGGGACGTGTGGAGCGAAAGCCTCCCGCGTTGGGCGCGTGCATTGGATCGTCGGTTTCTTCAACGCAGACGCAGTCCATGTCAAAGCGCAGCGCGGTGACGGGCCCCGGGCGGCCGGTGTTGAGCACGGCGACGCACCCTGTGTAGCCGTCGATGGATTTCAAAAAGTCCGCAGGGACGCCGTTTGCGGCGGCGCGGGCGAGCGCTTTTTCCACGAGCGCAGGATCGCGGCCCATGACGGCGTCGGGGTTGATGATGGCAAGCCCCGTGCGCACGTCTTTGAAGCCCAGCGAGCTCAGGCGGCTGAAGACATACCAGGTCGTTTCGAATTCCGTCCAACCTTCTTCTGGTCTAGCGTGAAGGTGGCGGCGGTCAGAGATCATCTCGTCGAGGATCGGCTGTTTCATGGCAGCTCCAAGTATTACAGACGGCGGTCCATTCTACGGAAGCGGAGCTGACGGCCGTCTGAGGCGAATGCCTTGTTTTGCTTGCCGCCAGCGGTGTTTGAAATATTTACACAGGGTTTGGCGTACGAGGGGGCGGCGGGGTTTAGCAGGTACGTCAGTGTCAGATCGCAGCGGGAATTTCCGTTCCGGCGTACTGTTCGCGCACAGCGTGGCAGAACCTTTCTGCGGCAGTGGAGAGGTACGCCTTCGCTGACCAGGCAATG
>CAVJUB010000228.1:0-3169 GCA_963652545.1 Hallella faecis | reverse complement strand
TGCCGGGATCAAGGTGTGAAAACACGATGTCTGCGGAAAGCTCTCCCAGTTCAACCAGCGCCGTGTCCTCAAAAAAGGTCGGCGACAAAGCGCCCTGCTGCACGATCCGCATCTCGCCGCCGCCCGCCGTGTGAAAGCCTTCGCACACGATTTCGCCGCGGCAGCCGAAGCCCATCGCCGCCAGCGCGGGACCTAAAGTTTCCAGAAAGAACGCCGCGCTCGGCGCCATCGGACCGATCGTGCCGCCTTTCACCGTGAGCACCGCACCCGCCGGTGCGTTTGCCGCCCAGACGGGCAGCACCGCCTGCAGCAGAAGACAAACGCTGCCGCCAGAGCCGATGTTCGCGTCGAGGTCTCCGGCTGCCGCGCTGTGCGGCACAAAGGTGACGTCGGTTGACTGCATGACCACGCCCGTCACTTCGGCGTCAACCAGCCGAGCGGCGGTCTTCAGCGCCGCAAGGTGCTGACGCTTCAAGCCAGGCTTCGGCCGCCGACCGCGCACGTTCGAAAGATGAAAGCCTCGGCCCGTCGCCGCGGAGAGCGCAAGCGCCGTGCGAAGCATCTGGCCGCCTCCGGCGGCTCCGTCAATCTCAATGAGTTCTGTCATAGTCATTCCTTTTCATCCACCTTCTAACGCAATCAACGTGCCAAACCAAAATTTCAGCTAAAAACAAAAGAAACGCCTATTCACAGGCCTGTTGCATGCAATATAATTGATATATCTCTATCGTAGCTTATATGAATCGATATGTCCGATCGCAAAACCGTCGTCATCGGCCTGCTGGGCACCACGGTCGACCGCGCGCCGGCCAAGGACCGCTGGGCGCTCTGGCGGCCCACCGTGAGCATCGGGATGCACGACGACTTCCTCGTCGACCGGCTCGAGCTCCTCGCGCAATCGAAATACGAACCGCTCGCGCACGAAGTCGCGGCGGACTTTCGTCAGGCGTCACCCGAAACCACCGTGAATCTGCGTCCCATCGAGTTTTCCGATCCGTGGGACTTCGAGACCGTCTACGCCGCGCTGCTCGACTTCGCGCGCGCCTACCCGTTTGACACCGAGCGAGAGGACTACTACGTGCACATCACGACGGGATCGCACGTCATGCAGATCTGCCTCTTTCTGCTCACCGAGTCGCGCCTCATCCCGGCCAGGATTCTGCAAACAGGCGCACGGCAGAAGACCGACGTTGCAGGCATGCTTTCCATCATCGACTTGGACCTATCGCGCTACGACAAGCTCGCGCAACGCTTTGAAACCGCCCGGCGCGAAGGCGTGTCATTTCTCAAGGCTGGCATCGAAACAAAGAACGCCGCCTTCAATGCAATGATCGACGACATCACGCGCGTGTGCACCGTCTCCGACGATCCGATCCTTCTCACCGGCGCGTCGGGCGTCGGCAAGACGCGGCTCGCGCATCTCATCTACGACTGGAAAGTGAAGAACCGCCGCGTCTCCGGCCGATTGGTTGAGGTGAACTGCGCCACGCTGCGCGGCGACGCCGCCATGTCAACGCTCTTCGGTCATCGCAAAGGCGCCTTCACAGGCGCCGTCGAAAACCGCACGGGGCTCCTCGCCGCCGCGGACGGAGGCCTTCTCTTTCTGGACGAAATTGAAGCACTCGGAATCGACGAGCAGGCCATGCTGCTGCGCGCCATTGAAGAAAAGCGCTTCTATCCCGTGGGAGCCGACAAAGAAGCCTCAAGCAACTTCCAGCTCATCTGCGGCACGAACCGCGACTTGAGCGACATGGTGCGTACCGGCGCCTTCCGCGGCGACCTGCTCGCCCGCATCGACCTGTGGTCCTTCCGGCTTCCTTCTCTGAAGGACCGCTCGGAAGACATCGAGCCCAACCTCGATGTTGAGCTTGACCGCGCCAGCGAGCGATTCGGAAAGCGCGTGCGCTTCAACGCCGAAGCAAGAAAGGCCTTCCTTCGGGCCGCCACGGCGCCGGACGCGCTCTGGACCGGCAACTTCCGCGACCTGGCGGGCGCGGCCGTGCGCATGGCCGTTCTCTCCGAAAGCGGCCGCATCACGGAAAGCGTGGCGGAGGCTGAAGTCGCCCGCCTTCGGGCTCGATGGCAAGTCGCCGAGCGTCCGGCCGCCCCCTCCGACGATGAGTCCGTCGTTACGTCAGCGCTGGGCGAAGCTGCTCAGACGCTGGACCGGTTCGACATCGTGCAGCTGGCTGAAGTCATTCGCGTCTGCCGGCAGACCAAGACCTTGTCCGCCGCCGGACGACTGCTTTTTGCCAAGAGCCTCGCCAAGCGCAAGAGCACCAACGACTCAGACCGGCTGAGAAAGTACCTCGCAAAGTTCGGGCTCACTTGGGAAACGGTTCAAGCTGACTGATCGCTCAACGGGGGTGCCAACATGTTGGCACCCCGATTTGCTGTTGGCAGCGCGCCGGCTAACGGCCGGCCGCTTCCCCCTGAACAACAGAACAGAGCCTGCCGCAGAAGGCAATGCCGTAAACAAGCTTCGTGGAGCAGCGAAGCTTGTCCAGATAGTCGGTGTAGTGCTTTTCACGAATCTGCACCAGAGCCGATTCTGCAGCGTCATAAAGATCTTCTGGCTTGTTGCAACGCTTGATCTCAATCACAGCGCCTATGCGTCGAGATCCCGATCCGGACGTCAGCGCCAGATCAGCATAGCCGTCGCCGGCCTCGCCGTTGGACCGAAAGGTGGCAAGCAGACTGTCTGCACAGGCAATGAGCGACACAAGGAGACCGTGGTAATAGTTTTCCGCTGGCGCTTTGGTCGCCGTGTCTCGCACGGAGACATAGTTCTTCAAAAGCTCTTCGAGCACCTCAGCCATGCGGTCTTCATCACCGGCCAGCACGGCCTTCACAAAATCCACGCCGCGGTTGGCATACGGTCGATTGGCTTTGGAAAAATGCGCCGCAACATTGGCCTCAAAGGTTTCTCGAATTTCTTCGTTGGGCAGACGAACTCGGAAATCCAGCGGATGCCCTGGCAGACGTTCAGCAATGGTGAGATAGCCCGCATAGAAGAGCAGCGTCCAGAAGTCTCCCGGATTATGCTGAGCGAGCTCGCCGTAGTTAAGCTTTTCGTTGACCGAAATGTCAATCGTTCCGCCGTCCACCAACGTTTGCATCTTGTCAGTGTCTTCACCCGAGAGAAAGCCCAGAAATTCGTCGATGACAT
>CAVJUB010000227.1:0-3174 GCA_963652545.1 Hallella faecis | reverse complement strand
GCCATGACGGCGAATGCCTTTGCGGAGGACCGCCTGGCCGCCCGGGTGTGCGGCATGACCGAGCATCTCGCAAAGCCCCTGGATCCACCGCTTCTCATCAAGACGATCGCGCGCTGCGTCGCCGCCGTTCAGCGCCCGAAGACTTGACGGACAGCACGGTCAGGCGGAATGCGTCTGAAGGCCGTCGATGGACAGCTTGGCTCGCTTGGCGCCTGCGTTTTGGGCTGACTCGAGTCGTTTCTGCGCCTCCTGGTCTTTGATTTCCTGGGCAAGCTCCTTGATGATTTTCATCGGCAGGCCGCAGCTGCGGCGCACTTTGTCAAGCGGAATGCCGAAACGAATCATCTCTCTGGCCGTGGGCGACATGGCTTGTATAGCAAAGTGATTTTTTGATGAAAACATGAAATTTCCCTTTGGTCGCGGCGTCAGAATCAAAGGCGGGTGAGGCGGCATGCCTTGCGTCGGAGGAAAAAACCGCTTCTGATGCAAGGCAACGAAGGCCGCTGCATTTCCAATGTGGCAAGGCAGTTTACAGGCCTGGCGTTTCGGTACGGCGTTTTGTGCCTTGACCGCGGATTGGCCGGATCTCCCGGCGCTCGCGCACGGACTCGCCGGTTCTCAAGGTGGCGGCCGCTGTGGGAAAACCTCTGAGACCGTTGCAGCGCCGGCGCCGAGAACGCCTCGCCTCCATTAAAATCGGCCAAATTTTCAAGTCGTTTCTTGCCGTCAGGTACGACGGTTGCTCAGAGAAACGACGTTTGTTGCCGAGGATCCGAGAGGCCGAGCCGTCATGACGCACCGCAAAATCAACCAGAACGACCTGATGGCGCCGATCCTGATCTTTCTCGTCGGCGTCTTGATCACCGTCATCGCCGTCCAGCTCGTCGACCGCGGCCAGACCGAGGAAATCAAGGTCAAGACGGAGCTCAACGCCAAAATCTACGCGGGCTATCTCGCCGCCGACATCGAGCGCGGCGTCGCCGTCACGAACGCGGTTGAACAAGCGGTCATCAGCGGCGGCGGCCGCATCGGCTCCTTCTCCACCATTGCCAAGAACATGATGGAGGACTACATCCAGAGCATCCAGATCGCGCCCGACGGCATCGTCACCGAGATCTATCCCGCCAAAGGCAATGAAGCGGGTCTCGGCAACCTCATCGATCTGCCGGACGCCCGCGGACGCATTTCCCGCTACGCCCGGGATCATGACGTCGTCATCATGCAGGGGCCATTCCATCTGGCACAAGGCGGCGACGGCCTGGCGATCCGCAATCCGATCTATCTCGACCGGGGCGGCCGGCGCGTCTTCTGGGGCTTCTCGATTGTTCTCATCCGCGTGCCGGAGATCTTTTCAAACACAGTGAACGCCTTGAGCCGCCTGGGCTACGCCTACACGCTCTCCAAAACCACGGGTCCCGAAGACCGCACCCTCGTCAAGGTGTTCGGTTCGGAAGCGCCGCTGCCGATTGGCGCCCTGACGCTGGACTTCAAGGTGAAGGACGTCGATTGGCAGCTCGCCGTCGCGCCCGAAGGCGGCTGGCGGGACACTCGCGAGGCGGGCTTCGTGGCGGCGACCGTGCTGCTTTTCTTCGCTCTTCTGGCCGGCGCGGTCTTCTTCATCCTGAAGCGCAATCGTGTCATCAGCGAGTACGAGCGCGAGATGCTCGAGCGCAATGTGCTGACGCTTGAAAATGAGCGGCGCCTGAGCCGCCAGGTGCAGCTCTACGCGGCGGCGATGGGCGTGGACTACCCGCTCGCAATTGACATTGACTACCTGCACGACCGCTATCAGGTGGTCGAGTCGGACGAAGCGGTGCGGTTCCCGGCGGAGACGGGCACGGTGGAGGCGATGCTGGAGGCAGGGGTTTCGTCGATCGCTGACGCGGCGGAAGCGCAGACTGCTCGCGCAATATTCAATCGCGAGGCGGTCATCAAGGCCTTCCGGAGCGGCCGCACGGAAGTGTCGCTGCGGCATCGACGCCGGGAGACGGACGGCTCGGTTCGCTGGATGGAGACGAAGGTGGTCTGCCTGGAGTGTTCGGACACTGCCGTGCGCGGTCTGGCGCTCTCGAAGTGCATCGACGACGAAGTGCGCCAGGAGGCGCTGCGCGTCGAGGCAGAGCGGGCGAATCACGCGAAGAGCACGTTCCTCATGCGCATGAGCCATGACATCCGCACGCCCTTGAACGGCATTCTCGGCATGATGGACGTGTCCGAGCAGCACCCGAATGACGCGGCGATGCAGGCGCAGTGCCGCACGAAGTCCCGGGAGGCGGCGCAGGTGCTGCTGGAGCTCGTGAACGAAGTGCTGGACATGGGCAAGCTCGAGTCGGGTGAAGTGATGCTGGAGCACGTGCCGTTTGACCTTGAGGAGGCGGCGCAAAGCGGCTACGACCTGATTGAACGCATGGCCGCAAGCCGCGGCATCGAGGTCGTCCGCGAGACGACGCACGTGGACTGCCGCCGGCTCATGGGCAGCCCCGTTCACGTGAAGCGCGTCTTCATGAACATCCTCTCGAACGCCGTGAAGTACAACAAGGACCACGGGAAGATCTTCCTCACGCTGCGCTCGACGCCCATGAAGGACGGCCGCGCCCGCGTGCAGTTCACATGCCGTGACACCGGGATCGGCATGGCAAAGGAATTCCTCGCGCGGCTCTTTGATCCCTTCACGCAGGAGAAGTCGACCGCTCGCTCGCAGTACGGCGGCACGGGGCTCGGGATGGCGATCGCCAAGAGTCTCACCGAAAAGATGGGCGGGACGATTGCGGTGCAGAGCGTTCAGGGCGAAGGCACGACGTTTGACGTCGTGATTCCGTTCGACATTGACGCGACGCCTGCTGAGGAGACGGCCGCGGACGCCGAGGAGACGGCTTCGGTGAAGGGGCTGAAGATTCTTTTGGCGGAAGACAACGACCTCAATCTTGAGATCGCCAAGCTTCTCCTGGAGGAGGCGGGGGCGACGGTGGTTGAAGCTCGCAACGGCCGCGAGGCGGCGGAAGCGTTTGAAAAGAGCGCGCCCTTCACCTTTGACGCCGTGCTGATGGACATCATGATGCCCGAGATGAACGGCCATGAGGCGACGCGGCGGATTCGCGCGATGAATCGGCCCGACGCGCCCCTTGTGCCCGTCATCGCCATGACGGCCAACGCTTTTGCAGAGGATCGGATGGC
>CAVJUB010000226.1:0-3178 GCA_963652545.1 Hallella faecis | reverse complement strand
GACTGAAGGCCGCTCATGGCAAGGAGTCCTCCGATAAGACAGACGGAGAACCCCGCCGCCAGCGCTATCACCACCCACGGACTGCGAGGTCCTACAAGCAGGAGCGCCGCACAGGAAAAGGCGAGGATCCACGAAAAGAGGAACGTGAAGAGCGTCACTGAGAGCCGGAGGCTAAAGGCTTTCCGAAAGCGTCCAATGGCGCCATGTATGCCCTCAATCTGCAACTGCATGACAACCACTTCGTCGATTGCAGCGTCTTTCTCGTCCGAAGGCACGAAGGAATCGAGGTCAAAGGTGTCAGTCATTTCTTTTCTTTGGTGTTGTGTTCAATGACTCTTGGGGGCGCCGCGCGGTGCATGGCTGGCGGCACGAACTGCGGCTTGTAGGTTTTGATGTTGTCAGGAAGGGCGGGCTTTGCGGGCGCTTCTTCCTCGTCCTTGGGCGGCGTCAGCACGTCCTTCAACTTGTCCAACTGCTCCTGCCGCCAGTTCACGACGGACGCCTGAATCTCATTGTCGTGCAGACGGTCCTTGTAGTCGGCGGCAATGCGATCATCGCCCAGAACCTCGGTGCGGAAGACGTAGCGCATGGACGTGGTGAAGACGTACGGCGCGTCGCAGGCGCCCAAAAAGACATTGGCGGGCTGTTTCCTGAACTTTTCCTCCAGGTACATCGTCGCGGCCTTGATCTTCTTCCGATTCGTGCGGTTGTGCACGACCGCATCGGTGTCGAGCGACATGCAGAAGGTTTCGTGGCCGTACTTGGCTCGCAGGGTTTCGTCGAGCAAGTTCGCGATGGCAACGCGAACGGGCGTCACGGTGAGCTGGGCGAGAAGGTTCGTTCCCGGCTCCCATTCGAGCTGATAGAAGGCGTCCTCCGTAAACCCGAAGCACTGTCCGTAGAACTCGGAGAAGGCCGTGATTTGGTCTGCGTTGACCTTGCGGCAGGTGGCGGTGTAGTTCTCGATGCTGTCGCGGTGCGTCTTGCCCACGACGAGCTCCCCGAATTCGAGCGTGCTCGCCTTGGCGGCGTAGACGCGATCCATGGGGCCGAGCTCATCGAGGTAGCGCGCCTGAATGCGAAGCCACGAGCCTTTGCCGATGCTCGCCACGGGGTTCTCCACCTGAGAGATCGTGTAGAACGGCGCCTCGTAGCGCACGTCATTGATGGGCGCGCGAAAGCGCTCCTTGAAGGGCGGCTGGGACAGCAGGGCCTTGGTGCGGTTTTCCAGCTTCTGCTGCTGTCGAAAGAAGAAGTCTGCCGTGACGATCACGTCGTTTTGCCTCAAGTACCCGAAGATCACGGCTTCGCCGTCGGCGCCAAAGTCTCGGGGATCCGTGCACACCAGACGCCCGAGATCTTCGCTCGACTCGTTCGGAATGAGGGTGCACCCCTTGTGCTTTTGCTGGACGCTCGTCACGGTGTCTCTCAAGAGCGACACGGACCCGAGCGAGAGGACGAAAGGCTCAAAGCGCTTCAAGAATTCCGGCGCGGGCTTCTTGGGCACATGGTCCACCTTGAGGGCCTTCTGCCACTTGTCGTAGGCGAGCTGGCGGCGCTGTTCATCGAGCTGGCGGGCCTTCTCCTCCTTCTTTCGCTTGGCTTCTTCCTTTCTCTTCTTGGCTTCGGCCTGACGCTCGGCGCGCTCGGCCCGCTGTTCTTCGCGGTAGCGCCGGCGCTCTTCAAACTTCTTCTGGCGGTTCTGTTCAATGCGCTCGCGCATGGAGTCGGGCACATCCCCGACGCGCCCTACGGGGAGGCTCGGAACGGCCTTTCCCGCCCGCTCCGCCGCACGACGGGCTTCGCGCTCAGCGCGATGCTGGTCCTTGATGCGAGCCGTGCGCAAAGCGTCCTCCCGCGCCTGATCGACGACGGGAGCGGGGTCATCTCCGGAGAAATGCAATTGGGCCGACACCGGGCTCGGCGCCCCCATCAAGAAAAGCGCCTCAGCCATGGCAAGGAAGGCCGAAGAAAGCGTCAAGCGATTCATGAATGCCCCTCCTATGCCGCTACTCGCCCGTGGGGAAGATCACAGCGTCCCGCTGGGCGGGCGCCACGACGGCCTTGGGGTGCTCTTTGTCCTCACTTTTGTCAGCGCACGTGGTGCCGGGGATTTCGCAGAGCCGCGACATCCGGCGGTCCTCGTGGACTTCCTCGATGTCGTCAAGGGCGGGGTTGAGGCGCGTCAGAGACCACAGGCACACAAAAACGGCGATGCCGATGAAAAGAAGGCGCTTTGCCCAGACGTGCGACGCCGGGGACATCGGCGTGGCGGAGCTGTCGCTGGCGGCACGGCGCCCGGCGGCAAAGCTCGCGGCGGAATCCTTCTTGGCGTGAGAGAACGCCGTCTTGATGTCGTTCCAGAGGAGGCGACACTGCTCCTTCACGGGGAGCTTGGCGCGGCGTTCGTCTTCTAATGCCTGCTCGTACTCCGCCTTGGTTTTGGTCGATGAAAAGAGACTCATTGGGGTTCCTTTGCCGACCGTCGGCGTTTTCCGCCGAGCGATCGGACTACATGCGTTTCGGCAGATTGGCAATGGCGCGGTTCACGCAGATCGTGGAGAGGAAGAGCAACACCGGCACCCAGTAGGGCTCAAGCGCCCACGGCATCACAAACGACAGCAGAATGAGGCCCCAGACCATGAGAAACGTGCCGATGGAGGCCGTGTAGACAAGGGGCGAAGGCATGTCGAAGCTCGTGCGCTTCACCTGCCACGAGAGAAAGCCGTTGATGGTGGTGAGCGTGAGCACGACGCCCCAGACGGGGAGCCACTTCTCAAAGAGGGCGATGCGCATCATCACCCAGCCGATCAGCTCGCGAAGGGCGTCGATCTGCGCCTCCGTCCAGTCGCCCACGTCTTTGTCAAAGGCTGACAGCCAGTGTCCGAGGTCACGGATCATCGCGTCCACATCGTTTTCTTCCATGAAGCGGATGGACATCTCATCGGCGGCCTCTCGGATGCCGATCAACGTGTCCGTGCCAAAGGCGGCTTCAATCATCTCCGCTTCTTTCAAAGCGGCGTCGCTCACGGCGTCAATGTCGATGAAGCTTCTCACCATCAGAAAGAGAAGCCCGCCGATGACGACGAGGCAGAGAATGAAGCCGTAGGTGGCGACGTTGGACTTGGACTTGTCAGCCATGAAAAGCGCTCCGCTACGCCGCTGCCTTGGCTTCGGG
>CAVJUB010000225.1:463-3183 GCA_963652545.1 Hallella faecis | reverse complement strand
CTCCATCAAAGAGCGATTCCTTGAAGGCGTGTGTTATCTGGTGTCGCCGCTACTTTGAATCGCGTACCAGAAGAGCCGATCTCGTACAATCGCGTATCCTCGATTCCTCGATTCTTCGATCCGCTGCCATGCCCGAAGCGCTTCTTCTGCCGCACGACGAATCTCTCACCGTCGCCTTTCTGCCCGTCTGGGATCGCGAAGCCGTCCTCCAAATCCTCGTCGCCTTGGCCAACACCGCGGGCGGCACCCTCTACCTCGGGCTTGACGAGCACGGCTTTCCCGTTGGCGTAGACAACGCCGACGCCGTTCGGCAGTCGATCACTTCCATCGCCGACACCGCGGTCTTTCCGTCGCTCACCGGCTTCGTGAGCGCCTCCGTCCTGGCGGTAGACGAACTTCAGATCCTTCAGGTTCGCGTCCTTCGCGGCAACGATCGCCCGTACGCGCTTGATCCGAAGCACCCGGAAACCGTCTTCATCCGTCACGAGGACGCCACGGTTTCCGCCTCGCTGAATGAAATCGCCGATCTCATTCGCGCCGATGATCCGACGCCGTTTGAACGCCGCCCCGCGCCCCGGCAGGACCTCACCTTCGAAGACTTGGCAGCCGCCCGCCGTCGTTGCGACGATGACCTGTCGCCTCAGGGCCTGCCACCCAACTTTCGGGACGCCTCAACCCGACGCTTCACAAACCTCGGCTACCTCTGCTCGGATCAATGCGCCTTCGGCGCCGTGCTGGTCGCCTTCGCAGACAACGAAAAGCGCCGCGTGCTTCGCAGCGAACATCTCGAGGGCTCGGTCTTTTCCCTGCTTTCCCGCAGTCTGGCATTCGCGCGCGAAGCCGTCGCCGACACCGTTTCCCCTCTCACGCTGCAGGACACCCTGGCTCTCGCGCTGACGCTGCGCGACTACCGCCGCAGCGCGCCCCTCACCGTGCATGTCACGCCGGCGAGCGTGGAGATTCACACCTCCGGCGGTCTTCCGGATCTCGATGCCGAGGAAGCTTGCCTCGGCATGGCGTCCACCGGCGGCAATCCTCTGCTCGCTCAGCTTCTGGAAACGCTGCGACTGACGCCCCAAGGCGGCATGGGCTTTTTCCAACTCAAGGCCGCCTTTCCTGACACGCCGGTCGCCGACTTGGTCACTCTCAGACCGCGGTTCTGCACCTTCCGTCTGCCGAGAATCGATGCGCAGCTCCCTGCGCCGGACGCCGTCTCTGCCGCCATGATCGATTTCATCCGAAGCCGCGGCACCGCCTCGCGCCCGGAACTTGAAGCCTGCACCGGACTGTCCGCTTCTGCCCTCGTGAAGCGCCTCAAAATGCTCCGGCAGCGGCGCCTCATCGCAGCCATCGGCAAAGGCCCGGCCACGCGCTACCGCGTCCGCGATTGAGTCGGTTCTTGGTCGAGCGGTGACTCGGCGTGCAAGATGACAATGAACTTTGCCCTCCTGTCTACATGGGCCATTTTCATGTAATGTCATGTCTACATGCGTGCATAGTTCATGCCGAGTTTTCCAAGCTCTGTCCCGCCACGAGGCGCCGCCATGCCATCGCTCCCCTTTGATCTCACCGCAAAAATCAACGAGCTCCGCCTCATCAGAAAGAACACGCGCGACTGCGAGGTGAAGGAAGCCGTCCGACAGCTGCCGGATTCCCTGGCCGAATCCGTCTCGGCCTTTGCCAACAGCGACAGCGGCGGCGTCATCCTGCTGGGCCTGTCCGAAAAAAACGGCTTCACGCCCGCCCCGGGATTTGACGCTCAGAAAACGATGAACCGTCTGATGGCTTTCGGAGACCAGTTCTCGCCCGTCATTCGCCCCGCCGTCTTTCCCGTGCCTTTCGAAGGCGCCACGCTGGTCGCCATGGTCATCTCGCCGATCTGCTTCAAGGATCGTCCCTGCTACATCACGATGAAGGGTCCTTATTCCGGCTCCTTCATTCGCACGGCCGACGGCGACCGCCATCTCACGCCCTACGAAATCGACCGCATGCGGGAAGCGCGGGAGCAGCCAACCTACGACTTGACGCCGGTTCCGCAAGCGTCGCTGGAGGACTTGCAGCCCAGCATCCTCAACGGCATCGTGGCTCGCGTTCGAGAAATCACGCCCCGCGCCTTTGGCAAGCTGCCGGACGAAGACATCCTCGTCCGCCTCGGCGCGCTGGCGAACGTCAACGGGAAGCTGTGTCCGACGCTCGCCGGCCTGCTGGTCGCCGGCATATTTCCTCAGCAGTACTTCCCGCGTCTGGAAGTCACCTTCACGGTCTATCCCGGCCCGACCAAATCACCGCTTCCCGGCTCCAGCATCCGCTACTTTGACGACGCCCATCTGGTGGGCTCCATCCCAGACATTCTTCAGGACGCCTTCGCCTTCTTGCGCAAGAACATGCGCATCGGCGCCCGGATCAGCGGCACGCTGCGCTACGAAGAGCCGGACTATCCTTTCACCGCCTTTCGCGAAGCGCTGGTGAACGCGCTTCAGCACCGCGACTACTCGCCGGAAGGCCGGGCGGCGCAAGTGCAGGTCAACCTCTATTCGGACTCACTGGAGATTCTGAGTCCCGGCGGACTCTACGGCGCGGCGCAAACCGTCGCCGACAAAAACACGCTGACGCTTCCCGGCGTCTCCTCCACGCGAAACCTCAATTTGTCCCGGCTGCTGGAATACACGCCGTTTGCCGGCGAAGACGGCCGCCAAGGCTACGTCATCGAAAATCGCGGC
>CAVJUB010000225.1:0-432 GCA_963652545.1 Hallella faecis | reverse complement strand
AAATTCAGGAAGCGCTGGCAAGAGCGCAAATGCCGCCGGTTTCGCTCAAAAACTTCACGACCGCCTTCATTCTGACGATGAAGAAGCGAACCGCCTGCAGCGCCGCAGCCGCCGTCAAGCCGCGCGACAAACTTGCCAGCGACATGCTGGAAGCGCTGCGCAGCCTTCCCGACGTTTCACTCCCGGAACTTGCGGAAACCACTGGCGCCAGCCGGCGAACCCTAGCCTCCGTCCTCAAGGCCCTGATCGACAAGAATCTCGTGGAGCGCACGGAGCCGCTGAAGAGTCCGAAGCAGCGCTACCGTCTGGCGTCTTGTCGATGACCGGCCGGCCGTGACGCCGTCGCCCGCCAGCAGATGAGGGACCCCACGACCAGCACGGCCGTCCCCAGCCAGAAGCTTTGCGTGAGCGAAGCGCCGATCCAAATCACGC
>CAVJUB010000224.1:0-3198 GCA_963652545.1 Hallella faecis | reverse complement strand
AGGCCGCATGACGGTGATGGACGCGGTGCAGGCCGCAGTGGACAGCGCCGTGCAGCGCGAGGACGAATACCTCGCGAGTCTCGAATAAAGGGGAGGTCGATCATGCTGGATCGTGAAATCAATGAATTCGGCCGTCGTCTCGGGCTGTCGCATCTGGAGCTCGGCATCCGCGGGCTCGTGTGTCTTCGCGTGGCGGACGTGGGCGTGCTCTTTCTCGAACAAAAGGGCGAGACGCTCTTTGTGACGCTCGCTGAAGAAGGGCAGGCGGACGTGGAGTCCGTGAAGAAGCTCCTTGCGGCCATCAACTGGCGCACGCTGCCGCAGATGGTGGTGTACGGGGGGCTTGCGAAGGGGCGGCGCCTCATCGTGACGCGTCTTCACGCCGACACTGTCACGGCCGTCGAGCTCGAAAACACCGTGCGCCAGCTCATCACCACTCTGGAATCCGCAGCCTGAGCCTAGTTCATGACAACCAGCGTCAATTCCATTCTCAACTCCACGGTCGGCATTCAAGAGCTTTTGCGAATGCCGGAGGAGGCGGGTCTGCCGCAGGCAAAGGAGCTTGCGGCGGGCATGCTTCAACAGACGGGGCTCGAAGGGCTTTTTGCGCCTCGAGGCGCCCGCACTGCGACGGAAGCTCTCATCTGCCCCTCGGTGGGGGACGGCACGCTCGTGAGCCCCGAAGTTTTTTCGGGGCTTTTGGAGTCTTTGGTGCAGAAGTTGAGAAAGAGCCCCAACGCCAAGGTGCGGACAATGGCCGAAAAGGAGCTGATGCCCCTGATGCAGAACAACATGCTCTTGTCCGCGTACCGCGGGCTGATGCTGGGAGGCTAGGCCGATGTCGGACTTGACGGTCACGAAGGATGAAAAGCGAGCCCTTGACGTGCTCGCCTTTCTGCTTTTTCGCATGGGGCAGGGCGAGCGCGCCGCGCGCATTTATGAGTCGCTCGCCGAGCTTTCTGAACCGGGAAGCAGCGACTGGCTCATGGCGCAGGAGGGGCTCGCCGCCGCCCGCATTGAGTTGGGGGACGGCGAAAAAGCCCTCGCGGCGGTGAAGGCCGCGATGAAGGGACGCTCGCTTTCCAGCAAAGAATCGGCGCTGCATCTCATGAAGGCGCAGGCGCTCTGGCTGCTGGGGCGCAAGGAAGAGGCGCGCGCCGCGCGCGACGTCTATCTCTCGCTCACGAGACGCAACGAGGTTGAAGAATGAGTTTTGTGAACAAGGCGGCCACCGCGGTGGCCACCGTCACCCGGCACAACGACATCACGATGGTGGCGCTCATCGTCGTGGTGCTCACCCTCATGATCGTGCCGCTGCCGACGGCTCTCGTCGACACGCTCATCGGCGCCAACCTCACGCTGTCGTTTCTGATGCTGATGATGGCGATGTACGTGAAGACGCCGCTGGAGTTCTCGGCCTTCCCGACGATGCTCCTTTTCACGACGCTCTTTCGCGTGGGCCTCAACATCACGACGACCCGACTCATTCTTCTGCAGGCGGACGCAGGCGAAATCATCTTCACGTTCGGCGACTTCGCCGTGGGCGGCAACTTCGTCGTGGGCGCGGTGGTGTTCCTCATCCTGACGATCGTCCAGTTCCTCGTGATTTCGAAGGGCGCGGAGCGCGTCGCTGAAGTGGGCGCGCGATTCACCTTGGACGCCATGCCCGGCAAGCAGATGTCGATTGACGCTGATTTGCGCGCGGGCGTGATCGACATGGCCGAAGCTCAGAAGCGCCGCTCCGACGTGCAGATGGAGAGCAAGATGTACGGCGCCATGGACGGCGCCATGAAGTTCGTGAAGGGCGACAGCATCGCGGGCATGATCGTGACGGTCGTGAACCTCGTGGGCGGCACCATCATCGGCATCACGCAGCACTCCATGAGCGCGGGCGACGCGCTGCAGACGTACGGCATTCTCACAATTGGCGACGGTCTCGTGAGCCAGATTCCGTCGCTGCTCGTCTCCATCTCCGCCGGCATTTTGATCACCCGAAGCGGCGACACCCGTGAAGACGTGGGCGCCCAGGTGGGCCGCCAGTTCTTCAGCCAGCCGCGCGCACTTGAAATGGCGGGCGCCTTGATCTTCCTCATGGCGCTGATTCCGGGCTTTCCGAAGCCTCAGCTCATCACCATGGCTTTCGCCGTGGGGATGTTCGGCTTCGTGCTGGCGGGCATCCAGGCCGCGCCCAAGAAGGCGGACGCGCAGGGCGCTTTAAAGCGCACGTTGGCGCCCGCCGGCGAAGAGCGCAAGGCGTCGCCTTCGTCCACGGGCGAGGAATTCTCGCCCACGATTCCCATCATTCTCGACATCTCGCCCGGCATCGGCGAGTCGATGGACTACGACTCCTTGAATGGCGAGCTGATTTCGCTGCGGCGCGCGCTCTACTTTGATCTGGGCGTTCCATTTCCCGGCATCAACATCCGCTCGAACCCGGGGCTCTCGGGGCTGACCTATGTTCTCAACCTCAACGAAATCCCGCTCGCGCAGGGGCAGCTCGTCGCTGACTCCGTGATCGTCCGTGAAACAAAGAGCAACCTTGACCTGCTGGGCGTGGCCTACACCGAAGGTGACGCCTTCCTTCCCGGCATTGATCCCATTTGGGCGTCGCAAGCCGACATGCAGAAGCTGACCGACGCGGGCATCGCCTGCATGGATCATTCGAAGATTCTTGCCTATCACCTGTCGCTTCTTCTTACCCGCCACGCGTCGAGCTTCGTGGGCATGCAGGAGACGAAGTACCTGCTGGACCACATGGAGGAGCGTGCGCCCGATTTGGTGCGCGAAGCGATGCGACTTCTTCCGGTGCAGCGCATTTCCGAAATCTTCCAGCGCCTCGTGCAGGAGCAGGTGTCGGTGCGCGACCTGAAGACGGTGCTGCAGGCCCTGATCGACTGGGCGCCGAAGGAAAAGGACGTGGTGATGCTCACCGAGTACGTGCGCGGCGCCTTGAAGCGCCAGATCAGCTACATGTATTCGAAGGGCCAGAACATGCTCCCCGTGATCCTCATGGAGCCTGCGGTCGAAGAGGCGATTCGCCGCGCCGTGCGCCAGACCTCGGCGGGCGCGTTCCTGTCGCTCGAGCCCGCGGTTTCGCAGAAGATTCTGAACGCCGTCGAAGACGCCGCCGGCCAGTTCCGCCGCAATCCGCAAAAGCCCGTGCTCATGGTGAGCATGGACATTCGCCGCTACGTGCGC
>CAVJUB010000223.1:0-3224 GCA_963652545.1 Hallella faecis | reverse complement strand
AAAACAACTTTTGAGACGTCGCCATTGATTTCGTTGTTCTCGCCGCGAACGCAAGCACTCTTTCTGGACGGCTCAATCCGCTTGACGACTTCAGCAAGCGACAGGTCTTGAAATTCGGGACAACAGCTCTTCAATACCAATGCCAGTGTCTGTTTGTTTTGCAAGAGTCGTTTGTGACACTTGTCGGCATCAATCTTCGTCATTGATGACCTTATTGTCTTTATTTCCAAAGCTTTCCTCCGTGCATCTCATAATCCGGCAATTCATCAACCAACTATTGCCAATTATATTTAAATAGCCACGACAGTCAAACAGATTTGAACACAACGACAATGCGAACTTTCATGTCGTTCGCGCGAAAGAAAGCCAACGGACCGGCCGTCGAAACGCTGAAAGCGGCGCCCGACGTTTTTCTCACCGACGCAGCGCCGTGACCAGCCGCCCGAGCGCGTCATTCTTCGAGCCGTGTGCAACCGTCTGCTTCCGCGGGCGACGGCCGACCGATCTTCGGATAAGATGACGCTTTTCCTCTTTTCCCCATTTGAATTCCTCTCATGCTCACGGAAATCGCGCTCTGGGTCGAAGCCCACATGATGTCGCTTCTTCTGACCGGCCTCACGCTCCAGTTTTTCTGCTGGTGGGCGATGAGCAAGCGCCGGCTGCCGCTCTCGGCCGTGATCATCCCGTCAAACCTGAGCCTGCTGCTCGTGATCGCCGTGGACGCCGCGCCGCTTCTGCTGCCGCAGGGCGGGGACGCGCTGAGCGCCCTCCTCACGGTCGCCATGCTCTGGCTCCTCTGGAAAGAGAACAAGATCTTCTACCGCCAGTGGAAGCAAAAACAGCACGTCCGGGAGGCGATGTCCGTCATGGGTCCTACGATGCGACTCTTGAGCCGCCTCTTTTCGGACGGCGGCCTCGAGTCGCTGGACTCCGAAAGCCCGAACCAGCGCCTGAAGTCGCTCGCAACGGCGATTCACGAAATACTCCGCTTGACGAAGATTTTCGACAAAGGCGGCGTCTGGCGCCTCGTCCGTGAAGACGCAACAAGCCAGCGCGCAGAAACGCTGCTGTTGCAAATTGCGCAGAAGGCGCTCGGCGCCAGTCCCGAAGAAGAGCAGGTGCCGGTGCGCACCTACCGCCTCACGCTCGTCTATCGCGAGGACGGCAATGTGAAGGACCTCATGGTGAAGGGCGGCGCACTTAGCCACGGGCACCTGAAGCTTGTGACCGACGGCGCCGAAGAGCCCTACTGGGCTCTCAGAAACTGACGGACCGGCCGTCCCTTCGCTACAACAACACGCTCAAAGGACACAACGTCATGGCAACAGAACAGACACCGGAAATTCGAGAAAAGATTGCGCGCGCCGTGCTCAGCCTGTCATGCACCGCCGAACAGGCCGCGCAGAAATTCGGCGTGAGCACCGAGTTTGTCACGCGCTGCATGGAGGAGCTTCTCGCGAGCGGCGTGGTGCCGCCCGAAGTGATGTCCAACGACGAGCGCCGCGACGTTCCTGGCACGACGACAATTGAAACCGTCGGCTGGAAGGACGGCAACGAAGTCCGTCTTGTCTGCGTTTGCGGCCGGCCCATCTGCTTGCCTGACATCGACGTAGAAATCGAAGACGCCTGGGACGACGAAGCCGGCGCCTATGAAGACCAATGGCTCGGAGAGCTCCTGACTCGTCTGAGCCACCCGCAGGATGCCGAAGAAGAAGCGCTGGAGATTCAGGACCCGCGCCGCGTGCTGAAGGTCATGACCGAGTTCTACGACGAAGCGCCGGAAGTCACCGTTTCCGGCGACAAGAGCGCTCTTGCGTCATAGCAATTCGACTGTCTTCGCGCCGTCCCCACTCGGGACGCTCCCCAACCTTGAGTACGTCGCCATTCTCCCAGGCGGCAACATCATCAAAGGCCGCTACTACATCATCCTCCGAGACAAGTCGGAGTACCGCAAAGGATGAGAATCCGCCTACTGCCCGAGCCCCCAGCTTGCGCTGCTTCCCAAGCCGCCTGCCGGGGGGTTCTTTTTTGACGGACGCTGAAGCCCGTACAATCATCCGAGTCTCCACCTCTTTCCGAGCTCTGCCATGTCCGCTTCTCACTCCTTGAAAAGGCCTCCCTACGGCATCTTCAACTTTGCCGACATCCGCCGGCACTCACTGGCGTACGTTGACAAGACGCAGTTCATCGAAGTTTTGGAAAACTGCGGGCTGTGCTACTTGGTTCTCGTTCGCCCGCGGTGCTTTGGGAAAACGCTCGCCACGAGCCTGATGGAGGCCTACTACGACGAAGCCGCCGCCGGACAATTCGAGAGCACGTTTGCCGGCACGTACATCGGGGCGCACAAGACGCCGCTCGCGAGCAAGTTCCGTGTCCTTCATCTGGACTTGTCCGGCCTCACCTCTCCCGAGCACGACAATCACGGAGAGTCCCTCCTGAACACCGTCCACGCCGCCCTCTGCGACTATTTCAGGCGCTATCCGCAGACGGATCAGGACGAGGTTCTGGAGAACAACTTCACGAGCGCCGCCGATCTGATTTCTCACTTCTTCTCCTACATTTCCCGTGCCGATGGCGAAAACTTTGTCTACGTTCTCATCGACGGATACGATCAATTCGTCAACGACTTGTTTTCCGAAGACGCGACATCTACCGTTGTCCCTGATCCGGCGCCGCTCTTTTTGAGAAATTTCTTTACACGATTGAAGTCCGCCACAACCGGTGCCGTCGCGCGAATCTTCATCACGGGCGTCACGTTCATTTCTCTCGACTCGCTGAGCTCGGGCTTCAACATCGCCGCCAACTGCGCGACCTATCCTGCTCTTGCTGATCTCTACGGTTTTACCGAAGCCGAGCTCCGTGACCTTGCGCCGCAACTCGTGGACCTCGATGCGCTGGGGCTCTCGCTTGACAACCTCATTGCCCGCATGCAGGAGTGGTACAGCGGCTATCGCTTCAGTCGCCAAAATGACACGACCGTTTTCAATCCGGCGATGTGCTTGAGCTACCTGCGCTCGCTGCAGCAAAACGGTCGAGAACCGACTTCTCTTCTGGATTCCAACCTCGGGCAGGACCTCAGAAAGCTCGAAAGCATCCTTCAGCTGGGCGACGCGGACTTCGTTCGGCAAACGGTGGAGCTCGCCTTGCGCCGTGAACCCATTCCGTTTTCCGGCGTTTTGAGAACCGTCGAGCTCAACTCGGAGTCAAAATTCAGCCGCGAAACC
>CAVJUB010000222.1:0-3256 GCA_963652545.1 Hallella faecis | reverse complement strand
TCATTTCGCCGTATCGCGCGCACGCCGCGCTCATCGGCCGTCTCGCCGACACCGTGCATCGTTTCCAAGGACGCGAGAAGGACGTCGTCATCTTCAACACGGTGCGGAACCGGGCGACGGCCTTCACCGACGATCCGCGGCTAATCAACGTCGCGGTGTCGCGCGCGAAGTCGCGCTTCATTCTGGTCGCGCCCGCGTGCGCGGCCGAAGGCGACACGAACGTCGCGGCGCTCATTCGCTATCTGCGGCATTTGGATCCCCAGAGGCGGCGCCTTCTGGCGTCCCCAGTGCGCTCGGTTTTTGACGCGCTCTACGCCGGAAGTGACGCGGCGTGCTGGCGGCGCACTCATGCGGCTGAGTCGCCCGCGGAAGTGCTTTTCCGCGTGCTTCTCACCGAGGTGCTGCGGCAGTCTTTTGCCGACTGGCGCTTCGTGCAGGAGTACCCGCTGCGGCTCGTGCCGCGGTCTCTTGCGGGGTTTCCGGAAGAGGCGGTGCGCTACATGGAAAACGGCGCCCGGCTTGATTTCCTTGTGTACGACGCGCTGGACAACGCGCCGGTCGCCGCCTTTGAGGTGGACGGCGCGGCCTTTCATCGAGAGGGCTCGCGCCAGAAGACGCGGGATCGTTGGAAGGATGCGGTGCTCGCCGCGACGGGGATGCCTTTTCTTCGCTTTGCCACTGACAGCGCGACGGGCGGCGAGAAAGAGCGTCTGCGGGACTTTCTCGCCGAAGTCCGTCGTCGTCGCGGCGCGGCCGCGGAGCAGGCCGCCAACGATGAGACAAGCGTCAGGCGCGAGGCTCGAGGAGCTCTTCGAGCGCAGCGATGACGCGCTTTGCGTCAAGCGGCTTCGTGAGGTGCTCGTTCATGCCGGCGGCGCGGCTTTGCTCCATGTCGTCCATGAAGGCGTTGGCGGTCATGGCGATGATGGGAATCGTCGCGGCGTCGGGGCGAGGCAGGGCGCGGATGGCGCGCGCCGCCTCCAGGCCGTTCATGACGGGCATCATGATGTCCATCAGGATGGCGTCGAAGTCGCCGGGCGCGGACGCCGCGAAGAGGTCGAGAGCGATTTTGCCGTTGGCCGCCGTCGTGATGTCGACGCCCGCTTCGGTGAGCATGAATTCGGCGATTTCAAGGTTGAGAAGGTTGTCTTCCACGAGGAGCACGCGGGCGCCTTTGACGCCCTGCGTGCGCTGGCGGCGGGGCTTCGCTTCGGGCGTCGCGTCCACTTCAAAGGGCAGCGTGATCGTGAAGGTCGTGCCGACGCCCGTCTGGCTTTGCAGTTCGAGCGTTCCTTTCATGAGGCGCACGAGCTCTTTCACGATGGAGAGCCCGAGCCCAGTGCCCGTGTACTGCGTGCCGCCCGTGCGCGCCTCCTGCGAGAAAGGCTCGAACGCCTTCTGCTGGAATTCCTCGCTCATGCCGATGCCGGTGTCGCGGCAGATGAACTGCAGCGTCGCCACGCCGTTTTCGCAGGACACTTCGCGCGCGGACACGCAGACGTCGTGCCCTGAAGGCGTGTACTTCACGGCGTTGCCCTCGATGTTGAGCAGAATCTGCTTCAGGTGCGTGGCGCTTCCCACGAAGCGGAGGTGGGAGAGCTCGCTCGAAGCGGAATAGGCGACGCCTCGCTCCACCGCCTGCATCTGCGTCACGGTGTGCACTTCCTGCAGGAGGGCGTCAAGCCGGAAGGGCTTGCGCTCAAGCGTGAGCGTTCCGCTTTCGAGCTTGTTCATGTCCAGGACGTTGTTCACGAGCGAAAGGAGAAAGCCCGACGCCTGCTCGATCTTGCGGCGGCATTCCGCCTGCTTTGCGAGGTCCTCCGGAAAGTGCGAGGCTATTTCCAACATGCCGCGGATGCCGTTGATGGGCGTGCGGATGTCGTGGCTCATGCGGCGCAGGAAGTCGGTTTTGGCGACGTCGGCGCGCCGGGCGCGCTCCAAGGCCTGCGCGAGCTCCTTTTCGCGCTTCACGCGCTCCTGAATGAATTCGGTGACGTCTGAGATGAAGCCTTGCAAAATGGGCTTCTTCGCCGTCTCGACGTAGATCGTGGCGTCCGTCACCCAGCGCCAGCCGTCCCGCGCTTTCAAGCGGTAGATGATGTCCTGGTGCACCGTGCCTTTGGGCGAATTCGTGAGACGGTTGACGTACTCCACGGTGAGCGGAATGTCGTCCGGGTGAATGAGGTTCACGAACTGGTTGCCGAACTTCGTGCGGATCTCGTCGCGCGTCCAGCCGAGAATGGAGAGAAAGCGGTCGCTCAGGTAGAGGAATTCGTAGCCCGGCGTCGTCGGGTCGCACCGATGGTAGCCGCCCGGCATGGTCTCCAGCATCGCCGTGGAGAAGAGGTTCTCCGCTTCGAGGTCCCGCTGCTGTGCGAGAAAGTGGCTCATGTCGCTGCAGCGGCTGATGATCGCCAGCCGTCCGTCGTCCGTGCGGATCACCTTTCCCTGGTCCACCGTCCAGAACCACGAGCCGTCGCGCCGGGGCATGCGGTAGGCGGTCTGATAAACGAGGCCTTCGTGGAGATCCGGTCCGAGGTCCTTCATGACCTGCGCCATGTCCTCAGGATGGATGGTGTTGGAGACCTTGCCTTCGATGCCTTGGACGAGATCGGCGACCGAGTCGTATCCGAGCATCGCCGCCATCTTTTTGTTCGCGTAGAAGAACGGAAAGTCTGGTTCGCAGTAGCCGCCCAGAAGCCCCGCTTCGTCGTGTTCCGTGATGAACTCGGCGGCGATGGACTTGGCGTTCTTTTCGGTGAGCAGGCTGCGGGGTGACATGGGGAAGTCTCCTTTTTTGGGTGAGTCTAGCCGATGGACGCCGCAATTTCGAACGATTTCAACCTAGGGAAAAGAGGCAGGGCTGTTCAGTTTCTCGAGGACGGCGCTTTTCGTCGGTCTCAAGCGGGAAATTCGGTGACGGCGTTTGCCCGGGCACGGCGCGGCCGTCAGGTCCCATCGGTTTGACGCAGCGTTCGCCGGGCGTTCCGCTTCACGGGATCCGGCAGTCCCAGCCGCCGGTACCAGAAGCGCCATTGGTTGGTGATGGAGCGAAAGGCGTTTTTCTGGATGATCGCCATCAGCTCGCGGATGACGGAATCTTCGGCGCACGCCGTGCGGCAGTAGACGTAGTAGCTCCAAGGCGCGCGATGCCAGCCGGGAAGGACCGGCACCACCGTGCCGGCGGCGATCGCTTCCGACACGTACCCGATGTGCAGGTCGGCGCCGATGCCTTCGCCGGCGAGCAGGCGGTCGC
>CAVJUB010000221.1:0-3270 GCA_963652545.1 Hallella faecis | reverse complement strand
ACAAGCTATAGCTCGCGCTTCGCGCGGTATGTGGCAAGCCCTTTGCCCGATGCATAACAACCCCGCTTCGGCAACATCGCGACGGCGCGTTGCGCCGGGGCGGGCCCTCCGCTGCGCTACGGGCCCCTGAAGCGCTTTTCCCGCTTGAAGGCTGAACCACGCCTACGCTGTGCTTCTATCTGGGCCGCACACACGGGAACGGCGACGACAACAGCGATATCCACGTGCCACGACATGCCCACCGCCCGCCTGGCCTACGGCCCACTCTAGGGGTGAGCGGCCAGTCGGACCGTGGACATGTCTGCTACCTGCACTTGGTAGAGCTGGAAACGTGCTACGGGAGGTGATTTTGTGACATTACGCTTTGTTACTGGTTGACATTTTCGCCTTGCTCTAGTCAGTGACATTTTCCCTTTGCACTAACATCCTATTTCACCTTGAGAATCAATGGGAATATTCCGCCGTTCCCTTCTTTTTCGCCGTCCTTCGCTTCTCCCGCGCGCTGCAACCTCCTCGCGAGCCGCCGGCCCTCGCCCGCGCCTCCTCCGACAGCGACCACCAGACGCTCCGCCTCAGCGCTCTCCGCTCCAAAATCCGGCCCCTCAAGAGGACGGCAGCCGCCGCAGCCAAAGGAAGGGCGGGCCCGGTTTGATCTCGCGCAACATTCGATGAGATGCTTTAACAAACGCTGCTCGTCGAGCACAAAACGCTTTCCATATCATTCGGTTGTCCACCCGCGAAACGTCATCACGATTGAGGTGACGAAGGCAAGACAGCGCTGGAACGCCGGTCTTCAAGACAGCGGGGATGCAACATTGGGAACTGACGCGAGAGGCTTTCGCTCTGCCGGACGGCAAGCCCCGCAGGCAGCGCTTCACTGGCAAAGTCCTTCGGGAAAATGCACCGCGTCAGATCAAAGGAACAGCAGCGCCCGTCCAGAGCCTGGACGGTTTGCGAAGGAGAAGAAAATGACGATTCAATTGACCTCCACCCCGGTCCAGAGCAAATTCGGCGAATGGGAATTGGTCAGCAAAGAAGACGCGGCGGATGCTCCTGACAACACCCGCACCTCCGTCGGCAGCAACCGTTCGTCGGCGCCGGTGAACGACGCTCAGCGCACTTCCGTCGGCAGCACCCTGTCGTCAGCGCCGTCGCCGACGTCGGGGACGGTGCTCAACGCGGACGATGTCGCCACGCTTCAGGACGGGAAGTCTTCGGACCCCCATCCGCACGACGTGAAGCTCGGTCTCCCGAACGGAGGCGCGAAGACGTCGGAACCCATTTCGGAAGGCTGGGCCATTCCTGATGATGCTGAAATTACGGCTGCCCAAAAGGGCGTGGTTGCTGAGCGGAACGCCGAGCTTGAAAACAAGCTCGACTTCTTGCGGAGCATGCAGGAAGGCGGCGCCGTGGCGCCAAAGAACCGTTCTGCCAAGCGAGGCCCCGCTGACAAAGCCAGCAGCCAGGTGAAGTCGAGCTCGAACGAGTGGGTTGTCCCGGACAAGAGTGAAATCAAAATGGCTCGCAAGGCGGCTCCGAGCCCGAAAGAGATTCAGGAAGGGTTCCACAAGCAGCTCAACCATACGCTCAACAGAATGTGGCGTCTGGCCTTTGCCGAAGTCTGGCCGTCACTTATGAATTGCGACGACGAGGATTTTGCGGAAAGAACCGCCCCGAAGGGAAGCGCCGAGATCAAGCAAAATATGAAGAACTGTCTCAAAGGTTGGATCGCCGAAGCCACGGCGAAGTCCCCTGACGGCACGCTCACTCAGAAGGACGTTGATGACATTGAGGGCAAGATCAAGGCCTTGACGAAGGTGATCGCCGGTCAATTGCATTCAGCCGACAGAGAAGCACAGTTCAAGAATCTCCGCCACCACTGACCCGCCGCTGCGCCTCGCGTCTCACAAGAGCCACGGCCAGATCATGACGCTTCGCGCCGGATCGAGCTGCCCCGACGCGAGGCGGGCGAAGGCGTGCATCTGCAGCGCCATCATCACCTCGTTGTTTTCCAGCATCGCCTCGATCGCGCGCAGGCTGTCCGTCACGGTGACGAAGGTTTCTCCGCCCGCCGCCCAGACCGCGCGCGAGGCGGCGCCCGCTCGGCAGGCGGCTTCGCGCATGGCCGGCTCCTTCATGAAGAGCTTCAGAGCGAGAAGATAGGTTTCCGCGAGCTCCTCCATCTCCCCGACAATCCAGTGGGCGCCTCCGAAGCGGCTCTGCGCGTCTAAAAGCCGCCAGCGGCCGCCGTCGGTGAGAGGCTCCGTCGCGAGCCGGATCGACGCCGTGTAGAGGACGCCCGTCGTTCCCGCGAGGTGCCGCCGCACTTCAAAAAGCGTGTCCGCGCCCGTTCGCACGGCGACGAGCTGCGCCCCCTCCCCCGAGCGCGTCTCTCCGGCGCTCGTCTGCATCACGTCCACGCACCATCGCTTGCCGTATTCGTCGTAGCGGTGCTCCAAAGGCACGGCGATGACGGCCACCCGATTCACAAGCCGAATGATGCGCTCGGCTGCGTCGTCGCCTTCAAAGCGCTCGATCGCCTCCCAGTCGCTGCGGCTCGTGCGCCCGGCCCAGGCCGCCTGGCAGGCGGGCAGCCCCGCAGGCCCCCAGGTGCGTCCGAAATGCGCCGACAGGACGGCGGGCGAAAACGGCCCCGTGACCGACGACATCCGATGCTCATTTTCCAAACGGACTTTCGCCTTCGTCGTCTTTTGCTGGTTCGCCAGCGGAATCCTCGCCTGCGTCGCCGCCGTGACGAGCGCCGTCTCCTGCTCTTGGAGCATCGCGGAATCCGCCCCGGGCATGCGCAGAACCCCGAGCGCCGTCACGTCCACGCTGCGGCCCAGGTGCTGCCGCTGGCGCTGCGCCAGGTCCACGGACAAGCCCACGTAGAAGCGCCCGTCGCGCCGCTCCTGCACATAGATGCCGGGCGCGTCCTCGATGTGCTCGGGCATCGCCTGCTTCAGGCCGCCGTCCTCTTCGCGCCAGAGGAGCTCCACCTGACATTTCTCGCGCCAGCACGCCCAGGCGTCCTCCCCGAAACACCGAGCGCCCTCCCCCTGGAGAATCGTTATTTTGTCTTCATTTTCAGTCATTTAAGAAACCTCCGTATCAGATTGCGAAATTTGCGGCTTTCGTATCAACTTTGTAACACAGCCTTCCCAAGCCGCTCAGGGCCTACGCATCCGGGCGAAATTTGAGGGTCATTTGAGCCACCCGAGGGCATAGCCCAGACACCGAATTCCTTCACGAGGATCTCGGCACCTTTGT
>CAVJUB010000220.1:0-3297 GCA_963652545.1 Hallella faecis | reverse complement strand
GTTGTAGGTGGAGCGCATCCCGCTCATCGAGAAGCCGCCGCCCATGTCCTTCACCTCGCCGGCCGCAACGATGTTCTTCGTCACGACCACCTCGCCGTCCAGCGTGATCTTTGCGCCCTTCACGGTGACGTTGCTCGACGTAGTCACCTGGACGTCGCCCGAGGTCTGCACCGTCACGGGACTGGAAACGCCCTCGACCACAATGCCGCTGCGGGAGAGATAGACCTTGCGGCCCAGATCGTCGTAAAGGACCACCTCGCCGTCCTTGAGCGAGACGGGCCGGTAGCGCCGGTCGGGCGTCGCTATGACGATCGTGTGATCCCGGTCGCCTGCCAAAGACACCGCGAGACACTCCGCACCGACGTGCGGCTCCGACGTGAAGCCGTAGGGCTCGAAGTGCTCCACCAGGTCGCGCGTGTCGCCGTAGAGCATCGTCACTTGCAGCGAGCGAAGCTTGTAGGCCCCGTACTTCGCCGTCACCTTGCCGCGCGAGCAAATGTCAAAAACGTTCATTTGATCTTCCCTGAATTGGCGATGATTCCCGAGAGGTCGCCGCCGGTGTCTTTGGCCGTCGCCTTGTCAGGGGCGTCCGTAACAAGGAAGGCATTGAGCGGCTTGACAGACAGCGTCGTAGTCATTCCGGACCCCGACAACGAAAACTTCACCGAATGGATAAGCAATCGCTTCTTAACCCCTAACACGGAATCTTTGACGACGACGGTTCGATTCTTTTTCCAAAGACTGCCATCACTCTGACGCCACCCCTGGACAACGTACTCGAGTTCGAAATCCCCATCCGCGGCGGCTTGATCTCTAACAACGCACGCCCACGACCTCAGCTCTTGCGCGTTGGTGTTCCCTGTCAGCTGGAGCACCTTGATGCGCTCTTTTCGCTCAAACGTCTCATCAACCGCCTTCTTGATGATGGCCGCACCGATCTCGCTCTCGCTCAGCGGATTCGCCTGCTGCCCAATCGCGGCGTAGGTATAGAAGCGATTTCGGATATTCCTATGCCGCGATGCTGACAATACATTTACCCCTGTCTCAATGGCATCAGTCGCGTTTATTGACTCTCCTACATTGGAAATTACCAAACGGCCATATTCGTCATCGCTGATCAATAAACCCTTCGATTTAATCAGCTTCTGAATTGACTGCTTGATCGTGTCAGTAACGCCGGCATTGAAATCGCTTCGCTGCGTTACGCCCACATCATCAACGACCTCAATGCCAAAATATCCGCAAAGCAACCTCAGCAACTCGCAAGGCGTACGGCTTCGATACTGCTTCGGTTTGTCGGCTGGAATAGTGCAGTCTTCCAAATCAACCGTCTTGCCAGCGCCGCTAACCGTAACGCCAATGCTCGACCCGTTGTACGTCATGTCAACGGCCGTCACGAACCCTGTTACCACAACATCATTGCCGATTTTTATAACAACGTCCTTCCCCGGCGTTATTGCCTGTAGCTTCGTTCCGTCTTTTGCGCTTCTTGTCACCTGCAGCGCAAAGGTCCGAGCAAGGCTTTTGATGTTCGTCGTAATGTCTACTGTCAGCCAGCCGGCGAACTTTTCGCCATCTACTGTCAGCGAGACCTTGTTGATAAAAAAACCCGGCGCTGCCGGGTTCCATTCCAAAAAAGGATTTATTACTTGGTATTTACTGTCTTGCTTGCCAGATATTCGCTCACAGACATTCCCGCGTTTGCGGCGTCCGACCGAAGTTTTGCCGCTTCGGCATAGCCAAAAATCTTGTCAAGCTCTTTGTTATCGCGATCAGCGTAGTAATCATTTAAGACGCCGCCAAGGATTCGGTGCCGTATGGCTCCGTAGGCGTTGTAGTTTTTGTCGTAGACGCAATCCTCAAATCCGTCAGGCTCAGTCCAGCAACGCCAATCAGCAAATGCCGCGCCGCTCGCCGCGAGCATCGCGACCGCACAAATCAGACTAATGACGTTCCTCATGGCGCTTCCTCCATGCGTGAAGTCTACTGCCATCAAACTCTGATCCAGCAAATCTTTACCCGACTTTACGCAAGCAAGGACAAGTTTTTCAGAACAGCCAGAATCAGCTCAAGCGTCACCGGCATGGCGGACTCTTTGGCTCGCTGCTTCACCGCGCCCCAAACTGTATCGGATCGAATGGCGTCAAGCGTGTCGTGCCCTTTCATCGTAAGTCGCGGATTTCGCAACGTAAACACCCACCCGTGCACCGTAGGCGTCACAGACATGACGCCGTCAACCAAGTCGGAGTCCATGAGCAAAAGCAGGTGCCCGAACGCCTGATCGGCTTCATCGGCGTGCGTTCCTTGCCGCGTATCGTTCTCCGCCTTTGTCACAGTGGAGTCGTATCTGGCAGGCCGGTTCGCGGCCTGCAGGTATTCCTGAATGTCTTCCGTCTCGAAGTGCTCCAGAAGATCGCGAATGGTTGTCCAATTTCTGCGCATGTCTTCACTCGTTCAGCATTTTGAGCGCCACCGCCGGCACAAAACCCCCGTGCCGGACGCCGTTTCGCTCGATGATCTCCGCGTCCCGCGACGCGTCGGCGTAGTAATCGTAAGCCAGAACAAGCGCCGGCATCACATCAGACGGCGTGTAGTCCACCAAGCGAGCGCGGTTCTCCGCCCGCGTGGTCATGTCTTCGTACACGGCCGACCGCGCCTGTTCAAGCGCCGAGTAGACGTCATCGGAGTCCGTGCGAAGCATCTCGGCATCGAGCGCCGCAAGCACTTCGTCGCGGACGTCAATCATGTCTTCGTACGCCGCCGTGCGGGTCGCCGTGCCGGCGTCCACTCGGTCGTAGTCCGTGCCGACCATGGCCGAAGCCGTGACGGCGTTCGCCACCATTACGCCGCGGATCAGCTCCTGCACCGCGTTCTTGCTTTCGGCCGTCGTTTTCGCTGTTGTTTCGACCGCGAGCGGCGTCTCTTCCTTCGTCGTGAAGTCGCTCGACTGCGTCAGGCGGCTGACGCGCTTCGCGACGTTGTTCCAGGAGCAAACGACGGAGGCATAGCCGGCGAGGCCCAGCGTGTCCATCACGCGCCCTGCAATCACCTTCGGTCCGCCCTCGATGAGCGTCAAGGCGTCCGAAGCTAGGTCGGAGATGTCTTCCGCGAGGTCGAAAACGTCGCCGATGCTCTTCACGCTGTCAAGGCTGATGAGGTCCGCGAACTTCTCGCCCACGTTCTCGCGAATGAAGTCCTGAGCCTTCGAGAGGTCGAACTTGTTCACGAAGTTCTCAAAAACCGCGTTCTGCAGAACCCCCGCGAGCTTCTGGCAGATGCTGCCTGTATCAAGCAGGG
>CAVJUB010000219.1:0-3369 GCA_963652545.1 Hallella faecis | reverse complement strand
TCAGCTACGGGAAGCGGGCGTCAATGAGATTGCCGTGGTTTTGGGCTACGAAAAAGAGCAGTACTTCTACCTCGAAGACAAGTACGGGGTGGAGCTCTTCATCAATGAGAAGTTTGCCGGCCAAGGCAACTTGGGATCTTTGCTGATACCCCCCCCCCAGAAAATTTCTAACAGACTCATTTATATGCAATTCTGACCACTGGTTCGAAGAAAATCCGTTCATTGGATTTCAGTCGAATCGGTCGGTTCGCATGGTGTCGCTCGCCGCGGATGCGACACGTGAATTTGTCGTCACGCAAGGTGATGACGGTCGGCTTTCCCATCTCAAGTCAGGCGCTGCTTCAGGATTGAGTCTTTGCGGTCTGGCTTATTTCACTGAAGACTTTGCCGAAACGCTTCTTCGTCTCTATCACGAGGAGAAGGACTGGCTTGGCGTTTCCAACGAGCATTGGGAGCAGTTCTGGGGACGGCACACGGACGAGCTGCCGCTTTACGGCATTCCGGCGCCGACGGGCTGGCGGGAATTTGATTCGCTCGCGGACCTTCAGGCGGAGGACGCTGGCGTTCTCCGCAACGTGAGTCATGAGGCGTTGGAAAACATCTGCCGCCTGCTTCACTGCAGCTCCCGCGAAATTCAGGACATTCAACCGCTCAATCGCGGACTCACCAACGTCTCCTTTTCGTTTTTGAAAGGAGGCGACAAGTACGTCTATCGCTACCCCGGCTACAGCTCGTCCAACCTCGTGAATCGCCAGGCGGAGGTGCTCGCGCAGAACACGGCGGTGGCAATGGCGATCGACTCCAGCGTCATCGCCATTGGCGAGGAAGGCTGGAAGCTCTCCCGCTATGTGGAGTGCGCGAAGTCCTTTGACTACGCGGACGAAGCGCTTCTCACGGAGAGCATTCGCCGACTTTGCGCGTTCCACGAAAAGCACATTCCCTGTGACTACTGCGTCAATCTGCTGACGGAAGGCGATCGGCTGCTGAGGCTCGCCGCGAACAAGAAGGGAAAGCTGGCGGAGCGTTACGCCGACATCCGGGCGAAGCTCGAAAGGCTCTGGCACTACACGGAGCTCGACGGCGTTGAGAAGGTGCTGTGTCACAACGATGTGTATGCCGTCAACTGGCTCGTGGGTGACAAGGAGCTCTGCCTCATCGACTGGGAGTACGCGGGCGTCAACGACCCCGTGAACGACATTGCGACGTCCGTGGTGCGGGATGAGTTGTCGGACGAGCTCGCCGACAGGATGCTGGCGCTTTTCTACGGGCATGAGCCGACGCTGGCGGAGCGGCGTCATGCGTATGCGATTTTCGCCATGTGCGGCTGGTATTGGTACTGCTGGTGTCTCTTCAAGGACACGCTGGGCGAGGACGGCTTCTTCATGCTGCCGTCGTGGCGTGGGTTGAAGAAGTACCTGCCGAAGGCGCTGGCGCTTTACGAAGGCAAAACGGAGGCGGCTTGATGAAGAACATCGCCGTGATTCTGGCGGGCGGCGTCGGCTCGCGTGTGGGCGCCGGACGCCCCAAGCAGTTCATCGAGGTGCTCGGACGGCCGGTTCTGGCGTATACGATCGAGCGTTTTGAGCAGCATCCGGAGATCGATGCCATTGAGGTGGTCTGCATTGCGTCGCATGTGACGCAGCTTCAGGACATGGTGAAGCGGGAAGGCTTTTCCAAGGTGCAGTGGGTAACGACGGGAGGCGCGACTTTTCAGGAGTCCGTCATCAACGGGCTCGCGAACCTGAAGGGAAAAATCGCCGATGAGGATCAAGTGCTGATCCATTACGGTGCGTCGCCGATGGTCTCGGACGAGATCATTTCGGATGCCATCCGCGTCTGTCGCGAAAAGGGCAATGCGTCGCCGGCGCATTCGCTCGTTTACCTCGCGGCGCACAAGACGGATGCGGCGTACTCCACCGAGTGGGTGGACCGGGATGAGGTGATGTGCCTCAATTCGCCGCAGGCGCTTCGCTTCGGCTATGTGTGCGCGCTCTACGACGAGGGGCGCCGCCGCGGGCTTCTTGACAAGGTGGAGCCGCACACGACGTCGCTCATGCTGGCCATGGGCGAGCCCGTTTACTTCTCCAAGAATTCAACGACCAACATCAAGATCACCACGAAGGACGACCTGGCTCTTTTTGAAGCCGTGGCGTTGCATGATCGGTGGAAAAACCAAAAGGAAATCGCATGAAGGGAATCGTGTTCTGCTGCCTGCTGGCGGCGCCGGGACTGGCCTGTGCTTATCTCGATCCGGGATCGGGCAATGCCTTGGTGTACCTCGTCATCAGTCTGGGCGGCGCCTGTGTTTACTTTTTGAAGAGCGCTTTCTACAAGGTGCTTTCGTTCTTTGGCAAGAAGGTGGAGACCGGAGTGGCGCAGAAGGCCGAGGTCATCCTGTTTTCTGAAGGCCCGACCTATTGGTTCACTTTCAAGCCGCTGATCGAAGAGCTGCTCGCAAGGAAGATTCCCTTCCAGTACTTGAGTCTGGATGTTCGCGATCCCGGGCTCACGATCGACGATCCGCTCATGCAGTCTCGGTTCATGGGGTTCGGCGCCGGTGCCTACGCGCGCGTGGCGCAGTGCCGCGGCAAGCTTTTTCTGGCAACGACGCCCAACATCGGCTGCGACGGCTATCCCCTGCCGAGGCCGAAGGCGGTGGAAAAGCTCGTTCATCTCTCCCATACGGTGGGTGACATCACCTACCTCAAGAAGGGATCGCAGGATCATTACGACGTGAATCTTGACATCGGACCGTGGTGCGAAAAGCGCATGCGTCAGGTGGAGGCCAATCGCCATTTGCCGGCGAAGGAGTTCCACGCGGTGGGCCTGCTCTACCTTGACGAGCTCATGAAGGACTGGACGCCGAAGAAGGACGTTTCGGATCCGATTTCGGTTCTCGTGGCGCCGAGCTGGAAAGAAAAGAACAGCTTGAAGGTGCACAACGAACACTACGTAGAAGACCTTCTGAAGGCGGGCTTCAAGGTCATTTTCCGTCCGCACCCGCAATCGTTCCGTTTTGAGCCGGAGCTGATTGATCGCGTCGTGAAGGCGTGCTCGGCGTATCCCAATTTTGTGCTGGATCGCGAGATTGACTCCCGAGTCCATATGAAGGAGGCGGACATTCTCATTTCTGATTCGTCGTCTTTCCGCTTTGACTTTGCGTTCCTTACGAAGCGCCCCGTGATCACGCTGCTCGTGCCGGCGGGCAATCTCTCCTCCTTTGAGGCGGGCGACTTGGGCGGGCCGTGGGAGACGGATGTGGTGCCGAAGCTGGGGGCCGTAGTGAAGACGGGGGACGCCGTGGATCTGCCGGCGCTGGTGCGCGAATTGGTTTCGAAGCCCGCGGATCAGATTGAGGCGCTCTACGAC
>CAVJUB010000218.1:0-3375 GCA_963652545.1 Hallella faecis | reverse complement strand
ACCGCGGCCACCGCGGCGGTGACGGCTTTCGCAGAACTCTTTTTCTCTGCGGGCTTCTCGGGCTCGGCGGCTTCCTTCGGAAACTGCGGCGCAGACGTTTCTGCCGCCTCCGCTTCGGCTTCCGGCTCTTCCGCAGGCGCTTCCGGTTCAGGTTCCGGCGCGGGCGCCGGGGTGGCGAAGCCTTTGAGAGCCGCCTGCACCGACTCCCAGAAGCCTTCGGGCGCGTCCTTGGGCCCCCAGGCGAAAAGCACGTCGCCCAGCTTGTAAAGGGCGCCTGCGGCGAGCTCGCCCGCGACAGGCGACTCCGCCGCATCGGTGACGGTGCCGTCCAGGGCCTCAAACTGCAGTCCCGAGTCACTGACGACGAACGAGACGTGCCGCGCCTCAAGGCTCGAGTCCGCGAGAATGATGTCGCACGAATCGTCCCGGCCCACGACCCAGCGGCCGTTCGGGAGAACAATGTCGGCGCCGAGGTTCGCGCCCGAGAGAAGGCGGATCTGCACGTCACTCATGAGAACCGCCTTCGGCTGGACGCCGATGTTCGTAGTCGGGCTGCGTCGCCGTCTGATGGAATTCCGTCACATTGACGCGCCCCGGCACGTTGGCGCCGTCCGGCGTCACGATGCGCGGCGTGAGAAGGATGAGGCGCTCCATGAGGCGGCCGTCCTTCGAGGAGTACTTGAAGAGGTTTCCCAAAAGCGGAATGTCTTTCAGAAGCGGCACGCCGCTGTCGCCTTCAGACTTCTTTTCGTAGTAGTAGCCGCCGATCAAAAGCGACTGGCCCACGTCCACCACGGCCTGCGTGTTGATCTTCGTCTGCTTGATGGGGAGAATCTTGGTGCCGTCCGACGAGGTGGAGCTTGCGGACGAGTCGCTTTGGTCGTCCTGCACGTTCACCGCGAGCTTGATCGAGGTGCGGCCGTTTTCGCGAATGATGTGCGGCGTCACGCGAAGCACGGTGCCCGCCTCCACCTTGTAGAGGTCCACGGCTTCCGTGCCCTGCAGCGGAATGTAGTACGTCGTCGTGTTTTCGAGCGTCGCCTGCACGTTGTCCACGGTGAGGACCGAGGGACGGCCCAGCATCTTCGCTTCGTTCTTGGATTCCATCGCGCTGATGCGCGCCATGAAGAAGTCCGAGCCGTGTGTGTAGATGGTGGAGAGGAGGGCGCCGGCGGCTTCGGACGTCGTGCTGATCGTCGAAGAGGTGTTGGAGGCGCCCATGGTGCCGCCGCCCGACCAGTTCCCCGAGGAGCTCTTGCCGGAGCCGTTGAAGTTGACGCCGAGATCGCGGCTCGCGGAGGTGTCGATGTCCACGATCGCCGCGTGAATCTCCACGAGCTCCACCGGCTTGTCAAGGTCTTTGATCACCTGTTCGTAGTAGGGCATGCGGTAGGCGGCGTCGGAAACGAGCACCGCGTTCACGCGCGGGTCGGCCATGATGCTGATGGAGCCGTTTACGACCGGCGACGAAACCGCCGCCGACACTTCGGCCTTCTTTTGCTTGGAGAGTCCGTCAGCGCCGAGGCTCGGCACGCTGTCGGCGTGCCCCGAGCGCTGCTGCGACACGGTGTTGCCGCCCACGGACTGGCCCATCACCATGCCGCGAAGAATCGTGGCGATGCCGGGCACCGTCACGCTCTTGTCCATGCTCGAAACGGAGATGTCGTCCGCCCACGCATACTTCACGGGGAAGACGCGCATCACGATCTTTTCGGTCTGCACGGCTTCGTAGGCGGCGACGGCGGAGCGAATCTGCTCCACGTAGCCCGCGGGCCCCCGCACCGTAAGGAGCGTCCCCTGCGCGTTCATGCGCACGGGGAGTTCGTCGGCGAGAAAGCCGGACTTCTTGAGAGACTTCAGCAGGTCGTCGCTCGTGACGCTGCGGACCGTGAGAAAGTCCTTCTTCACTTTCTTCACGGAATAGAAGTGGACGGTGTCGCCCAGCACGTAGTAGCCGACGCCGTACGCTTCGTTCATGGCGTCCAGAAAGTCTTTGGGCGGGATGGCCTTGAAGCGGCCGCTCACGACCGCGCGAAGCCCCGGCTCAAATTCCGCCGTGAGGCCTTCGGAGTGCGCGAAGCTTGTGAGCACCGTCTTGATGTCATGACGGTTGGCAAAGTACGAGAAAGGCTTCTCGAACGTGTAGGCCGAAGCCGCCACGGGGAGAAGGGCGAGGATCGCCGCGGCCTTCTGGAGGTTGCGGAGCATCACGACAGCGGTCCCGAAAATTCCATCGGGAAGAAGCCGCCTGATGCGAAGGCAAAGGGCGACATGGTGGAGGTGGCGGCTTCAGCGAGCTGCGCCTTCCACCAGGCTTCGTCATTTAAAAAGCCCGCGGCTTCATCCACGACCTGCGAGGCTTCAACAACAGACAAGTTGACGCGGCGGAAAAGCTCGAGGCGGCCCTTGGACTTGTCAATGGAAAGGACGGAGGCGCGGCGCGAGGCGATGCCCGCGGCGAGCGCGCCGATGCGGCGCAGGCGCGCTTCGCCCTCGCGGTCTTCGGCGTCCGGAGCCGGCCCCAGATCCGCGGAGAGAACGCAGGTCACGCCGTCCGGGCTCTGAATCGTGAGATCCAGATTCTTTTCCAGACGAAAACGATAAGCTCCGCTCGCGTCGGGACGGGCTTCCTTCCAGCCGGCGGCACGAACAATGGTGCGGACAGCCGTGGACAAATTGAGCGCCATGATGATCCTTTCCTTCGATGCGCAGACAAGCGCTGCGAAAACAAACTGTGATTATGCCGCAGCCGCGTCCTGCGGGCGCGTGAGCTCCTTCTCCACGAGTTCGAGCACGGTCTTGTATTCGGAGAGCTTCGTCTGGCGCAGCATGTTGTAAAAGAGGTCGACGGTGCTGTCCAGTACGTCGAGATCGGTCTGGCCCGGCGCAAGCGACGCCTTCCAGCGGCGCGCAACGCCGACCAGGGCCGGATGCGCGGCCGCCACGACGTCGCGAATGTCTTCGCTTGCTTCAAAGAGCTTGGCGAGGTGCCCCATCGACGCCACGGTCGTCACCAGGTCGGCGATCAGCTGGCGGATCATCGCCTTCGTTTCGTCCGACAAGGGGGAGTTCGCCGTGCGGGCCGCGAGGAGCCGGGTCTTGAGGCTCAGGACGATGTCAAGAGCGCTCAGGTCGGGCACCGGCATCATGTCATTGATGCGGCGGACGAGCTCCACCTTTTTCTCTTCGCTGCGAACTTTCCGCGCGGCGGCGGGATACTTTAGAGCCTTTGTGAAAGCCATGATGAGAAGCGCTGTCTTGGGGCGCCCCGTGTTTATTAAACGCCGTCAAGTCTAACAAAGGCAGGGCCTGGCCGCGGGTTTCGCGATGATGAAAACTTTGTAAAGAAGCGCCGATCCCTGCCGGTTTCTGCCG
>CAVJUB010000217.1:0-3381 GCA_963652545.1 Hallella faecis | reverse complement strand
AAGGTCAGCGGACTCAAGCAGCGCCGGCGCCCCTTTGAGCAGCGTCTGTCCCGCGGGCGTGAGGCGCAGGGGGCGGACGTCGTGCACGAGAAGCTCGGTGCCGAGATCCTGCTCCAGTTTCGAGAGCGTCTGCGAAACCGCGGACGGCGTCACTTGCAGCTCATCGGCGACTTCACGGATGAGCTTCTTGCGCGCCACGAGCTGAAAGACCTTGAGCTGGTAGAGGTTGAGAACGTCGGATTTCATGAGAAGCTGAAAACCTGAGTTAAGAAAAAGTGAAGTTGCACAACTATATTCCTGTTTTGCCTTCGGACGCCGGGGGCGAGCGCGGAGAATGCTCTCAGTCAGGCAGAGGTCAGCCAGTCAGGCGACGGAACCTTTGCTGAGAGTGGAATATTTTGTGGAGCAAAGCAATGACTGCAACCCGCATTGAACGCGATTGCCTCGGCGAGATGGAGATCCCGGACGACCGCTACTACGGCATTCAGACACACCGCATGGTGAAGGTGTCGGGCACCGCCCGCCAGCCGGTGATCTTCTATCCTGGCATGCATCGCGCCCTGGCGCAGATCAAGAAGGCCTGCGCTCGCGCCAATGCTGAAATCGGCGCCATCACGCCCGAAATCGGCCAGGCCATCGCGCAGGCGGCTGACGAGGTTTACGCCGGCAAGTTTGACGACCAGTTCCCGCTCGACATGTGGCAGGGCGGCGGCTACACCTGCGTCAACATGAATGTGAACGAAGTGATCGGCAACCGCGCCAACGAGATTCTCACGGGGCACAAGGGGCAGGACACGGTGCACCCCAACACCCATGTGAACAAGGCGCAGTCCACGAACGACACGATTCCGTCCGCGGAGCATCTGGCGATCGCGCCGGAATTGGACAAGATCATTGTGGGCGTTGAAGCCCTGCAGGCTTCCTTCGCGAAGAAGGCCGAGGAGTTCAAGGACGTCGTGAAAGTGGGCCGCACCTGCTGGCAGGATGCGCTGCCCCTCACGCTTGGTCAGGAATTCGAGGGCTTTGCGACGCTCATGAAGCGTCTCGCTGCCAAGCTCAAGGCCGCGCGTCCGGGTTGCTTTGAAATCGTGATGGGGGGCTCCGCCATCGGCACGGGGCTGGGCGCTGATCCTGGCTACATGGACGCGCTCTACAAGTACCTTTCCGAACAGTACGGCGAAACGGTGAAGCCCGCGGAAAGTCTCTTTGACGGCTTCCAGAATCCGGACTTCATGGTGACGGTGTCGGGGCTTGTGAAGGAAGTGGCGACCTCGGTGTCGAAGATTTCGAAGGACCTGCGCTTGATGAGCTCCGGGCCGCGTGCGGGCTGGATGGAAATCAACCTGCCGGCGCTTTCGCCTGGATCCTCCATCATGCCGGGGAAGATCAATCCGACGGTGCCCGAAATGGTGATTCAGATCGCACATCAGGTCGTGGGTAACGACGTGGCGATCGCCATGGCCTACGACGAAGGCGAGCTCGACTTGAACGTCTGGGACGCCACGTTCTACAAGTGCCTCTTTGAGAGTTTGCAGTTGGTGGCTGAAGAACTCGTCATCCTGCGCCGCGACTGCGTGGACGGCATTACGGCCAATCGCAAGCGCTGTGCGGAGGAAGCCAACGGCTCCATCGCGCTTTCGACGGTGGTGGCGGCGACCTTCTCCTACCCGGACGGCGTGCGCGTCGCCCATTACTGCGAGCAGCACGGCGTGACGGTGGCTCAGGCGGTGGTGGAGATGGGCCTCATGACCGCAGCGGAAGCCAAGGAAATGATCGATCCGATGCTGATGACGGAGCCTGCGCAAATGGCGAAGGCGATCGCTGACTTCAAGGCGAAGAAGCGCGGCTAGCGTTGCCCGTTGCGGAGAGGCTCCCCGCTCTCCGCGGCTATCATTCCTGTGGTTGTTTTGCGCCCGGTGACGAGATCTGCCGGGCGCTTTTTCTCGCTTTGAAAGGAGTCCGCATGACGCCCGAAGAAACGGCTGTGGAAGCGAAGCTCAAGTCGCTTGGCATCGACTACCGCCGCCATGACCACGAACCGATCATGACGACGGAGGAGGGCGCGAAGATCGCGGCCCTGCTGGGGTCGCACTGCATGAAGAACCTTTTTCTCTGCGCGAAGAAAAAGACGCACTACCTGCTGCTTCTGCCCGCGGAAAAGAGCTTCTCCTCCAAAGACATGGCTAAGCAGCTCGCCTGCGGTCATTTGTCCTTCGGCAGTCCCGAGAAGATGAAGGAGCTGCTGCACACCTATCCCGGCGCCGTCACGTGCCTGGGGCTGATGTTTGATGAGGCGCACCAAGTGAAGGTGCTCGCCGACCGGGACTTGCTCAACTTTGACTATGTGGACTGCCACCCTTGCAGCAACGCCGCGAGCCTGCGGATCGCCGTGAAGGACCTCTTTGAGAAGTGGTTGCCGGCGACGGGGCATGACGTGGAGTGGGTGACCGTCTGAAGCTGGAGGTGCGTCCGTCGTGTGAATGACGCGGCCGCAGCGATACACTGAAGCTTCGGAGGTCAGGAAGTCATGGAAATTTCCGCTGAGAAGCTTCGGAGTCCGACGGCGGCGACGCTGATCGGCGTCATCGGTCCCGTCATGTGGGCCATGAACGTGCCGCTCATGCGCGCCGTGGTCGAGGGCTTCGGCGTGGCGCCGGGCGAATGCCTTTTGTATGCCGTGGCGACTGTCGCGCTCTTTTTGAGCGTCGGCGTGCCGGACTGGCGCAAGGCGGACCGCCGCTACCTTTTCTGGGGGCTCACGAGCGCCGTCGCCTGCACGGTCTGTCTCGTGCTGGCCGTCTACCTTTCAACGGGCGGCGCGCAGACGATGGAGGTGGGCATGGTGAACTACCTCTGGCCCGCCACCACGGTTGTCGCCGCCGTGCTCTTTACAGGCGTGCGGGCGACTTGGATGCTCGCACCTGGCATGGTGCTTTGCATCGCCTCCGTCTTCTGGATCATTTCGGGCGGCGCTTTCTCGTTCTCCGCCTTCTTTTCTCACGCAGCGGACAACCCGTTGAGCTACGTGCTCGCCTTGGGCGCCGCGCTCTTCTGGACGGCCTATTCGATCTTCACCAAGCTCTGGGGGCGCGGGCAGAACTTCAGCACCGTGATCTTCGCGGCGGACACGCTCGTCTTCGGGCTGATGTGGGCCGCGGGGTTCGGCGGGGAGATGTCGGTGACCGTCAAGGGCGCCGTGAGCGTTCTGGCGGGCGGTATTGCCGCAGGGCTTGCCTACGGTTGCTGGACGCACGGGATGCTCTACGGCAGCGTGCCGGTGCTTTCCGTGGCGTCCTACTTCACGCCGGTGATGAGCTGCGTTTTCGGCGTGATTTGGATCGGCGCTTCGCTCACGCAAAGCTTCTGGCTGGGGACGGCCGT
>CAVJUB010000216.1:0-3417 GCA_963652545.1 Hallella faecis | reverse complement strand
GGAGAAGGCAGGCCGCGACGACAGCGAATGGGACGAAGGCGGACATGAGAATCGTAAGCTCCCTATACCCCAAAAAATTGAGGGAAACCCCTAACAAAAACGACCGCCACTGCGGTCGTTTTTGTTAGGGGAGACGGTGCAACGCAACGCTACTTCTGGCGCTTCTTGTAGTTCCAGGGGTGATAGCTTGCGAAGTCGAAGCCCTCGCCGGCATCAGGATCAAAGGACATCAACTTGGGGTCCAGGGCGGCAGCAATAGAGGCACTCGCCCGTACCTTGCGGGTAAGCGTCTTGTTAGCGCGGTAGATGTAGTAGGCGCGCGAGTAGTCATGGAGCCACTGCTCAAAGTCATTGGCAGTGATTCCATTCGCCTTGGCTGTTTCGAAGAGCGACATCAAGATGCACAAGCTAGACATTCGCTCCCGCGACTGTTTAAAGTCGCATGCCTTCCTAAGCACAGTGGTTGGTCGGATAGCTTGCTCGACCGCGTTGGAATCCGGTGGCACCCGTGGATCGTCAAGGAAGACCCGGAAGTTTTCGCGGCGGTTCATGTAGTACACCACCGCAGCCCCGGCTTGACGCGTCTTGTCAAGGGACTCGTACTTGCCTGTTCGCGTTTGTCGCGTCAGCGTTTTGGCGAGTTCGCACATGATGGTATCGATGTGATCCATCAGCGGGCGGGCATACTCATTGCGGCTTTTCTGCACACGCTGGAGGAAGGCTTCGTCCGTTTCGTCATCTTCTCGGATGAGAGACGCCTCGTTGCCGTAGATCTTGGAGTAGGCCTCAAGCACCATGCACAAGTAGTAGGCTACTGAGCCGTTGTTGCAAAGCTCCTGCGCTTTCTTAAGCGCGTTTTCCGGATCCGTTTCAAACAAGTGTTTGTTGAGCTTTGGAATCTCCAAGGCATCAATGATTTCACGGCGGAAGTGGGCGTTGCAATTCTGGGCAACAGGACGATCCTCGCCCTGATCACAATAGGAGGCGTAGGGGCTGTACCCGTCGGATACCAAGACCTTTGGGTGCATGCCATCCAAAGCACTGTGGATGCTCTCGGTGGCACGACTGCCAACATAGAGGAAACGGTAGCAACGATGCCGCTCAATAAACGTCGAGCACTGTACGACGATGTAGTCTTTCTTTCGTTGGTCATCCTCGGCGGGAGTCTCACAAATTCCCTGCCCCCTGCTTTGGAGCACCACAAACCACGTTTCATCCATCAACAGGGCGTGCTGACTGCCCAAGACAGGGACAAGAGAATCAAGCAAAGGCTTCCCTGTGTCGAGTGCCCATTCATGCAAGTTGTCGCCGAGCGTGCCGTTTCCGAGACGTGAGCTTGGAGCGAATATCAAGCTTTGAAGCTTGTCCAACGGAATGCCGAGACAGTAAAGCTTGGCGGCTTTGATCAACGGCCATTGCCCCATCTGCCGTCCGGGTTTGGACGGTACGTCATCGCTGGTTGTGGTGTAGAAGGCCTCGTCACATGACGGACAGTAACAATGCTGTGTTGCTGTCGCCAAGAAAGTGGCCATCTCACTAAATCGATTGGCGAGAGCGCGAAACGGCTCAGCGTGAACGCGTCCCGTAATAAGGCCGGTAATGCGGCCACAGCAGGGACACGCTTTGTTCGACGGCTCACACTCCGCTGAGTTTTTCTGTGCCTCGACTTTTTCCTCAGGAACCTTTCGACCTTCGGGAGGGATTGTCGGAAATTCTTGAGTTTCTGGTTCTGGTGTTCCTGCAATAGCTGCCGCCGCTTTGTCGAGAGGATTGGAGGGATTCTCCGCCCCCTTGGCTGCTGCAACCTTGTTCATTAAGTCCGTGGCTTTCCGCAGGTCTGACGTACTTTTTTCCACAGCCTTCGTCGCCTTGGTAACTGCATCTTTTGCGCGGATGAGTTGTTCTTCAAGGGTTGATTTTTTGCCCTTTTTGCGACGGCCAATTTTTTCGGAACCCTTCTTAAGGCAACGCTTGATGGTACGATCCTGAGCCAGGGCCAAAAAGCAGTCCCGTATCTCACATAGCGTCTTTTTCCAAATGGCATACACGCCTGCCGGATGATCTTTCCCCATGTGCTCCAACACCTCGAGGCACTTGCCTGAAAGATTGCCAATTTCAGGAAACAGGCATACGAACGCCTGAATCGATTCTCGCTGTTTTCGCTCCGCGTCCCGTTCTTTTTCGAGGCGTGCTGCCTTTGCTTCCGCATCGGTAGCCCTGGCCTTCGCTTCTTCAAGCTCGGCCTTTAAACGGGCTATTTCGTCGTCTTTTTTGCTCATGATGCGGAAGCCAGGGTGGCTGGTTAAAGATGGTCTAATTATAGAAGAGACAAGGTCGTTTCTCGTTTAATATCAAATTTGAAACAGCCTCGCTAGGGCACTTTACAAGCGTTTTGAGAGCACTGAAATCGGTAGATGTACCCCGCCTCGGTAGTACAAAACGAACGCGCTCCCAGGGGCCTTCTGATGCCCGCAAATGGGCATTTCGAGTGCCTCCTCAGATCGACATTTATCGTTCAAAATCAGCGATTTTGATCTAAATCAACAATCTGTGAGAAATCCCGGATTTTTCGTTGAACGGAAGCTCCATCAAGAAAGTCCAGTAGTTCTTGCTTGGTGATTTCTGCCGCGTTGTCTCCTTGCACACGGTTTAGCAGGTGTTGGAACCGACCGCGGCGAAGGGTACGAGTCAACAGTGTTGCGCCAGTTTCGTCAGCCCAGATAGCCTTGCAAATCGTACGACGAGATGAAACGAAGACAACGCAATCGTGTCCTTGATCGATGTCGATGCCGAGGCAGGCCGTTGCGATGACATTCAGTGAACGATAGCCGCAACGCATGTCCACGGGACAGAAGGCCAGATGGATTTTGTAGTTGCTGAGGTCAAGTTTCATTCCAGTCTCCCCAGTGAAAGCGCTTGAAGGGCAAAGCGTTCCGCGTTCTCGGCCTCGAACTCAATCGTCGTGCCGTTGGCCAGCACCAGCGTGACGTGGTTGTTGACCGCGCTGTCGTCACCGTAAGTACCCACCCCGGAGAGCGCCGCTCGCACGTCCTGTGCGTTCAAGTGATGGATGATCGCCGGTTCATTGTGGGGCTGTGCGGATACCTTGTCCGTTTCCGTACTGCTCTTTTCGTAGGCAGCCAAGTGGTGCATTACGGCCGAGAAACCGGGGAGTACGCCGTAGCGCACGAACCTTTCGATGCGCGTCGACAGGAAGTAACGCTGTTTGGAAAGACCTGATGCCGCCCAGTCGTTACAGAGACCAGGCCAGTCAATGCGGGATTGCATGGTTGCTCCTCAAATTGGATGTGCCATGCATTTTGCAGATTGTTTAGGGGGCTACTGGAGGCATGGGGAGCTTACGATGATCCGCGCGGCCGCGGCGTCTTCCGGCAGGTTCTCCGCAGCGGACAAGAC
>CAVJUB010000215.1:0-3418 GCA_963652545.1 Hallella faecis | reverse complement strand
CGGTTGAAGGAAGACAGCTGATTATTATGGCACGCGCGGAGGCGCAACTTTTTTTGATGGCTGAAGGTGAGTAAGCTCCCCATAACCCCTTTTCGGTTTGATCCGCGTCAACATCAAATGAAAAAAGGGGGAGTCCGAGCATTCAGACTCCCCCGCCTCGATCAGGTGGCAAACTCTTACGCGTGTTCCGCGGCAGCGTAGTTCCACGGAAGCCACGGCTCAAAATCAAACTTGTCGATCACCTCAGGGTCGAAAGCCTCCACGTACAAGGATTTGCTGCCTTGCTCCCACTGACGCGTCAGCGTCCAGTCGTAGCAATGCTTGTAGTACGCCTCGCTGAAGTCAACCAGCCAGCGTGCCACATCCTTAATCCCGCACATACGACCGGTATGGGCCAGCGAGAACCAGACGCACAGGCTGTCGTTGTACGCCGTCGACTGCTTGAAGTGGGCGGCCTGCTTGTAGAGGACATAGAAGCGGATGGCCCGCTCAACAACGTTCGAGTCCGGCGGCACGCGGGGATCCGTCAGGAAATGGCGCAAGCCATCCCGGTGGTTCAAGTAGTAAACCACCGCTTTGTTCACCGGCGCTGTCTTGTTGAGCGACACCCAGCGTCCTTTTTCGAACCGAGCGCACATTGGCGTCATCGTCTTCATCAGACGGTCGATGTCATCCATCAGCGGAGCGGCGTGCTTTTGCCGGCATTCCCGTATTCGCGTTTGCCACGCTTGAATGTCTTCGTTTGGTTGCCGCTGCAACGTCTCCTCGTATGCGTAGATCTTGGAGAAGGCGTCGACCACGGAAAGCATCAGAAACTCTGGCTTTTTGCCGCAGATCCCCTTGATCGTGGCCGCTTCGCCATTGGGCCCTTGCAAGACCGCGTTCATCGCAGGGATGTCAATAGCCTTCAAGCACAAGCGGCGAAAGTGCACGCAGCACACTTGATGCTGGATCGCTTCCGGCAAGCAATGATCCGCTTGCATTTCCTCCAACACGGTGTCATACGTTGTGCAGCCATCCGTCACCACGACTTCGGGCATCCATTTATCAAGCGCCGCCTTGATGGCGTTCACACTGCGGCCATCCGTGCGGTTGTAGACCGCAAAGGGATGAGCATCGCCGGGAAGGCTTGAGATGACAAGGACGTTGCCCGTCTTGCTGACAGACTTCACCTTCTTTTTGCTTTTGCCTTTTGGCTGAAGGATTTCCGTCGGCGTTTCGTCAAAGGCAATGCCTTCTCGGCTTCGAGCCGATTCCAACATGGCTGTCATCAGGTGACCGCCAGGGCCGGAATCCGCCCAACGATGAGTGTTGCGCAGAAGCGTGTCGCTGCCGATCTGTATCTCCTCCTTGCTGGGGATGAGCATGCCTTCAATCCGGTTGACTGGAAGACCTATCGTCTGAGACACACCAGCTTGAACCACTAGCGCCATGGACAACGTGCCTTGTTTTTCGCAACAGGGCACTGATGCCCCCTTCGGAAACTCCTGATGCATAAAGCCGCACTCGCACTGGAATACGGGCACTTCAACGGTGCAACTCCGCAGCATTTCTGACACGAGAGCATTTACCGTTCTCAGGACAACCTCTTTCTGGCCCATCTGTTTCCAAGCGTTGGTCTTGCCGCAACAAGGGCACTTGAACTCCCAGTGTCCCGCCTGTCCGTTGTTGAACAAGTTGAGCGTCTCGAGTCCTTCCTTGTCGATGGCTTGACGTCCTGCAGTCAGCTTTCCATTGAGCGATGCCGTTTTGTCGTCCTGTTCAGGCGACTCCGGCATGGGGTGATCGGCAATGCCTGCGACAGCTCGCGTGGTGGGATCATCGGGATCCATTGTTTGAGCGGTCTTGGCGTGCTTTCGATGGTGCCCCATTCCCGTCTCCAAGGCTTTCTGCTGAGCCTTGATCCCCTCTAGCTTCTTCTCGAGGAGATCCCGCTCATGCTCAAGTTCCTCCTTGGAGGGCTCTTTGGCCTTGAAGAGGCTCTTCGTCTTTTCCGACTTTTTGGAAAAAGCGTACTTCAATATGCCGTTGCACTGCGCCGCTGTGAGCAGCGTGCTTGCCACGTTGTCCAGAATGTCATGCAGGCGGTTCAAGTCTGCCTTTGGCAGATCCTCGCCAGGCTTGAACTCAATGTTCGCCGCCTTGAGCAGGGCGGTCATCACTACGATGGCCGATTGCTCCGCCGCATCCATTCGCTTCTTCAGATCGGCGTTTTCCTTGGCGAGCTTTTCGTTTTCAGCATTGACTGAGTCAATCTTGGCGAGAAGCTGGGCTTTCTCTTTTCGAAGAGCCTCAAGCTCCTCGAGCTGGCACCGAGGCAGAGCCTGGTCATCACCGCGTTGATTGGGTGATGCGTCAAGTTTTTTCGGGCTCGTGTCGGGCATGACGGAAGACCTTATGGGGCCAGGGAAATTAGGATATGCGAATAGTAGCACATTCTCATCAAAAGTCAAGTAATGATTGTCGTATATCAACAGTTAGCGACCGATCAAAATAGTCCGTATTCGACGAAACCTGGGGCGGATGACAAAAATGTCGTTGCTTATGGAGAACGCCCCTTGCTGATGCATTAGACCGGCCGGAAAAGGCATTTGCACTACGCTTCTCGCCCCTGGCGATTTTTGGCAAATCACTGTCTTGCCTTTATTGGCCCTTTCGCCGTGTTTTCAGGGGAACGCCGTCAAGGAAAGATTCCAGATCGGTCGTTGTAAAGCGCTTGCAAGGATTCGTCTCAACCTCCTGAAGGAATGACTCGAAGCGACCGACGTGAAGTCGCCGAACAAGCAGGGCTGTGCCATGCTCGTCGCTCCAAATAACCTTGCAGACTCCGCGGTCCCGGGAAATGAATGCGACGAGATCGCCGCCGGCATTGACGTCGATGTCAAACAAGGCATTGGCGATCTGGGCCAGCCGGTGGTAGCCGGAGCGCATGTCGTACGGCGCCACAACGAGCGTGATGCGCATGTCTGAAAATTTGAGCTTCATGCCGCCTCCCGTGCGATGGCGATTCGAATGCCGGCACCGATGGTGCGCACAGTGAACGCGCCACTGAAACTTGCGCGGGTGGTTTGGGCACGAGAGCGAACACGGCGGGGACGCGACGAAGGCAGGGAACAGATGCACCGAGTTAGCTCTCGGCGAAGGTGCTTCTGGAAGGTGGCAAAGGACGGCAGCGGCGACTCAAGGAGCCAGCACTCAGAACACCGACGGTAGAACTCTGCCGGCGTCAAGCCGCTGCGGGCGAACCGGTCATAGACCAGGGGCCAATTGAGGGAAGAAGCCATGAAGGACTCCAGTGGTTTTTCATGGCTTGCATTCTGGCGATTTCTAAAAATTCGCCTCAGGGGGTTATGGGGAGCTTACTCTGATACCACCGCACATCGGCTGTTGGACTCAGAACGCTCAAACTGCACTCTTT
>CAVJUB010000214.1:0-3421 GCA_963652545.1 Hallella faecis | reverse complement strand
GCTGATCCGCCAGTGCGCACAGAAGATTGGCGAATTTCTTGTAGGCTAATTCAAATGAGCTTCCCAAGATGTCCTTCAGCGACAGGCTGATGACGGGATGCTGTCCCATCCATGCGTCACAGAAGGGCTTGTCTTCAAGAATCTTGAGGCCGTCAAAGAGCCGGGCGTTGGCGTCGCTGTTGCCGGGGTTGTCCCGATCAATTTCCAGAAAACACCTCATTGTGTCCAAGAAAAGCGTCTTTCCGAAGCGCCTCGGACGCGTGATGAGCAGCACCTGAGCGGCGGATTTCATCACCGCTTTGATGAACGGCGTTTTGTCAACGTAATAGTTGTTACCAGTTATCAGATCGGCGAAGGACTGTTGGCCGAGAGGAAGCGATTTCATGGTTGATCGTCTCAGGAATAATTGATTACGTTGATTTTATCGCACGGGCGCCGGGCGCCCCAAAGCAAAGCGTCCCGAGAGGCGGACTCTCTTCGTGTGAACATGTTCACACGGGCCGCTCTGGCGTTTTTCGCGAAAACCGCTAAGACGAGCGACTTTTTGGACGAAGCGTGTTTGTAGCCTGAGTGCGATTTGCGGGCCAAAAGCCCCGACCCCCACTTTCATTTCGCATTCAGAGTCATGTTCATCAAGAAATCTACGCTGACGCTCGTGGCGTCGTCGGTGCTTCTGGCGTTCACGAACGCCTATGCCGCCGGCGGTGCGCTGGGCCTCGACAATTTGCAGGAAAAGCTCAATCAGCTCGCCGCCAAGGCGGGCGTGAAGGCCCCGAACGTTCGGGAAGAGCTGGCAACCATCGTGGACGGCGGCGTCCTCCCGGAAAACCTCAAGGACGGCAAGCCTGCGGCGACCGGAGCCAAGGTGGCGGGCGGCAAAGCCATTGAAGCGCCCGATGAGGCGGCTTTGGCCGAGCAGTTGAAGAAACAGCCGCTCATCAAGAAGATCGTCAACATCGACGCGAATCAGATTCGCGCCATTGCCAAGACGGACGGCGAGATCATGTACATGATCGACAATGGCCGCTTCGCCTTGAAGGGCAAGATGGTGGACATCTGGAACTTGAAGCCCCTGAACACCATCGACGAGATTGACTATGCGGTGCATCACATCAATCTCGACAACATGGGCTTTGACCCGGCGGACTTCAATTCCGTGTCGGTGGGCACGGGCCGCAAGCACGTGACGATCTTCGTGGATCCGCGTTGCACGTGGTGCCACAAGCTGATGGATGAGATTGAGGCGAAGCCCGATCTCAAGAAGGACTACACGTTTGACTTCATCATCGTCGCGACGCTCGGACCGGAGTCTGTGAAGCTCGCTCAGCAGCTCTACTGCGCCAAGGACAAGGATCCCGCGAAGAAGTGGGAGGCCCTGAAGGCGGGCTACAAGGCGATTGAAGCGCTGGAACAGGAAGAGTCCTGTGATCAGACGGTGCTTCGCGAAACGGACATCAAGCGCTACCTGATGGGCATCCGCGGCGTTCCGTTCGTCATCAATCATGACGGCACGTACACCCGCGGCAAGCCGCGTGACCTGATGGCGTTCCTTGAAGGCAAGGATCTGCGCTCGGCGGGTCTTCAGACGGCGCCCGACGTGATCCGCTCCGCACCGAAGCTCCCGGCGCCCGCCGCGGCTCCCCAGCCGGAAGTAAAGCGCGTGGACCTCACGCCCTACGACGTGGATCACCTGAACCTTGTCACCGTGGGCACGGGTCCGAAGACGGTGACGGTGTTCGTGGATCCGCAGTGCGGCTGGTGCCACAAGCTGATGGAAGAAGTGGAGTCGGATGACTCCATCAAGAAGGACTTCACGTTCCGCTTTGTCGTGGTGGGCATCCTCGGACCTGAAAGCGAGCGGCTGGCGAAGGCCATGTCCTGCGCGAGCACGAAGGACGCGGCGGAGAAGTGGAATGCGCTTCGAAAGGGCAAGAAGGGCATCGACAAGCTCTCCCAGAAACTGCTCTGCGGGGATGAGGTCTTCAAGAAGAGTCAGGCGGCTCGCACGGGCCTCGGCTTCAACGGGGTGCCGTTTGTGGTGGCGCCTGACGGACGCACGGCAGGAGGGAAGCCCGCGGATCTGCGCGGCTTCCTTGAAAACCGCGTGGCGCCGCCTCAGCCCGCTCCGGCGCCCGCCGCGCCCGATGCGGACGAAACGGTCGATCTCACGAACTACGACATCCTCGGCATGAACCTCGTGACGGTGGGGACCGGGGCCAAAGTGGTGACGGTCTTTGTGGACCCGCAGTGCGGCTGGTGCCACAAGCTCATGGATGAAGTGAACGCCGACAAGGCGATTCAGAAGGACTACACGTTCCGCTTTGTGGTCGTGGGCATCCTCGGACCGGAAAGCCAGCGTCTTGCGAAGGCGATTTCCTGCGCGAAGACGAAGGACAATGACGCGAAGTGGGAAGCGCTTCGCAAGGGCAAGAAGGGCATCGACAAACTGGAAGCGGCGTCCGATTGCGACAACTCCCGCTACAACAAGAGCCAGTCAGCCCGCACGACATTGGGGTTCAACGGCGTTCCCTACCTCGTGGCGCCTGACGGACGCACGGCAAGCGGCAAGCCCGCGAGTCTGCGCAACTTCCTTGAAAAGAAGGTTCAGCCCGCGCAAGCCGCGACGCCCCAGCCGAAGGCAAAGCCCACGTCCGTCGATCTGAAGGCGAAGGGCTTTGATGTGAAGAAGCTGAACGTCGTCAGCATGGGCAAGGGGAAGGAGCACGTCACCGTGTTCGTGGATCCCCGTTGCTCGTGGTGCCACAAGCTCATGGATCAGGTGAACGGCAATCCGGAGTTCTTCAAGAAGTACACCTTTGACTTCGTGGTGATCGGCCTTCTGGGCGAAGTGAGCGAAGAGCTCTCTCAGAAGCTCTACTGCGCTGACGCAAAGCCCGCTGACAAGTGGAAGGCTCTCGTCGCCGGCAAGGACGGCATCGAGAAGCTGAAGCAGAAGAAGGGCTGCAAGGTGGGTGAGGGCGCGGCGGAAGCGGCGTCCGACGAAGCGGACACGATCATGGAGAAGCTGGAAATCGAAGGCGTCCCCTACGTCGTGGCCCCGGACAAGCGCATTTTGGGCGGGTTCTCGCCTGACTTGATGGGCTGGCTCGGTCTCGGCAATAAGTAATTCCTCATCCTCCTAGCCGCCATTCCGACACCTCGGCGGCTTTTGGGAAATCGCTTCGTCTTCTTGTGTGTCGTGGGCGAAGCGTTTTCAGGGCGGCGGCTTTCGACTCGGGGCCTGCCGCCTCTTTTTTTCAAAAGGACCAACATGTCTTTCCTCTCGGAGTTCTACATTCTGTCCGTCGTCCTCATGGCCGTGGCGGTGCTCTTCTGCTACAAGGGCTTTCTTGTCGTGCCTCAGCAGGAGGCGTGGATCATTGAACGCCTCGGGCGCTTCTACGCCGTGCTCAATCCGGGC
>CAVJUB010000213.1:0-3440 GCA_963652545.1 Hallella faecis | reverse complement strand
ATTAAATTATTCCTGTTTTCTGGGGGGGGGTAGTATATTTATTCATAAATAAAAAATTAATTTTAAATGAATGGACGTCCGTTTTCGTAATGAAAAACGCGACGCCTTCGATCGATTTTCGAATCGTATAGAAGCCTTTTCGGGCGGTCAAACGCTCGGGCGTCCCCGCCGCACGCCGCCAGAAGACCTTAATTCCTGATTTTGCTTGACTTGTCGCCTCTTTGCCTTCTTTCCCGCCACCGCCTCCACGCCCGGCGTCTTCACGGTACAATGCGCGGACCTTTGACCGAAGGCCCCTTCGCCGATGCCGTCGTCCGACCGGCGGCACTGTCGTTTTCCGAAGCGGCCTTCTCCGGGCGCCCGCCTCTCACGGGCGCTCCTCACATAAATCAGGTGCGGCCTCTGCCGGCCGGAGGGCGGCGCGAAGTTTTCGCCGTCTGCAGACGTTCGCCGCACCGTCATTGGATTTCATCAAGTGACCAATCCTTTTGCCGCTCTGGGTCTCCCGGAGCCTCTGACGCGCGCCGTCGCGGCGATGGGCTATGAAAGCCCGACCCCGATTCAGGTGAAGGCGATCCCCGAACTGCTCCAAGGCCGCGACGTCCTCGCCGCCGCCCAGACGGGCACCGGCAAGACCGCCGCCTTCTCGCTGCCCATCCTCACCAAGATGCTCGAAGCGCCCGTAAAGCGCACCGCTCGTCACGTGCGCGCCCTGATTCTTGCGCCCACCCGCGAACTCGCGGCGCAGATCGACGAGAACCTCAAGGCCTACGCCGCCAACACGAAGCTCACGACGGCGCTCGTCTTCGGCGGCGTCGGCATCCATCCGCAGACGCAGGCTCTCGCGCGCGGCGTGGACTTTCTCGTCGCCACCCCGGGGCGCCTGCTGGACCACCTCGGGCAAAAGAACGTGACGCTTGAAAGCGTCGAATTCCTCGTGCTCGATGAAGCCGACCGCATGCTCGACATGGGCTTCATCCACGACATCCGCAAGATTCTGAAGTTCCTCCCCGAGAAACGCCAGACCCTGCTCTTTTCCGCCACCTTCAGCGACGAAATCCGCGACCTCGCCGACTCCTTCCTGAAGGATCCGGTGAACATCGAGATCGCCCGCAACAAGGAGGCGGCGATCATCGAGCAGGAGGCCTTCACGATTGCGAAAAAGCGCAAGCGCGAGCTCCTGCGCGACCTGATCGTGGACAACCAGTGGGAGCAGGTGCTCGTTTTCACCCGCATGAAGCACACCGCGAACCGCCTCGCGCAACAGCTTGAAAAGGACGGCATCAAAGCCGCCGCCATCCACGGCAACAAGAGCCAGTCGGCGCGCACGAAGGCGCTTGCGGGCTTCAAGGATCACTCCGTGCGCGTCCTGGTCGCCACCGACATCGCGGCCCGGGGCCTCGACATCGAAGGGCTGCCTCACGTCGTCAACTACGAACTTCCCAACGTCGCCGAAGACTACGTGCACCGCATCGGCCGCACGGGCCGCGCGGGACATCCCGGCCACGCCGTGAGCCTCGTCTCCCCTGACGAGAAGGACTACCTGCGCGCCGTGGAGAAGCTTCTCAAGAAGCGCATCGCCACGCAGGAGGCCGTGGGCTACGAAGGGGCCGTCCCCGAAGACATCGCCCGCGACGACGCCGAGCGCGATCAAAAGCGCGCCGAAGAGCTGCAGAAGATGCGCGAAGCCCGCCGCGCCGCGCGCCAGAAGCAGGAAAGCGCCCGCACGGCGCCCCGCTCGACGGAAGGCAAGACGGAGACCACCACGGACGCGAGCGAGCGCTTCACAAAGAAGGTGGTGCGCCGCCCGGCGCCCGAAGCCGCCCGTGCAACGAAGGAATCCGCCCCCACGCCCCGTCGCCCGCCGCGCTCGGCGGAGCGTTCTACGGAGCGTCGCGGCGACGCCCGGCGCGATGAACGCCGGGATGAACACCGCCGCTTTCGTGATGACACCGCGGAAGGCCGCCGTTTTGAAGAGCGCCGCCCCCGCCGTGCAGACGACGCTCGCCCCAGCGGCGAATCCCGCGGCCGGCGCTTTGACGACACGCGTCGCCCGCGCTCGGAACACCACTGGGAAGAGCGGCGCCGCCGGCCCGACATCGTCTCCACGCTCGTGAAGGAAGACGACCGCCGCTTCCACCGTCAGGACGCCAAGCGCTCTGACGACAGCCGCTTTGAATCGGTGAGCTCCAACCTGCCGCCGGGCATGGTGCTGAAGTTCCGCCGCCGCTGATCCAGATCAGATCGAGGCCGCCTTCGGGCGGCTTCGTCGTTTTCGTCAGTACTTGAGGCAGCCGACCGGCACCACGAAAACGCCGTCCTCGCGCTGATAGGCGAAATCTCCGACAGCGGTGAGCACCATCAAAAATGCCGGCTTTTCCATGCGCGTCTCATCGATTTTTCCGGCAAGCGCCTTCAGCGTTTTGGCGCCGTGTTCAATGGCCTCCTCGCCGCCCAGCTTGATTTCGATGAGTCCATAAGTGCCGTTGCGGCGATGCAGCACCGCGTCACATTCCAGATCGTTCTTGTCACGGTAGTGATAGACCATGCCGTCCAGCAAATCGCCATAGACTCGCAAGTCCCGAAGGCACAACGCCTTGAAAGCCGAGGCAAAGACATCCGGCCGCCTCATCAATTCCTCGGGCTTCAGCTCCAGCGCGACGGCGCAGAAGGACGGGTCCGAAAAAGCCCGAACGCTCGTCGTTCGTATGGCCGTCTTCGTGCGCAGCTTCGGCCGCCACGCCGGCACATCCTCCGTCACGAAGGCGCCGGCCAACGCCTCGAGGTAATCGCTCAAGGTCTTCGTGCTGACATACTGCCCGTCCGCCTGCAGGGCTTTTGACAAGCTGGCGAGCGACAGCGGAGCTCCCTGATGCAAGGAGCAGACGCGCATCAGCCGCTTGAACCATTCCGGTCGGCGCTTCACGCCGTCCGCTCGAAGCCTTTCTCCGCTCACCACCGCTTCGAAGCACTCTCGACTTCGCGTCAGCGCTTCAACCGGCGTCTGGTCAAGCGTCGCCGGCCAGCCGCCGCGGCAAACCAAAAACGCCACGTCCTCATAGCCGAGCTTGCTTCGACAAGCCGAAAAACAGCCTTCAAAAAGGGGGCCCAAACTAACGCCACCACTGCTGTCGCCGGATTCGCAGAGACTCATTGGCCGCATTCTCAGTCGAGCAATGCGTCCCGTTCCGGTGTGAAAGATCTTGGAGCGATCCGCCGGCACGGCGGATCCCGTCAAAATGAATTGCCCCGTCGCCTGCCGCTCGTCCACTTCGAGGCGAACAGCATCCCAAAGTGACGGCGCTGCCTGCCACTCGTCGATCAGAAGCGGCGGCGCCGCTTCAAGAAGCACGCTCGGCTGCAGCTGCGCCAGCGCCACGCTACTGCGGCTCCGATCGGAATCCGCCATGAAAACCGCGCTTTCAGCCCGTCGACAAGCC
>CAVJUB010000212.1:0-3451 GCA_963652545.1 Hallella faecis | reverse complement strand
AGACCTCATCAGAAAGGTCGTGAAGACGCAAAAAGACATTCGTCTTCAGATTCAATGCATAGTCCAAGAATTTTCGCGGGGAAAATCCAACATTTCCGCGGAAAAATCCGGCCCTCCGTGGCATGACCGATGTTAAAAATCCACTGAAGTCGTGAGTTCGTCCTTAACCTTCGTGGACTCGTCCAACTATTCTCGCGCTCCCATCCAAGGTTTCCGCGCACCGATCCAAGAAAATCGCGGATTCGTCCAAAAAGCCTATTTTGGCATCTGGACTGTCATAAAATCCACACAATCCGCGAATCAATCCTACTTTCCGGTGGTGCCGTCCATATTTTTCGTGAGCTTGTCCAACAATTTCGCGAAATAATCCTTAAATTACGCTTAAGTGCCTTGGCATACAGCACTGGCATAAATCCAAGGTTTTCGTGGTGCCATCCAACGGCGATTTCCTGCCAGCGCCTTCTTGTGACTAAGTTCATGTACGATCTCGCCGTTAGTGGCCTATTTTCAACAGGTTACAAACGATGTTGAATCTTATAAATATGACGGAAGTCATGAGGAGGCACGGCTTGGGCGACTCCCCGTCCAAGATTTCCGCGGCCCTGAAAGTTCCCGAATCCACGGTCAGAGGCTGGCTGAAACTCGCGCTAGCCAAGGGCCTGACGTACGAGAAAATCGCGGCACTCAACCTCCAGCAGTTTCGCGAGCTGTTCGCTCGGCAACGCAAGAGCAACGCCAAGATTGTCATGCCTCTCTGGGGGGACCTGCTCGTCGAGTCAAAACGCCCGGGCGTAACAGTGCAACAGTTGTACGAGGACTACCTGAAGGTGGCGCCCGACAAGCCGCATATGAGCCGCTCATCGTTTTACGCGAAATTTCATCGGATCCAAGAGAATGCTGATCCGGGATTGCGGCGCTTGTGCTTGCACAACAGCTTCCGCCCCTCTGAGGTATCCATGGCTGACTACAGCGGCGATACCTTGGCCGGCAAGGATAGTCACGGAGTTCCCTTTGTCGGTCAGGTATTTGTCGGCGTCCTTGGCTACTCCGGTTACATCTTTTGTTGCGTTACACCCAGGCAAACCCGGGAAGACTGGCTCAGCAGCATCAGCGATATGTTTAACTTCTTTGGCGGAGTCTCTGAAGAATTATGGCTCGATAACTCGACCCCACTAGTTCGAAAACCGGACCGCACAGACCCTGTTTTAGCTCCGGAATTCAAAAACTTTTGTGATCATTTCGGAACTACAGGTATAGCGGTAGCCCCTAGAGAACCTACCTACAAAGGGCTGGTAGAAAACGCGGTTAAGCAGGTTCAAGCATTTGTATTGCGACCACTCAGCAATCGTCAGTTTTTCACGATTAAGGACATGAACAAGGCTGTCGCAATTCAGCTGACGGAGCTCAACAATCGGCCACTTACCGATCGCAAAGGCGAAACTCGAAAATCTCGTTACGACCAAGGGGAAAAACGGGTTCTGAAAAAACTGCCATTCATTCCTTATAACTTGAAGACAAAAATTTTTGAAAGAAGAGTGATCGATGGCGACAGAATCCGCATTGACAACTGTCGCTACGCGGTACCCTGGGGATATGTTGGCCGCGAAGTTCTCGCTGTTGTGAATTACGAGACACAGAACTTGAAGATTTTTCTGAAGGACACACAAGAACTACTCGGCGAGTCAAGGTTACGCACCTTAGCTGAAGGTGATGAACCGACGCGAGTTGACTACGTACCAGACGAATTCAAAACTACCGTTATGAACCGCGATGAGCTGGTTGACTTGATTTCAAAGTCCTACGGCACGTATGCCACTGAATTGGCAAAGCGGTTCGCGCGACACAGCAATAGCATGGCTCGACGCCATTTGCGCGCTATGGTGACTGCAGCGAAGAAGTGGGAAACTGGTGAATTTGAGGACATATGCCGTATTACATTGGCAAAGCCCGAAGTGACATATGCCACTTTCAAACAGGTCTGCATCGAATACGAAGACTCCAGCAAGGCGGACAAAGTACCATCAGACCACAAGCGGAAAGCTTTACCCGCCTGCAAGGAAGCGGAAATTCGAGGAGCGGACTATTTTTCTGACGGTGGAGAAAATCATGACAACTAAGAAAAACACCTCCAACGGATCTAAAACACTGGAATCAGTTGCTTCTTTGTGCCACGAATTAAAGATTCCAGCTTTTCTTCAGGCGTGTCAGGAGCAACTAAAAGATCCTCGGGCAACAGAACAAGACTTCCTCCACCGCCTGCTTCCAATACTACAAGCTGAGGTGGATTCTCGAAAGGACAAACGACTCAAGCGCAATTACAAGGAGTCAGGAATCCATGATGAACTCTGCGATCTCAGTCGTATGACATATGACTCCGCACGCGGCCTAGATAAAGCGGTGATCAATGAACTGGCTACGTGCGACTGGTTGCAACAACCAGTATTACTAAACGTGATTGTTATAGGCCTGTCTGGTACGGGGAAAACCTGGCTGATCAAGAGCCTCGGCAAACAGGCGCTGGCTCATGGTTTCAAGGTCTTGTATATGCGCGGCTCAGAACTTATCGAAGGTTTGTGCATGGCGAGAAAGGATAATCAGATAGCAAAATTTAGGAGTAAATTCAATAAATATCACTTGATCATTATCGACGATTTCGTCATGACTCCGTTGGACGAGTCGTCTCAGGACGACTTGCTGTCATGGCTCATCGAACGTCAAGAAAACAATGGTGCTCTGATTCTTGCCAGCCAGCGTCCGCTTCCAAAGTGGTACGCGTATCTGGGAGGCGACTGTCATGCAGATGCTATTCTGGATCGTTTGAAAAATTCGAGCTATTTCATCAATCTAAAAGGTCGTTCTCTGAGAGAACAAAGCGAAGTAGCTAAGAAAGTAAGAAAAGCTTCGAAGACGGAAGAACAGTAAGGGATTCGTCATCGATGAGGGATGCTCATCAAGCGTTTGGGCATCCCTCATTAGCGTCAACGCGTCGGGGAAGCGAGTCCTCCGTGGCGCCTTGGATTTCTGAAGGACAGGTTGTACCGCGCTTGGCGGTTCTACCCACGCAAACCTAATGGCGACAGCATGCGAGCGACACCACTTCGCTGACGCTGACAACACTGTTATTCCTGTAATACGACGTATCCATCGTTCTTCTGGCCCATAGCTCATTCTGGGGAAAGGACCTGTCGGACCGAGGACAGGTCTGCAACCTTCACATGGAGAGACGACAGAATGACAAGGTGAGCGAGCTTATCGTTAGATGAGGAGTAAAAAAGTAGCTTCCCTCGAAACTGGAAGAACACGGTCAACGGATCTCAGGAGCGGCTTATAAAAAGGCATGGGCTTCTCACGTGCGTCTGTCGTCTCCAGCGAAACCGCTACCCTTAGGCCACCGTTGATGGCGCGGCCTTCGGCCTATCAGCTTCGCTGACGCGCAACAAACGGTAGCTCG
>CAVJUB010000211.1:0-3459 GCA_963652545.1 Hallella faecis | reverse complement strand
GATGCGGGAGGAAAAGCGATTCATAGCAATTGGCTAAACGAAAAGAGAGAAATCAGATTACGGTTCCGACGTGGGCTAGGGTGCGAGAAGCGCCGTCACGGCGTCAAGCCGGGCTTTGACGGTGGCATCCGGCTGAATGCCTTGAGCGGTCTCAAAGGACGCCTTGGCGCGGGCGAGATAGAGATTGCCTAAATTGACGTGAGCCTGGCGGAACTTCGGGCGCAGGGCGAGGGCGCGCGTCAAATAGCCTTCGGCTTCATCGAGCTTCCCTTCGCGGGAAAGGAGGACGGCGAGGTTGTTGTACCCCTCAGGGATCTCGGGATAGGTGCCGATGAAGCGCTTAAGCTCCACTTTGGCGTCTTCCGTGCGGCCCATCTGCTCTAGCACGACGCAGCGCTGGAAGCGAAGCTGCGCGGAATGGGGATTGCGCTTCAAGCCATAGTCCACGGCCTCGAGCGCCTTCTGGTACATCCCTTTCGCCGCATAAGCGTCCACGGCGTCCGGGAACTGGTCCGTGCGCAGCGAGGAAAGGGGAAGGTCCGTGATGTCCTGCGTGAAGCGGTTGCCTGCGAGCGCCGGACCGCCGGCCGCGATCGTCGCCGCGCAAAGCGTCCAGAGCGCCGGGCGCCAGAAAGAATGAGCCATTCGAAAGGAAATCCTTCAGAAAAGTGCCGCGCAGAAGGGCGCCCGACGGCGTTTCGCGCGCAAAAACGGGGCCCGCGCGTCTTATACTGCGGGCCGTTGTCTGCGGATTCTAGCGTGACAGGCGTTCTGCGCCTTTCAAAAACGCGCCGCAGCGCCCTCGAATTTTGTTAAAGATTGCTATGGCACTGTCCTTTTACTCCACTCTTCAGCACAAGGTGGTTCCGTTCGAACCGATGAAGCCCCGAAAGATCGGGATGTACGTCTGCGGCGTCACGGTCTATGACTACTGCCATATCGGCCACGGCCGCACGTTTGTGGCGTTTGACGTCATCCGCCGCTGGCTCGAAGCGTCGGGCTACGAAGTGACCTTTGTGCGCAACGTCACGGACGTGGACGACAAGATCATCCGCCGCGCCGCCGAGCGCAAGATCACCACGACGGAACTGACGAAGACCTTCACCGAAGCGATGCAGGAAGACATGCGCGCCCTGGGGTGCCTGGATCCCACCTACGAGCCGCACGCGACGGAGTTCATTCCGCAGATGCTCGACATCGTCTCCCGCTTGGAAAAGAACGGCCTTGCGTACGCCGCCGCGGACGGCGACGTGAACTATGCGGTCCGCAAGTTCCCGGGCTACGGAAAGCTCTCCGGCCGCACGCTGGACGAACTGCAGGCGGGCGCCCGCATTGACATCAACGCCGGAAAGCGCGATCCCCTGGACTTTGTTCTTTGGAAGCACGCCAAGCCCGGCGAACCGCAGTGGGACTCCCCCTGGGGGCCGGGACGCCCCGGCTGGCACATCGAGTGCTCGGCGATGAGCTGCCACTACCTGGGCGAAACCTTTGACATCCACGGCGGCGGCCCCGACCTCATCTTCCCGCACCACGAAAACGAAATCGCCCAGAGCGAGGGCGCAAGCGGCAAGCCCTTCGCCCGCTACTGGATGCACAGCGGTCCGCTGCGTGTTCGTGATGCGCAGGGGCATGAAGAGAAGATGAGCAAGTCGCTCGGAAACTTCTGGACCATTCGCGACGCCCTGAAGGAAACGAACGAGCGCTTTGGCGACGGGAACGGCGCCGAGACGCTGCGCTTCTTCCTCTTGCGCAGCCAGTACCGCAGCCCCATCACGTTCAATCCCGAATTGATCGTCGATGCGCACAAGGGCCTCACGCGCCTTTACCAGGCGCTCGCCGACACCGCGCCTGAAGCGGTGGAGATTGACTGGACGAACCCGTGGGCGGCGAAATTCAAGGCCGCAATGGACGACGACTTCAATACGCCCGAAGCGGTGGGCACGCTCTTTGAACTCGCGACCGAAGTGAACCGCACGCACGACGGGAAGCTCGCGGGCCTTTTGAAGGCCTTGGCCGGCATTTTCAACGTGCTGCAGCGCGATCCGGCGGTGTTCTTGAAGGGCGCCGCGGCGGGCGTGGATGCGGCGGCCGTGGAAGCGCAGATCGCCGCTCGCGCCGCCGCGAAGGCCGCGAAGAACTGGGCGGAAGCCGATCGCATCCGCAAGGCGCTGCTCGACGCCGGCATCGTCCTCACGGACGGTCCGGCGGGCACGACCTGGAAGAAGGCCTGATGACGGCGCGCTGCGCCTGGTGGGCGGACGCGCTGCGGCATCTTGCTAAAGACGCCGTGATGCGCCGCCTCATCGCCGAGGACGAAACGACGGGGCTCGCCGCCTCGGGCGACTTGATGCACAGCATGGTGCGCGCCGTGACGGGGCAGCAGGTGAACAACACCGCCGCGGTCGCGGCCGCCCGGCGCGTGGCGGAAATCGCAGGCGCGGACGCGGGGGACGACCTCGCGCGAGGGATCGTTGCGGCGGGGGTTGATTGCTTGAAGACGGAAGGTCGTCTCACGCAGACGAAAGCGAAGGCGCTTTTTGCGATCGCGCAAGGGTGGCTCGCGGGCGACTTGACGCCGGCGGGGCTTGCGCCGCTCACGGACGACGCGGTGCTTGAGCGTCTCACGGCGCTCCCAGGCGTGGGCCCCTGGACCGCGCACATGATCCTCATCTTCGGCCTTAATCGTCCGGACGTCTTTCCCGCCGGGGACTTCGGCATCCGCAAGGCGGCGGAAGCACAGTTCGGGAGCCTTGAAGTCGCCGTGAAGGCGAGCGGCGCCTGGAAGCCCTATCGCACCGCGGCCGCGTGGCTCCTCTGGCGCAGCCGCACCAAGACGCCCATCACGTATTAACTTTGGCACAATGTCGGACGCAGGCCTTCTGCGACCCTCCTTAAACCGCTATGGCTAAGAAAGTCTTTCTGGAATTTGAAAAGGAACTCGGGGACATCCACGCCCGAATCGAAGCGCTCGAAAACGACGAGATCGAGTCGGGGAAGTCCCATCGCGCCGCGCTCCTGCAGCTGCAGCGCGAGATGACCGCCGCCACCGCGAAGATTTACGAGAATCTCACGCCCTGGCAGACGGCGCTGGTGGCGCGCCATCCGAACCGCCCCTACACGAAGGACTACATCGACGCCTGCATTGACGACTTTCATGAATTGCACGGCGACCGCTGCTACGCGGACGACGAGTCGATCATCGGGGGCTTGGGGCGCCTGGGCGAACACCCCGTCATGGTGATCGGGCACCAGAAGGGCCGCGACACCCGCGAGCGCGCCCGCCGCAACTTCGGCATGAGCCGCCCCGAGGGGTACCGCAAGGCGCTGCGCCTGATGAAGCTCGCGGAGAAATTCGGCCTGCCGGTCCTGACGTTTGTGGACACGCCCGGGGCCTATCCCGGCATCGGCGCCGAGGAACGCAACCAGTCGGAAGCCATCGGCCGCAACATTCTCGAAATG
>CAVJUB010000210.1:0-3533 GCA_963652545.1 Hallella faecis | reverse complement strand
CTTCCTTCTCCTTTTGCGCTCAAAGCTTGGTGAGCGGCTTCACTTTTTCTTTCACAAATTCCGCCGCAGCGTGCCGGAAAAGCCGCAGGTACTGCAGCTTTGTCGCCGTGCCGCCCGCAGCCTTGTAGGCGTCGTAGTCCGCCAGACTGCTGCCGATGCTTTCAGGACTCACGTCCGACGCCGGCGTCGCCATCGCATAGGCGCGCAGCGCCGCAGGGCTGACGCCCCACTGGCCGGCGAACGCCGCGATCTCTTCATCAATCAGCGTCTTCAACCGGCTGTCGATCACTTCGTAGGCATCGCGGTCTCGGAAGTCTTCGGGCTTGAACTTCAGTTCCATCCAAAGATCACCGAGCACCCGGCCCACCTGCGGATTCGCCTTGCGGTAGTCCTCGATGCAGCGGGAGATGCGAGCGTCTTCTTTTTCGGTGATCGCGGCCTGCGCCTCGTCCGCCTGCGGCATGTGCGCCTGCAGAAGCGCCACGAGGTACTTGAAGTTCACCTCGATCTGCTTCACGGACTCGAGCTCATACTCAATGTCGATGTCGGGCGTCGGCTCATCACCTCCCCCCAAGTCTTTCCGCAGTTTGCGAATGCGCTCAATCACGTTCCGATAGTGGCCGACGTGCTTTTCAAACTCCTCGCGCGTGATCCCGAACTCTTCGCGGAAGTTCTTTTCATCGAATTCGTCGTACACCTGCGCTTCGCTGAGCAAGCGATCCGCCGCCTGAAAGGCCTTGGCATAGGCTTCCAGCTCCGGCAGCGTCGTGAGGTCCGCGATCTTTGCGGGATCCGGCATGAGGTTTCGCAGCGTCTGCACCGCCTCCTGACACTTCTCCTTTGTTTCCGCCCACGAAGGCGCGGCAACGTCAGCGGTGCTGCCGTGGGAATAAAGGACGAGCGCCTCGTTGATCGCCTTTTCATACAAGGCGGGGGTTCGCATCGTCACAATCTGCCCGAAGCGCTTCACCTTGTTCCAAAGGCGGTTCGTGCGCGAAAACGCCTGAATGAGATGCTGCGGCTTCATGGGAGGGCGATCGAGAAAGATCGTTGACAGGCACGGCGCGTCAAACCCCGTGAGGAGCCGATCCACCACGATCACGAGATCGAGCTGCTCTTCGCGAACGAGATACTTCGACTTCTTTCTAGCGAGCCGGTCATTCAAGTCAGCGTTGTAGCCCGAGAGCGTGCCGAGATCCCAGCTCGTCCCGAACATCGCGTTGTAGTCCTTGAGAGACTCCGCCATCTGGCGCTGGTCAGCCGTCGCACCGTCTTCGTTTTCACCCACCGTGTAGGTGATCGCCACCTTCGGAAAGTCCGGCAGGAGCTGCCGCACCTTTTCCGACACTTTTCCGGCGGCTTTGAAGTCCTTGAAGAGCTGGTAGTAGCACTGCGCCACTTCAATGGACGGCACGGTAAGAAGCCCTTCGAAGGCTTCGCCGGCCGGCGCGTTCAACCGCAGCTTGTGGCTTGACCGGTTCACGATGTAGTCAATCACCGTGTTCCGATAGTCGTCGCTCTCATAGAGATCGGGGAGCTTGCGCCCCACTTTGACTTCCAGCTCTTCCGTCGGAACGTCGCCCACGGCGGCTTCCGTAAAGAGCTTCAACTTCACGGCACACTCTTCAAACCAGTCGCGCGAAAAGCCCAGGCCCTGAATCTGGAAACCCAGCACCGCCTCGTCCGCGATCGCTTCCTTGATGGTGTAGGAATGAAGACAAGGCTTGCCGTAGAGGTCTTCCGTCGTGCGCGCGAGATCGCCTTTCTGCGCCCGCATGTTTTCGGCAAAGATGGGCGTCCCCGTAAATCCGTACCACAAGCTTCGCGCAAAGAACTTTTCAATCGCGCGCTTCGTTTCGGGCGTCACCGCCCGATGGCATTCATCTACCACGAACGCGATGTTGAGGTCGCGAATGCGTTCCGCGAGCTTTTCATACTTTTCCGGACACTCCTGGTCCGTGCAGCGGCGAATGACCGTCTGCAGCTTCTGGATCGTCGTCACCACGGCGCAGCGGTCGCGGCTTTTGAGCTTTGCTTCCAAATCCGCCGTGCGATCGGTGTTCTGCACGTCGATGTCATCACTGTCGGCGTAGGAAAGAAACGACGAAGACGTCTGCTGGTCCAAATCCTTTCGATCGATCAAAAAGATCGTCTTGTCCACGCTCGGAATGTCGAGCAGATTTTTCGTCACCGTATAGGACGTCAGCGTCTTCCCTGAACCCGTCGTATGCCACACAAACCCGGAGCGGCGATCGCGCGACGCCTTGCGAATCGCCTCAATCGCATGTATCTGATAGGGCCGCAGCAAAATGACCTTGCGCCGTTCGTTGTCCAACACGCTGTAGCGGCCGATCATCTGGTGCGCGAGCGGAATGTTCAAGGCGGCCTTCGCGAAGGCGATGTAGTCATCCACCGCTTCGTTCTCTTCGTTCACCCAGCGCGTCAAGAACTTCTCGTTCATGTTGCCGCGATTGTCCGCCGCGATGTAGCGCGTCGCAACGCCGTTTGAAACCACGAACATCTGCACGAGGCCCATCAGTCCTCGGAACTTTCCCTCCTCGCCGTACTTCTTGATCTGGCGATAGGCGTCCATGTAGGGGTGATCCGCATTCTTCAGTTCGATGTGGATCATCGGCAGGCCGTTGATGAGCAGCGTCACGTCAAAGCGCCGGTCTCGGCTTCCGTCAGCACCTTCGTCAGCACGGTACTGATTGATGACCTCGTAGCTCGAGTTGCCGCCCGCAATTTCACGGTTGTTGACAGCGATGAGGCTGATCGTGCCCAGCTTCGCGTCTTCCCGGCGCAACGGAATCTGCGCCACGCGATGCTCGCCCGCGAGCCACCTCGCGGCCTTGTAGGTCGTCATCGCCTGATCGCGAATGAACTCCTTCACCTGCGACATTTCAGCGTCTGTGAGAAGAACGCCGTTCAGTCGGTCAACGTTGATGCGGTTGAGCTTCTCGCGAAGGTTGTTCCAAAGATCGTCCTCGGTTTTGAGATCGCCGCGGTAGGTCCACTGCGAAACATCTTTCGTGAGCTGATCGATGAGGAGCTCTTCCATGCGGGATTCAAGCATGATTTACTTCCTCACACGAACATTTGCTGCATGAATGCTTTTTTCAGCTGGTGAAGCTGTTCCAGTCGTTTCGTCGCGTGGTCAAGCTTTTCGTAGAACGAAATGATCAATGCTGAAATCTTTCGTTGCTCTTCAATCGTCGGAAGTTCAACAACGACTTGTGACAAAGACTCCTGACCAATGTTCACATGTTGTGCTCCCTGCGCCAGCCGAACAATCTGACGCCGCACTTGTGGCGATCTAAGTGCTTCATTCAAGAAGATAGGATCATAGTCAGCCGATTTCTTTCCTCGAATCACGAATCCGCCAAATACTGCGGCCTTCTCTGAATCGACGTAAACATTAGCCATGCCAGCGTCTTCAGCAGTTTCTGAACTACGCTGAAAAAGCACATCGCCATACGTAACAGAAAACCGCTCTGCCACATCAGCGTCGACAGTAACACTCGATCGAACAT
>CAVJUB010000209.1:0-3545 GCA_963652545.1 Hallella faecis | reverse complement strand
GCACCTCCATTCTGACAAATTTGGCAGATTTCGCCTGGGCTAGCCAAACCCCCGCACGAAGGCACCCCGAACCGCCCGTTAGGCCAAGTACTTCGACACGAACGCCTCAGCGGTCATTTCGACGACGTCCTTGTAGAGGTAGTGAGGCGCCTTCTTGTCGATGTAGAACATCGTCGGATCATCAGACTTTCGCGAGCCGAGCCGCATCAGGTTGTGCCTCGCCCGCACATTCTCATTGGCGTCGCGGTACACCAGCACGAAGCACACGTTTTCGATCATCCAGGTGAGGCGTTGCTGTTGCGAATCCAGCAGAATGATCGCCGAATCGTAGAGCTTTTCGATGATCTGCATCTCGTCGATCTCGCCGTTCTTGAACTCCGCAAGCACAATGCCCCCGTCACCGTCCACAAAGAGCGCATCCGCCGAACAAGGCTTCACCCGCAGCCGGTGCTTCCCCGCAAACTTGTCCTTGATCCCGTCGAAGTTCGCCACCTTCACGTCCGAGACAATCAGGCTTTCGTGATGCGCCGCATCGTGCGAAGCCTCAGTCACGGTGACGGCGTAAAGCTCCAGTCCTTTAGGAACCGCTGCCATCCAGGCTCCTTTCGATGTCTTCCACCGTCTGATAGGGCTTCGCCAGTGAGTTGTAGATCTTGGCAATGCGCTGGGTCACATCGGTCAATTTCAAGTCTCCGCCGTCTTTCTCCGCAAAATAATAGCGATTGCGGTCGGCCACTTGATGTTTCTTGGAATACGCATCCAGAGCGCTGATGAAGTACGGACTATGCGAAGCAATCAGCACGTGCAACTTGAACGTCTTCTGCAGCAGAACCACCAGTTCCGCCAAAATCAGCTGCCACTCAGGATGCAAATGCGTTTCCGGCTCATCCAGGATGACCAGCCCCTTTTCTTGGATCGTCTGGTTGAGCACCAGATCTTCCAAAATCAAGAAGGTCTTCAAGCCGGCCGCCACATTGGTGAGCGAATACTGCTCCGAAGCATCTTCCGCCGCCGCGAATCGAAAACCATCGTTCGTAGCTTTTAGGTAGCCGCGGCACAAGGATTCCAACTGTTCTCGGATCGGTGCATAAGCCTTGGCCTGAAGTAAGGACGAGATGACGTTCTCTACGTCGCTTCCCGCACTCGCGGCTGAAAATCCTCGAATGAGCTTGGCGGTCTCCACTACATGGCCTGGGAACAGTCGACTGACAGCCCCATCACTAAGGAATGTGCCCGACAACAACGATGAGAGCAACGCCACGTCATCGATGTAGATCGGTTGCACAGCCAGAGAGCGTCGGTTCCGGATGTCTGTCACACGTTCGTCACGAATGGACACTTCGGTCTGTTCGTTAGCTATGGTGAGACGAATGGTTGCCGTCTCTTTATTTTTGCGACTATCCAATGTTTGAACTTGATCGTCAAATTCCCTGGAAAGGCTCAACAGCATCAGACCATTACCAATTTGAATATCGGTGAGCTCCCGAACTTCCCTTAGTTTGGTGATCAACTCATTTTTGATATCGTCCGACAAATAGCCTTTGGCCGTCACCTCTGCAGTCAAATCGCCGTCCAAAAGGACTTCAGGGCTTACTTCCCTCAAAAATTGACGATAGATCTGCCAACGCTCGCTGACATGTTCATTCAGAAAAACTCGGCCAATCACGTTATTGACCGTGTTTTTCTTGGCCTCGCGAACGCGGCTGTCCAGCCGGTTCAAGGTATTGAATACTGAAAACAACGCCTTGCCGAAAGTGCTCTTGCCCGTACCGTTTTCCCCTGCTATGACAGTCAGTCCATCAATCACCAGATCCGCCGAACGCCACAGGCCGATGTTTTCTAGCTGTATGCGCATACTTTTATCCGTTAGAAAATAGAACAAAACCTTTCGTTCTCAAAAAACCATTGCTCCATCTCCTCGTCGAAGCACCATGGTGCATCGCTGGCCGCCGAAACCTTGTCCAACAGAGCACTTCATCCTCGTCTTCCCCTAGAGAGTTGAGTTCACGCATTCTAACAACCGGCAACTCTTCGCCGATCTGGCTGAGACGATTCAAGACGCAACAACTTTCCGTTCATCGGACAAGGTTCTTCCGTTTTTTACGGGCAATGGTAGTAGCAACCCTATCATGTGAAAATACAGAGAGAAACTGCGTCTGACGCCTCCCTCCAACGGCGTAGACCGCCCGCCCAAATTTGTAGCGCCGCCGCGATAAAATGCCGGTCCTCATAAAATGATCCCCCTCTTTTTCAGGAGAATTTACCGTCATGCCTCACGTTGTTTGCGAAGGCTGCATCAACTGCAAGCGCACCGACTGCGTCGACGTCTGCCCCGTCGACTGCTTCCGCGAAGGCCCGAACTTCGTCGTGATCGATCCCGACGAATGCATTGACTGCGCCGTGTGCGTGCCCGAATGCCCCGAAGCCGCGATCTTTGCGGAAGAGGACGTGCCCGAAGACCAGCAGGAATTCATCGAGCTCAACCGCGAGCTCTCGCACCAGTGGCCCTCGATCACCCGCAAGAAGCCCTGTCCTGATGACGCCGACGAATGGCGCGACGTGAAGGGCAAGATCAAGTACCTGCAGCGCTAGCGCCTGGTTTTCTTTCGATGAGGCCGTCATGAGCATCGTCTCCACCCGCGTCGCCGCCGCTCGTCTCGTGGCGTCCGGCGTCATTCATCTGCAGCTTGTGAAGCCCGAGGGCTTTGCGTGGCAGACGGGCGAATTCGCCCGTCTCGGCCTCCGAGTGGGCGATGAAGACGTCTTTCGCGCCTACTCCATCGCGTCGCCCGCGGGTTCCCAGACAGTGGACTTCTTCATCGCCAACGTCTCCGACGGCACGCTTTCGCCTCGCTTGAACGCCTTGAAGGCCGATGACGAAGTGTTGATTGACACGGAAGTCGGAGGCCTGCTGCTGCCGCCGAAGCTCGAAGCGGGCGGCCAGGACTTGTGGCTTTTTGCTTCCGGCACGGGCGTCGCCCCCTTCATGGCGATGACGGCGGACGAAGCGGTGATGGCTTCCTACGAACGCGTCTTTCTCGTGCACGGCGTGCGCACCTTGGACGAGACAAACTACGTTTCCTGGCTCACGCGAAAGACGCCGAAGCTCACGGTGATTTCCTGCGTGACGCGTGAAGCGGGCGGCACGTTGTCCGAGCGCATTCCAGACGCGCTGGCGGACGGCTCGTTGGAAAAGACCGCGGGCGTCACGATCGACAAGGCGCACTCGCGGGCGCTCCTTTGCGGCAACCCCGGGATGGTGAAGGCCGTGCGCGAGATTCTCAAAGGACGCGGCTTTGTGACGCCGCGCCTCGGAAAGCCCGGGCAGATGCTCGTGGAAAACTTCTGGCTCGAATGACGGCGGATCTTTTTACGCTGGTGAACGACGCGCTCCCGCAGACGCAGTGCCGCCAGTGCGGCCACGCAGGGTGCGCGGCCTATGCGCGGGCGATTGTGGCGGGCGAGCCCATCAATCGCTGCCCGCCGGGCGGCGCCGAGGGCATTGCCGAGCTCGCCCGTCTCACGGGACGCGCTGTGGTGCCTTT
>CAVJUB010000208.1:0-3580 GCA_963652545.1 Hallella faecis | reverse complement strand
TGTTTGGGGTGTCCGGCGCCGGGCGCCGAGGCCGCCTTACTCGTCAGCGGGCAAGCCGCGATCCTTCAAGACCTGTTCAATCGCTTCGGCAATGTTCATGCCCTGCTGCTGATACTGATCGATGTCGTTCACGTCTTGCGGCGACGTGGAGTACAGTAGCTTCTGGAAGTTCGACACAATGAGTCGCCCGAGGCACTTCAGGGGGCCTACGGTGATGAAGATCTCGGAGTAGATGCCCGCCTCCGTATGCACGGACTTCAGCATGTGCCACGACCAATCGTCCAAAACGAGCTTGGACTCCTTCTTCACGAGCTCAAGGGAAGTCTCCTTCTGGCCCAGCAGGAATTGGTTGGCCGAGTTTTCGTAAATGGCCGTGCCCACGGCGGACGTAAACAAGTCCTGAATGGACTGCGTGGCGATAATGGCCGAGCCGCCGTATTTGCGGAACTTGCGGTAGGCGTGTTCCATGAAGACCGACACCTCGCCTTCCTTCAGAAGGTCCCACGCTTCGTCGATCACGAGGAGCTTCTTGCGGTTGCGCTCGCCCAAAAAGATCTCTCGCTGAATCTGGGAGATCAGCTGAAGGAGCACCACCTGACGCAGATGCTTCTTGGACTGAAGTTCGTCCAACTCGAGCACCGTGAAGTCGCCCTTGAAGCTCGCGTTGTTGTGGCCCGCAAAGTAGCGCCCGTAGGAAGCCGTGGAGCGGAAGGACCCGAGCTGGGCGCCGATGTCCTGCACACGCTGATCGGGGTCAGCGAGGCACCGGTCCGCAATCTCATCAATCGTCATCTTGGAGGGCGGGAAGAGCTTGCGCTTTGCCTGAACACACGCCGCGGCGAGCTCGTCAATCGCCTCCTTCTTGGCCTTGGCAATCGACGGATCGTTTTCGGATCCGGCGAAACGCGCCTCAATGCCGGCGCAGTCACGCTGGAAGGCTTGATCGAGCGCATCAAGCTGAGGCTTCAGCTTCTCCGCTTCGGCGTTCAGGTGCTCGTACCAGATCGAGCGCATGTAGGACTTCAGAGCCGCCATCTGACGGTCATTCAAGAGGCCGTCCTTCGAGGCCATGGCGGCCACGAGCGTGACGATGCCGTCTTCCTCTTCTTCCCAATCCTCGATGGTTTCGAAGGGGTTCAGGGAGATGTGATTGTTCTCGCCGAACTGAACGAAGTCGCCGCCCAGCGATTCGCAGAGCTTCTTGTAGGACTTGCCGGCGTCGATCACCCACACGGCGGCGCCTTCACTCATGTAGGAGAGGATCAGTTCGTTCAGAAGGAACGACTTGCCGGAGCCGGATTCGGCCACCACCACGGCGTTTTGGTTCGTGGAGGAGTCGTGTAGCGACATGCTCATCAGCTGGCCGTTGCGAGAGAGCAACTGGACGTGCGGCGTACCCGTGCCCTTGGAGTCGCCGAAGATCGGCAGGAGCGCCGGCGCTTCACGGGACGTGAGCGTCTTGTAGCGCCACAGCTCCTCAATGGCGGAGCGGTCTGCGCACATCGGCAGACAGTTCATGAAGACCGGGAGCATCACGTACTCGTCTTCAAGGAGCGTGAAGCGCTGCACGGACCACTGCTGGCGAATGGCCGTCGAAAGCTCGATGCAAGCCTTCTTCGACTTCGCGAAGGCGAGGATGGAAAAGCTCATCTTCAGTAGTCGCGCTCCGCGGTTCTGCGAAGCGTAGAGCATGTCCTGAGACTGCTTGGCTTCACCGATCTTGGGCTCCAACTTTTCCAATGCCGAGAACGCCTGATGGTTGGCCCACTGGCGCTTCTTCTCGAACTTGGCCTTCGCCTTTTCGAGGTCCGGGAAGATGATGTTGCAGATGATCGCGTAGTTTTCCTTGATGCCCTGATTGAGGCCGTTCAAGTCGCCGATGTAGTTGAAGGCGTCGCCGAAGTACACGGCTTCCGGGAGTTGCTTCGCGGAGAGGACCTTCACATAGGTGTCGCCCAGCTGAATGCAGTCGTGGTCCACTTTGATGGACGTACCGGGATCAAAGCACTGACAGCCGATGAGCTTGTCTTCGTCGTAGAGCTTGCCGCGGCCTACGACCCACGTCGCGTCGTCGCGCCAGTTGAGAAGGACGTTCATGTAGCGGACGTAGGACTCCGCATCCATGTTGAGCGGGCAGAAGCCGATGGACTTCAGCATGGACTCGGTGGACGTGCGCAGGTCCTTCGCCTTGTCGATCTCATCCTGAGAGGGAATGCCGCCGCCGAAGGGGATCTTCCCGGAGATGATGAGACGCAGGTCCACCACGCGGGAAACCGTCATCTGAGCGCCCTGCAAAGAGCGGCCCACGATGTCCTTGTGCGTGTGCTTGCGGAGGAACTGCTGGCGGTTCTCGAAGACCTTCGTGAGAACGCCCAGATCGTGCCCGTAGCGAATGGTCTCTGCGCGAGTGAGCAGGTACTCGATGTCGGGACTGCGGAAGAGCATGAAGCTCAGCATGAAGTCCGCCGGGTACGTCTGATTCAAGAGAAGGCTGATCTTCTCCATCTCCTTGTCCGAGCCGCCGCCCAAAGGCTGGCAGTCGAAGCAGAAGGCGATGCAATTGTCATTGGTGAGATAGAGCCCGGTCTCCTCGTCATAGGAAAGGGGGGAAATGATGGACTCGCAGCGTTCGTTGCTGGAAAGGAGTCCGTCTTCAGTGTTGCGCTTGATGTTGATGACGTCCATGAGACCGGCCTAGAAAATTGAGAGGATGCCGACGGCCTGCCAACGCCGCGCAAGTGACGGGGAGCGGCGTCCCTCTCGGCGAAGCCGTCGGACAAGGACGCACGGTACAAACCGACGCCCCTTGATTCGAAAGTCATCCGAGCGGTATCCGCGCAAAACACGGTATTTGGATTTTGGGGACCGGGGCCACGGAAGGAGGTCTGATTTGGGGTTCTTCGAAACCTTTCGGATTGTGTGAACATGTTCACACTTTGCCACTTTGGATAGCGTTCGCTATCTGCACAGGCGTTTTATGGGTGGTGCGCTATCATGACGTACGTAATCTGTTATATGGATGCAACATGTCTGACCTCACGCCCCTCTCCCGCCTCATGGCGCAACGAAAGATCACCCAGACCGCTTTGGCGAAAGCCATCGGCGTTTCTCGTCAAGCGGTTCAGCGCTGGCAAGCCGGTGAAACCATCTCTACCGTCAACCTTCGCGCCTTGAGCGGCTTTCTCAAGGTGTCGCCCGCTTTCCTTCTTGGAGAGGAAACGGAAGTCGATGACGCGGGAGCGTCACCTACGGGAAGCGTCCGGCGGATTTGTGAGCTCGATCTTAAATTTTTCCAAAACGGTACGTATAAAAACAAGAGTTCGGTTTGAAAATTATTGAAAACTGAGTTGCTTTTTTGTTGTTTTATACGTATAATTAGTAACATTATCAATACCGTATTTGGAAGGATCGCATAAATGTCGTCCGCCGATGTCAAAACTAGCCAGTGGTACCGTGAAAACATCCCGGGGTTTCCAAAGAAAGCGACCGTGGCCTCGACCAGTACCCCTGGGGTCCTCAACGTTCTTCACCGAGAATACCGTTGGGATCCCGACCGGAAAATGGATACCGAGAAGGCAAA
>CAVJUB010000207.1:0-3682 GCA_963652545.1 Hallella faecis | reverse complement strand
CCCGAGCCCCCGAGCACCGCCGCCATGTCGTTCACGTCAATCGTGGCGGGGTAGCCCGAGACGCCCACGGCGACGGCGTCGGCCGACCCCAGGGCGTCGGAAAACACCAGGCGGTCGCGCGACACGTCAATGCAGGTGGACAAAGCCACCGTGCGGTTGCGAAGCGCCTCCGCCGCATGCACTTCGGGCTGCTGCAGTCGTCCGCCCGCCAGAGCCTGGGGGTTCAAAAGCCGCCGCATAGTGGCGACGTAGTCGCGCTCCGTCCACGCGTAGTCCATGAGCCCCGCGCGGCGCAGCGCGGCTTCCGCGGCCGCAAGCCGCTCGACCGCCGCCTTCGCCGCAGCGTCCACTGCCGCCGGGGTTGACATCAAGTCCGCGGGCATCGTCACCGTCGCCCAGACGCGAAAGCGCCGCGCCGGAAACGCCCGGCGGCCGAGCCGTCCCGTGCGCGAAGCCTGGGTAAACAACGCCTGGCGCTCCTCGGCCATGGCCTGCAGGACCGCCGCGGCGTCTTTCGACAAGCGCCGGCCTGCGGCCGATCTCGCCGCCACAAAGTCCCCCGTCACCGCGTCGCACAAGGGCTCGGCGTAAAGCGACACCGCGATCGTGCTTTCGGGCGGCAGTTCCGTGCGAAGCAGCCGCAGGAGCGCGGCGGACGCGGCGTCGTCTGCGGCGAGCAGGGGCGCGAGCTCCCACACGCGCCCCAGAAACGCAGGCGCCGTACCCCCGCCGCGGTTCATCACAAAAAGGCCGTGCTCCGCGTCAAACCCCACCACGGACAAGACGTCCGCAAAGCGGTCCACCAGGGCCTGCTCGCCCGTGCGCGCCGGGGCCGTCGCCAAGGAAGCGTTGTCCGTGAACGCCGCGGCGGCCGCGAGGCGCCGCCGCCAGCGGCTCACTTTCGCTTCCGCCGCCGCAAGAGCTGAAACAAACGTCATTCGAAGTCTCCCGGATCCGCGGCGCGGGCCGTGGCGCGGCTGCGCTCGCGCTCAATCTGCCAGCGGGCGTCCTTCACCTTGAGCCAGACGCGGCTCGCGGCATGAAAGTCGCCGTCCGAGTCCACCCAGGGCATCACCCAGAGCTGCATCACGACTTCCGCGGCGCGCCGGGGCTCCGTGAACGTCCGCGCCGCGCGCGGGTAGCGCTCGTCAATCGACTTCACCGCTGTCGGCCGCCGGCGCACGGCGGCGGGCTTTTCTTCGGTCGCCGCCGCTTTGGCTTCGGTCTTCGGAGCGGCTTTCGACGGCTGGACAGCCGCCTTCACAGACGCCGCCGGCGCATCGCCCGCGGCGAACTCCTCGTCGTCCGCGACTTCCAGGCGCTCCGCCCGGTCAAAGGCGCGCTCCTGCCGCTCGAAGTTTTCAGAGAGCGTCGCGCAGCGCACGCCAGGCGCGACGCCGCAGCCGAACTGGTCCCCGGCGTCCAGGAGGCCGTTCAAGTGCCCGCAGCCTGCCAGAAGGAGCGGCAAACAAAGAATCGTGAGTTGCTTCATGGCTTCATCCCCTTCAGGCGCTTCGCGCCCGTCGTGAGGGTTCGAGTAAGGTTGTGAATGTCGGGCTCGGCGGCCGTCTCGTCCTTGGCGGGATCAGGCGTCGCTTCGTCCTTTTCGCTGATCGTGACGCCCTGGGCGAGCACGGCTTCGACCGTGCGGCCGCCGTCCAGTTCGAGAACCGGGAAAATCTTGTCCGCAAGCCGCAGGTAGTAGTCCACGATGCGGTCCATGGCGTCGCTCATGCCTTCGCCGAGCCCTGCCTTCCAAGGATTGGTGACGGAGCGGGTGGAGCTTCCGGAGGCGTAGGTCGTGGTGTTCTGCGCGGAAAGCGACACGGCTTCGCCCAGGCCCGACAAGGCCCCGAGGAACACGGCGTTCGCAATCGCCTGCCCCGAGCGGGAGACCAACCGCCCGCGCACGCCGGTCTTCCCATCTTCGCCCGTGACGTAGCCCTGCACGCGCACGTCCACGGCCTTCCCGTCCTTTTTCATGCAGCTCAGGCGGTCCAATCGCACCAGGACCCGCTCGCTCGAAAGGTCGCCCGTTGCGGACGCCGTGAGAAAGCACCGCTCCACGGCGCCGCGGAATTCGTTCGGCAGCCGCGCGGTGTCGGTGACTTCCATCAGCATCGGCATGGGGTTCGCGGCCGCGGTGCCGCCCGTCGAAGCCGTGACGCCTGAGAGCACCACGGCCTTCATGAAGGTGCCCGCCGGGAGGTACGTCTTCGGCGCTTCGCTGCGGGCGCGGTTCAAGGCAATCGGCGTCTCCAGCGCCGCGCGCGAGAGCGCGGCGCCGATGGGATGCTCGTACACGGCGATCGTGTCGCGGCCTTCCGGAGGCTGCGCCGCGGGGTCCTCGACCTTCACCACGGCCAGCCGGGGCTTCGCAAGGCGCCTTGCCTCCACCACCTTCTGCGCTTCTTCGGCCGTCATCACCGGAGGCACGGTCCCGGCGGGAGGCGCGGAAAGCAATGCTTCGCCCGAGGCTTCCGCCTTCTCCCGCGCCTCGCGCTGGCGCGTCGTTTCGCGCGCCGCCTCGGCCTTCATTCGCGTCAAGCGGTCCGTCAAATCCGACATCTGCCCCGAAAGGGCCGCCACGCGGTCCGTGAGGGTTTCCAGCCGCCCCTCGTACTGCGTCTGAAAGCTCTCCCGATCCACGGACGCGGGCGCCGTCTGCCAGTCGCTCACGAAGGTCTTCACGACGGGAGCGGGCCGGTTGTATTCACTTTTGAAGGTCGAAACGCCCCAGACGACGAGCCCGCCCGCCAGCGCCGCGCCGATGAACCACCCCCATTGCTTCGCGCGCTCCGCCTTCTGGCTCGCCACGCCCGACAGGGACCGGCGGCGCTGACGCTCCTTCATGAGCTGCAGCGTGCGGCTGGCGAGGCCCGCCATCCGCTCCGTGAAGGGAAGATGGCGCGAAGCTTCCTCCGCGGCGCGATGCAGGACGCTCTCTTGCGCGGGGCCGCCTTCGGGAGGCATTGCAGACGCAGGCAAAACAGGACCGGCGCCAGAGTCCGGCGCTTCGGACGCTGGGGATGCTGCGCCGACAGCCTCGAGCGGCGCATCCGCAAAGAGGTCGCCTTCCCGCGGGGCTTCCGTTTTTTCCTCGGGCTTTTCCGTCGCGGCAGCCGGCGCTGCTGCGGGCGTCGCGGCCGTTGAAGGCGCGGACGCCGCCGGCGCCTTTTCTTGAGGCGCCTCGCTCGCCTGTGCGGCCTGCGCCGCTCGCGCCGCGTCCCGGGCCGCCTCCTGGCGAAGGGCTTCTTTTTCGAGATTGCTTTGATCCACCTCATCCTCCCAAAAAGGCTTCTTCGCCCGCCGCACTTTCTCTTCGTAGCGCTGAAGTCCGGTCTTTCGCTCCGACGCCGCGGCGTCTTGCTTTGGTGCCATGACGCCTCCCCTACTTCACGCGGGCGTCTTCGAGCGCCGCGACGGCGTCGCCTGCGAGCACCACGCCGCGGCGCCCGGCCGCGCGCCCCGCGTCCAAAGCCGCCTGACGGCTGCGGATGAGAATCACGTCCGCGGCGTCGCCGGTGAGCAATTCCGTCTTGTCCGCGGCCACCGCCAGCGTTCCGGCCGCCGCCCGCGCAAAAGCCGCGGGATCAATGACGGCGGGCTTGACAGCGAGATTCGTGACCGCGAGCTTTTCAATCACCTTGTCCGCGGTCGCCCACGCTGCCGTCTCGCGCAC
>CAVJUB010000206.1:0-3685 GCA_963652545.1 Hallella faecis | reverse complement strand
TCTTGTGGGTGTAAACCAGGCCTTCATCGATCACGCCATAGAGCGTGACGTCAGCAGCCATCGCGGTGCCGGCAAAAGCGCCGAGAACGGCGACTGCAGCAAGAGTCTTTTTCATTTGAGAGATCTCCAGAATTTGCGAATTCAAAAAGCCGTTGAAGCCTTCACGCGGGGACTAGTCCGCAACCTCAACAGCTGTCTCGAGTACTGAGACTGCGGTAATTCTTTCATCAGCTGAAATACCTACCCAAAAAAGAAGGATTCCGCAGTCTTAGAGCAAGGGTTAACCCTGAGAACTTTTCGCAACAACTCAAGGGTACGGACGCCCCAGCGTGCCGCACTGCGCCCGCTGCAAAAGCGCTGCATCCATCAGCACCAAGGCCGTCACGGCTTCCAGCACCGGCGCCGCCCGCAAACCCACGCAAGGGTCATGGCGCCCGGTCGTGGACACCGTCACTTCGTTGCCTTCCTCGTCAAGGCTCGCAAGCGGCAGCCGCACCGAGGGCGTGGGCTTCACCGCCACGCGCGCCGTGATCGCCGCCCCGTTGGAAATTCCCCCGAGAATCCCGCCCGCATGGTTTGTGGCGTAGCCCGCCTTCGTCATGCAGTCGGCGTTCGTCGTGCCGGTCGCCTCCGCCACCGCAAAGCCGTCACCAATCGCCACGCCCTTTACCGCATTAACGCCCATCAAAGCCGCCGCGAGCTTGGCGTCCAACCGCCCGTAAACCGGATTTCCCAATCCCGCAGGGACGTTCAAGGCTTCCACATAGAGTTCTGAACCGATGCTGTCGCCCGTCTCCCGCACGCGGTCCATCTGCGCCTCAAGCTCTGGAATCTGAGAGGCGTTCGCGGCAAAGAAGGCGTTCTGATTCACCGCCTTCCAGTCCTCCACGCGCACGGGCGTCGTCCCGAGCTTCGTGAGGCAGGCGCGGATCGTGATGTTGAGGTTTTCCTTGAGCCACTTTTTGGCCACCGCCCCCGCCGCCACCGTGGGCGCCGTCAAGCGAGCCGACGCCCGGCCGCCGCCTCGGGGATCGCGAAGTCCGAACTTCGCCCAGTAGCCCCAGTCTGCGTGCGCGGGCCGAAATTGATGAGCCACGGCGCCGTAGTCGCGGCTGCGCTGGTCGGTGTTGCGAATGAGGAGCGCAATGGGCGTCCCTGTCGTTCGGCCCTCATAGACGCCCGACAGAATCTCCACCGCATCCGCCTCGCGGCGCTGCGTCACATGGCGGCTCGTGCCAGGCTTGCGGCGGTCAAGCTCCGCCTGAATGTCGGCTTCCGCAAGCGTCATCCCCGGAGGGCAGCCGTCAATCACGCAGCCGATCGCCGGCCCGTGGCTTTCACCGAAATTCGTGACAACAAAGACTTCACCGATGGAAGAAGACGACATGAGGCCCCGCCTGTGCTTTATGAAATGAGAAGGCGTTGAGCGTAGCAGAACGAGGCTTTCCCGTCATGGGCAGAATGCGGGAGACAGGCGCTCTGCTAGGATGCCGGCCATCCCCTTTTTCGAGACTTCGTCATGACGGAAGCAATCAACGCCGAATGGCTCACCGAAACCCTCAAGGACGCCGAAGAGGCGCTCGCCTATGCGATCCAGCTCTTGGAAGAAAATCCCCGCAAGGCGGCGGGCGTTCTGGAGCATGAAATCCCCGCGGTGTACGCGAAGCTCAACTACGCCGTGAACACGGCCTCAGCCGGCCCCGCCGCCTTGGAAACGATGGCGGACGACGACCTCGTCGCCTGGCCTGCCGGCCTGCCCTTCAAGGCGCCCGCAGACACCAAAGCAACGGAAGCTGAAGAAAGCGACGACGATCAGGCGTAGCGCTTCACGAGCGCGTACGTCACCATGTCGTCCGTCGCCCAGACCGTTTCGCCCGCCTTCTCCCAGCCGTCGCGAAGGTATCCCTGCCACGAGCAGTGATTGTCGGTGAAAAGATAGGCGGCCTTGACGCCGCGGCGCCGGCACTCCGCCTCGAATTCCGCCAGGAGCGCCTTCCCGGCGCCCCGGCCGCGAAAGTCCGGATGCGCGATGAAATAGACGACTTCGGGGCTCTCGGGCGGCAGTCCCTTCGCCCGCATCTCGGCCAGCAGCAGCGTGTTCACCGCATGCAACTTTCCCACGAAGGCGAGCACGCTCCGCCCGACGGGCGTCGTCCGAAGCTGGTCCGTCGCCGTCTGCATCACGGCAAGATACGCCGGCGCCCACGCGGCGGGCGCTTCGCTGCCGGCAAAGGACGCGCAGAGCAGCGCCGCCGGTTGTCCGTCCACCGTTGAGACCCGCACCCAGTCAGACTCCGCGAGATTGGCGGCGAGGTAGGCTTCGCCCGAAAGGCGCCGCTCGTCCTCCGTCGCGTTCTCGATCTCCCAGCCCCACGTCTTCAGGTACGCGTCCGTGAAGACCTCGAAGTCCGCCGTCTGAAACGCTCGAATGCTCACCGTCATCACGCCGCCGTCACGCCAGGGATGACGTAAAGGAGCACCGAGAAGAACTGCAGCACCGTCCCCAAAAAGACGAAGACGTGCCACACGGCGTGCCCGTAGGGCAGCGACTCCCAGACGTAGAAGATGACGCCCGCCGAGTACGCGACGCCGCCCAGCACCAGAAGCCACAGGCCGCCCTCGGGCAGCGCGCTGATCAAGGGATCCATCGCGAGCACCACGAGCCACCCCATGACAAGGTAGAGGACGCAGTTCATCCAGTCGCTGCGCTTGAGCAGAATCTTCTGCAGCGACACGCCCGCGATGGCGATCGCCCACACGGCGCAGCAGAGCGTAAAGCCGACCCAGCCTTTCAGCGTCACGAGACAAAACGGCGTGTAGGAGCCCGCGATCAGGATGTAGATCATCGCGTGATCCAGAATCTGCAGGATCTTCTTCGCGCGAATGTTGGGAATGGCGTGGTAGAGCGTGGACGCCGTGTAGAGGCATACCATGCTCGCGCCGAAAATGGCGACCGCCGTCACCACCAAAGCCGAGCCCGAATAGCTCGCTGCAAAAGCAACGAGGACGCAGAGCCCCGCAATGGAGAGAAGCGCCGCCACGCCATGCGTCACAGCATTTGCGATCTCTTCTCCGACGGTGTAGCAGGCGGTCGCCGCCGTCTTCTTGACAGCCGGCCCCGCGTTCAAGGCAATGGTTTTCTTCATGTCTCAAAGTCCATCCGCCGCCCGACGCGGGCGGCTCATTCGATGCGAATGATTCTCAACGAGAAAACCCGGCGTGACACAGGGGTATTTATTGGTGTTAACCCGAAGAAGCGAAACGAAGTGTTTCCTCGCCACGTTTCCTTTAAACTGGTCTTTCGGAGGTTCGATGGGGCATATTTGGTCACCGGAGGTCGCATGGAATTTTCAAGTTCGGAAGTCATGGCCTACCTCCTCCATTTGGGAAAACAGGCCGAACACCCGATCAACAGAACTCAGGCGCAGCAGCTTCTTTACTGCTGTTATGGCGCCGTGCTGGCTGCCTTTGATGAGCGCTTGACCGACGAGCGCCCCTACGCCTGGCCGTTCGGCCCCGTCTTCCCGAGAACGCTCGACGCGATCAATCAGCGGCGGCTCAAAGTCGGCATGGCTCGCAACTTTGCGTCAGCCTGCCCCGCCGATGTCTTGGAGCTTGTCAACAGAACCATTCACACTTTCTGGGACTACTCAGCTTCAGCACTTGCCGCTTGGTCCTGCAGAGC
>CAVJUB010000205.1:0-3686 GCA_963652545.1 Hallella faecis | reverse complement strand
CTACGACGAAGCGGCGGCAGATCAATTCGAAAAGACGTTTGCCGGCACCTACATAGGCTCGCACAAGACGCCGCTCGCGAGCAAATTCCGCGTGCTGCACCTGGACTTCTCCGCCATCGCCTCCGCGAGGCAGGAAGTCTTGGAGGCGGCGTTTCGCCACTCGGTTCTGGATTCCATCGGCGATTACTTCCTGCGGTATCCGCATCCGCAGCAGGACAAGATCCTCGAAGGTCATTTCGAGGACGCGGCTTCCTTGCTCGAGCGCTTCTTCTTGTTCGTTGCTCAAGAAGCTCCCAGCGCGCGCCTTTATATCATCATTGATGAATATGATCAATTCGCCAATGAAGTACTGTCCGAAGATCTGAATCACTTTCAGAACATCACGTCGGCGCAGGGCTTTCTGAAAAATTTCTTTACGAAGCTGAAGTCTGCAACGCGCCGCACAGTGGCTCGAATCTTCATCACCGGCGTGACGTCCATTTCGCTTGACTCAATGACGTCCGGCTTCAACATCGCAACCAACTACACAACCGATCCGACCTTCGCGGATGCCTTTGGCTTCACCGAGGCGGAGCTTCGTGAACTGGTGCATCAGGTGCTGGATCTTGAAGTTCTGGGCCTCTCTCTAGACGATCTGATCGCCCGAATGAAAGAGTGGTACAACGGCTACCGCTTCTGCCCGCAATCTCCCACGACTGTCTTCAATCCAACGATGTGCCTCAGCTACCTGGAGTCCTGGGGACGTCGTCGCGAGGAGCCCGAGACCCTGCTCGATCCCAACGTCGGCAACGATCTCAACAAAATTGAAAAAATTCTGCAGCTCGGAGACAAGGATTTTGTGAAACAGATTGTTGAGCAGGCGCTGCGGCATGAACCGATTCCGTTCGCGGGCGGCTTGTGCACGCTGAATCTCAATCAGCAGGCGAGGCTTGAGCGAACGTCGCTCCTTTCCGCCATGTTCTATTTCGGCTTTCTCACCTATGGCCCCGGTTCCGAACGGGTGCTGGTGGTGCCGAACCGCGCGGTCAGCATTCAGTTTTTTGAGTTCTTCCTGAAGCATATCCTCCTCGCCAAAGACTACGAATTTGTGGCGGCAGAATTTTTGAAGGCGATTCAGGCGTTGATTGCAGGCGACCCGAAGCCGATCTTCGACGTCACTTGCCGTCGCTTTCAGGTGGCGAGCGGCTTGCATTCGCATGCTCATCTGCGAGAAAGCGACTTTCAGACACTCCTGATCGGCGCTCTCAACTTTACAAACGCCTACACCGTCTCAAGCGAAGTGGAAGTTCGCGGAGAAGAAAAAGGCTACATTGACATTCTTGCGACGCCTTCGGCTGGCAGTCGCGCCGAAACGTCCTACCTCATCGAAGTGAAGTACCTCGCTCCCAAGGCGGCCACCGACGAAGCCAAGGCTCAGGCAATAGCCCAGGCCTGGGAGCAGATCCACCGTTATGAGAAAGCCGGCAATGTGAAGGACCTTCCAAAGCTCACACGCATTGCGGCGCTCTTTGTCGGGCTCAAGCTCGAAACGATCGAAATCGACTGACCGGCGCCCGCAAGACCGTGATTGGAAAGCGAGGCCTACAACGCTTCAACGGCCAGCTGCTCCAGCTTCGTTCCCACATAAACGGCCGCAACGCATTTCTTATTGGGGATTCGCCGGATGTTTTCACATCCGGCATAACGCCTCGCCTGATTCAAGGCATTCTCCAATTCCCGTCTCGGCAAAGAACCGTCCGCCTTGACCTGTTTTTTCGTCAAATGCTTGAACTCCACCAAATAGGTGGATCGGGCGGTCGATTTTTGAGCGGGACAAATCAACAGATCAATTCGACCGCCTTCGGGACCGGCCGCCTGCGCTTCGCGAATGACAAAAAACTCTTCATCAAAAATGAGCGACCCCTGAATCAACGTCTGGAAATCACTTTCAGACAGATGAAGACCGGCCGCCGGATCACTCTGGCTCGCAAAACGATCGCTGATTGACTTGAACAACGGCTCCGGGTCGCCTTGCTTCAAAGCCATGAAGGCGGCCTTCATTTGATTCGAATTGTATTTTCCCGCCGGGCCGCTGACAGACAGAATGTTCTGCAGATAATATTCAAAAAACTGAATCGCGACCGCACGATTGGGAACCGTCAGCTTGCAGGGATCATTTTCAACAAACGTCAAATACCCCATGTAGAACATCGCCGACAGAATGCCGTCCGAATCGAGCTCGTCCTTGTTGTTCAAATTGAGAATCTGAAGCTCGCCGCTCGCAAAATCGATCGTCTCCTTCTGAAGCGCCTTTTGAACAATGGACCTGACAAAATCCCGGTCGCCCAACTGCAGCAAGCCTTTGATTTTCTCAAGATCCTGCGCAAACGAAGGATCGAGCAAAACATTGGGCTCCACATTCTCTGCTTGTATATAGCCCAGATAGTAGAGGCACATCGACGCATTGAAGACAGACGCTTCTGCTCGGGCGCTGAAACGATAGCCGTTGTACCAAACCTTCATGCGGGCGACGACCTCATCGACCGCATGGCCGTACTTTTCCAGATCGACAATCTGCGGCACCAGCTCCCGCAGCTCGCTTTCAGTGAATCCAAACAACGAGGAGAAAGCCGAGCGCGTGGTGCAGTTGGTGGCTATCGAAAAGCCCGACGTCATGGAATCGAGCGAAATCGACGTCACGCCGGTGACAAAAATGCGAGCGACGGGCCCCGCATCCGTCGCCGCGCTTTTCAGTTTCGTATAAAAGTTTTTGAAAAAGCCATCAATGGAAGTGATGTCTTTGAATTTTTCAATTCCTCGCGACAAAACGGAATTCGTCAGATGATCATATTCATCAATGATGACAAAGACCTTCTGTCGATATTCAGGCCCGAGAATGGCAAAGAATGTTTCAATCAGCGCGCCTGCGCTGGAAAAACTCCCCTCCAGAATCTTCTTCTGCTCTGGATGCGGGTAGACCTGAAAAAAGGCGCGCACGGCATTCAAAATCGCCAGCTGAAATTCTGCCTCCGCATTGGATGAATCAAGACCGGCAAACGTGAATTGCAGAACATAAAACTGACTGGCGAGCGGCGTTTTATGGCTTCCGATATAGGTGCCGCCGAAATTCCTGTCAAAATGCTGTGCTTCCGACTTGTCGTAATAAGCCCTCAGCGTATTCGTGAAAAGCGTTTTGCCAAAACGACGAGGACGGACAATAAATGGAAAACGAATTCCTGACCTTTCAAAGACTTCAATGAATTTCGTCTTGTCAACATAAGCATACCCGTCCGCGAGAATGGATGCATAAGTCCCATTCCCATAGGGAACCATTTTCAATTTGACGGATTCTGCCATGTTGCTTCCTGTTCGCTGGTTTGATGAGGGGCGGCTCATCTTGGATTGGGCAATTATACAGACTTGTCCCAGTCGGCCGTCCTATTTCACCTTGAGAATCAATGGGAATATTCGGCCGTTCCATTCTTTTTCGCTGGCTTTCGCTTTTCCAGCGCGCTGCAACCTCCTCGCGAGCCGCCGGACCTCGCCCGCTCCGCCTCCGACGGCGACCTCCAGACGCTCCGCCTCGGCGTCCTCCGCTCCAAAATCCGCCCCGCCGAGAGAACGGCAGCCGCCGAAGCCAAAGGAAGGCCGAGCCCGGTTTGATCTCGCGCAACATTCGATGAGATGCTTTAACAAACGCTGCTCGT
>CAVJUB010000204.1:0-3707 GCA_963652545.1 Hallella faecis | reverse complement strand
GTTCCGCGTTGCTCACGTAGCATCCTTGGATGCGCTTCAGTCCTTCATGCCCCGCACGGCGGAAGAGCATGTCGCCCATGCGAAGCAGTTCCTGAGCACCGCCTTCGTCCAACATCACCTGACTGTCAAAGCGGCTCGGCACCTGAAAGCACAGTCTCGCCGGGATGTTGGCCTTGATCGGCGGCGTAACGATGTGCAACGCCGGCGCCTGAGCGACAAGGATGAGGTGAATGCCCGCCGCACGGCCTTTCTGCGCGAGCGTCACGATAGCCTTCTCCACCACACTGCGATAGGGAATGAGAACTTCCGCCAGTTCGTCTACAACGCAGACAATGGCCGGCATGGGCTTCAACGTCTCGCCTTCCTTGCAGGGGTTCGCAATGGGCTTGCCCTCCGCTTCGGCTTCCTTCATCCAGTCGTTGAACACCGTCCAGCGGTTCACGCCAACCTTTCCCATGACCGCGTAGCGGCGATCCATTTCGTGCACGAGCCAGACCAGCGCGTTGGCGGCTTGGGTCACATCAGTCACCACGGGACAAAGCAAATGTGGGATGCCAGCGTAGGCTCCGAACGCCGTCTGCTTCGGATCGACCAACACGAGCTTCAGGTCCTCGGGCGCGTTCTTGTAGAGCAAGGACACGATCATCATGTGAAGCGCCATCGTCTTGCCCGCGCCCAACGTGCCGCCCACCAGCAAGTGCGGGAGCGTTTCGAGGTCTGTCACCACCGGCTCGCCATCGAGGCCCTTGCCGAGCGCCATCGTGAGCGGGGACTCGCTCTTCTGGAAGGCGGGGCTTCCAATGAGCTCCTTCAGGTAGACAGGCTCGCGCTCGTAAGGTTTGCAGGGAACTTCGAGGCCAAAGAGCGTCTTGCTGGCGCCGACAGGCACCAGACGCAACGGGCTCGCTTGTAGCTCACGCGCGAGGTACATCTTCATCTCGCGAAGACGCTCGGGATCCTCTTCGGGCGCAAGTTCGATCTGATACTGCGTCACGGCAGGACCCGCCAGCACTTGCACGACTTGCGCATTGACTTTCCACTGCACAAAGGCCGCTTCGATGAGACGGCTCGCATGGTCAATGGCCTCGTGCGTCATGTGGAATCGCGTTTCTGGCGGGGTGTCCAGAAGCGACAAGGTGGGGAGGGTTTGGCGGGCGGGCGCCGAGTTATTGTAATTATTCATGAAAAATCAGCCCTATTTGTTTGGTACCAGAAAGAAATTCAACTGCAATAGCAGCGCGTCGAAGATAGTACTCCTAGAACCGAGGTTCTCCGCGCCCCGCCAATCAAACATCTTCTGGCCAAACCACTGCCAGCACCCGATCCTACGCCTCCATCGTGCACAATCCTCCTCCACCTGTCGCGCTCCTCACATCAGCTGTTCTTCACCTCCTTCGCAACCTCCTTTGCGGCCTTTCGCTCCCGTTTTCGGCGCAGACGCTCCAATCGCGCCTGATGTTCGGCAAAGGCCTTCGCACGAGCAAGGCGGCTGCCTGGTCCTGACCAACGTCCGCTTTGCGCCTTCTCTCCAACCGCATCAGTGACGCTCACTGACAACGGAACCACCGTGCCGTCACTCTCCGCTGTCGGCTGGCTTATTCCGTGAGGCCGCCCGCGCTGCCGCCGAGGTCCTACAAATGCCGCATCGGCCTCATGCCATGCCTGTCTTTTCGCTTCACGCTCCGCCTCCAACCGAGCTCGTTTTCTCTCCTCAATGGCCCGTTGCTTCTCCTCGGCTGACGAGAGCACGGCGTGATGGTTCACCTGAGCGTCCTGCCTCAACAGCGAAAAGCAGAATTTGCCCCACTCCGCCATGATGAAACGCCGTTCATTGACGAGCGTCGCCCGATCATAGGCACCGCGCCACGGATCGTTCTTCTCGTGCAAAAGACAGAGCTCCACCGCCTCCTGATCGAACCGTCGGTTGTTGCCCGACAAATCATCCTTGGCCCAGGTCCGAAACGTCGCTCGCGCCGTGCCATGAATGGTGATGACGGCACTTTCGGGCGCATAGGCCGCCTTGAAAGGATCAATCCAGCCGCGGCCGTCTTCCTTCTTTCGCTTCTCGTGAAGGTCTCGCATTATCTTGGACGTCATCGCGTCGGACAAAACGCCGCCCCTTGGGTTGGGGAAGAGCAGATCACAGCCCGCAACGCGCGGCAATGAATGCAGAAGCTCAATGGCTTCGTCAGAGAGGTAGATCGTCCGGTCTCGCCGAGCGTCCTTGATCTTGTCATGGCCCCACGGGATCGTCCATGTCTTGCGCTCAAAGTCGATCTCAAACCATGTCGCCTTCCGAGCCGCTTGAGACCGCCCAGTTGTCAGGATGAGGAACATGCAGAGCCGCGCCGACGTAGTGTTCATGGCGTTGAGCTCTCGAAAGAGTCGCGGCACTTCGCTCACGAGACATGACGCGAAATTCTCCGGCGGCGGCAAGGCATGACTGATCTGTTCAAGCAAGATGCCCAGATCATCGTCCATGCTCGCTGGATTCGTCTGAAGCGTGCTCAGCTGCTTCGCCTTCGCCCAGCGAAAGATGCGATAGAGCATGCCGCGAATCTTGGTAGCCGTCGAGTGCTTCGTACGCCAGATGGGCTCCAAACACTGGTAGAGGTGCTGAGGCGTGAGGCAGTCAATCGGCAGATGGCCGATGGTTGGGTAGAGGTACGTGCGCAGGTAGCTGAAAGCCACACGGGCGCCAGTTGCGTTGTTAAGCCAAACCCCTTTCACCTCGCTGTCACGGAGCCATTCATCCGCCACCTGCTGAAACGTCTGCGATCGGTGGCGAGTCGCTGTCTGCAACTTCCGCACGGCGTGCTTCACTATCCGTTGCGCAAGAATCGGCTCGCCCTCCACCAGAATGCGGCGCCGGTAGTCGAGCCCCCTTTCACAAGCCGCTTTGAGCGTGAGCTCAGGATACCGACCGATGGAAATCGAATGGCGCGAGCCGTCCGTCGGATCGGTGTATCGAAGGCAAAAGGATCCCTTGTCGGGGCGGCTCTTATTAAGGTAGAGCCCCGTCACTCCCGTGATACGGTATGTACCCGCCGGAAGCTTTGCCGCTTGAGTTTCGGTGAGCGGGTTGTCTTTGGTCAACTGCTTCATCTTTTTTCTCCATCAGAAAGAACAAGAAGCAAGACGCTCCTGAGGGCTTTGGCCTCTCGGGCCGCGCCTCAAAAACGCCCAGCCATCGAAGAAAAGCTAGCAAAGACAAAAAGGGCGGGAAAACTTCTCTCCCACCCCATAGGTAATTTGAAAGGTTTAGCGTCGTGCAGTTTGCTTGACGCCGTTCCGTTTGAGTTGCTGACTGACTATTTCATCCGAATAATCTGCTCTCCATCCAAACCCATCATATCGTCATTCAAATTGTTCAAAACTTGATTCCATAGCAAGTCAAAGAAAAACTCCTTGACGCGATTCGTTCCGCCGATGAAATCACTGACCCACGTAGGATCAACCTCGAAATCAATATATGTATAGAGATCCACGAAATATTCTTCATCCTTGCAAAAGGCGCCCCACATTTCCTTCATTCTTTCCGGACCATACTTGTCATAAACCTGCTCTGCCGTCAGCGGCTTGTACATTGAACGATACTGCTTCCATTCATCAAAGTGATCCAGCATGAATTGATATGGACTTCCAACAGCATAAGTATTTACGAAGTTGGTTCGTGTTTTTGCTCGTTCCAAACAACGCGTCTGTCG
>CAVJUB010000203.1:0-3707 GCA_963652545.1 Hallella faecis | reverse complement strand
GTATTTGTCGTGAGGTCCGTATCGTATGGATCCTCCTCATCCGCCGGCGTTACGACAATGGCGCCAAGGTCCGACAGGAAGCGAAGCTGACGCCCCACCTGCGGCTCCATGCTCAGCGTGAAGTCCTGATCGTCCGTCGGGCGCAGTTCGTTCTCGCCCACTTCAAGCACGACAAGCCGCCCGTTGCGCAACGGGTTTGCCATGCCGACATTGGAGAAACGCAACGAGATCCAGCCTTTTCTCGGACACAGCGTCTCCTGCTCAGCGCGCGTAAGCGACACCCAATGGCCGTTTGCTTCCACGTATTTCGGGCAGAAATTGATGTGGCCGCACCACCGCCCGATCGGACCAATGAAGCGGCGCGGATAGGGAAGCGTCAGGGGATCCGGGCGAACAAAGGGCGTCGGCGTCTTCGCTTGCGTTTTTCGTTTCGCATCCGCTTCGTCCAACGCTCTCCCAGCAGCAATGACGGCCATCAGGTCATCGACGTTCCGTACGCACGCCTGGCTATCGTCCGACTCGTCAAATCCGTCTGCTTCCTTTTCCTTGGTCTGGTCATCGGCTTCCGACTGCGCTTGCTCGGCTTTCTTTTTTTTCGCCTGCTCAGGATCCTGTTTAGTGTGCGCTTTCGAGATGTCCATGATCTTTGGATAGAGCGCATCCATGATGTCATCAGGAAGCGTCATGCCAAAAATGTTGGCAACGTAAGCGTCCCCCGTCTTGGCTAGCCGCACGGACGTCATGTCTTCACAAGCCGCAAGGTACATCACCTTCGCGCAATATTCGGCAATGGCCGCGCGCGCTTTCGCCATGAGCCGCTTGCTGACTTTGTGAGCCAGCAAGTATTCGTACTCATCTACGGCTTCCTCAAGTCGACCGTCGACCATGAGGCCCACAACAATTTCCACCGAGCTCGCATTTTTATCTTCGGCTTTCGAGCTGTGTTGCTTCAAGAACTTGAAGGTCTCAACCGCGCTCGCCGACAGCCCCATGTCGAACTGCAATTTGCCCAACTTCTGCATGAGTTCAATTCTGTCGGACGACGACTTCCAGGGGAGCATCCGGACCGCGCTGCGAACAAATTCCAGCAAGGTGCACTTGTCCTTTGCCATGGCATCCGCCGCCAGATAGAAACTCCGCAAGAGCTGCTTAAGACTGTTGTGCTGAGCCGCCCGCTCTTCTTCGAGCCATAGTCTGAAGTACGCGCCACACGATGTTTCACAGGCTTCAGCTTCTTTCCTCACCTCATCTTCAAGGTCCGGAAAACGCTTCTTTAGCTCAGGCTTCGAAAGAAACGTTTTGACTAACTTCTGCACATGCTCTTTGTTGCCTTCCATGCGCGCTAACGCGAGCAGATACTGACGGTGCGCCTCATCATCATCAAAAGCGGTCGTGGTACGTTGCCAGCAGAAGTCGAACGCAGCGTAGTAACAATGGCATTGCGTCAGCGTGTCAGCAATCATGGCACACAGATCAGCGTGCTTTTGCTCTAGTTCCGGATTCCCAATTTCAGCCAAGCGCCCGTCTTTCAGCTCTCGAACCCATTCAGCCAATTCCGTCGGCAGGGTAAGCGTCTTCGACTTCGACTGCGACTGCGCCTGCGCTGGCTGATGTTCCTCATTGGAGGGACAAGCGGTCGCCAAGTCTTCAGGGATCGGCAAAAAATTGCGCGCTCCCCTTGCGGCTGTGAGTGCCGTATAGAAAGGGAGCACCCGCGCCCAAAACTTCCTGCAGAAACTGTCGAAAGTCTCCGGTCCAGCCTCCAAAGTAATCATAAGAGGCACCGTATCCGTGTAACCTTCTGGCAGATGCGACAAAAATTCTTCCGAAGGCTCATTCTCCTTCAGATACTTCGCTATCCATTCATCAAATTCCTTCGTGAAGAAAATCGAGTCAAGCGCCTGTTTCTCCGCCTCTTCTTTCGTGAAACTAGGCGCACCCAATTTGCTGAAATACTCCGAGCATTCTTTTCCCACTTCTTCCAGATCTTTACGTCGTTCTCTTTCAATCGCTTTGGCATCAAAAGGGAGCATGCGGAGATACAACTGTGGTCGATCAGAGATCAAAGCCGCCAACGTTTTTCGACAGATAGGATTTTTCCAATAGGTATTGACGCGATGACCTTGCACCATGCGGCAGTCTCTCAGGATATCGAATCCTGTAGCAAGCATTTTGTTCTTTTTTGCTTGCGGCATCCAACTCAATATGGTTTCTAATAATTTTGCATCCATGATTATTTCTGTTTACAGTAAATTTTTTAAATAAAATTAACAGCGATATTAAAACGATCTAAATAACAGACGAACGAATCGCAATATTTTGACAGCCACCATGATATCCGAGCGCAAGCGCAGAAGGGTTGCGACATTTAATTAAAAATTATTCTGTCAGCAAGCATTTTTCTCGGCGGCTCTTCGCTGAAATAACTAGCTGCGTGACCCGTGCAAATTAATCAGTTCAACCTCAACCGAATCGGATTCAGGCTCACCATCCGCATTAAGTGGTTGTTCTGATCGTGTCATGCACTTTTCCATGGTGTTATACATTTTCTTGGCATGCTCGGATAGCGATTCCCACTCAGCGCTATTTTTTCAATATACGAATCTCTTCGAGAGATGGCATATCCCATGATTCCAACAAAAACTCTCTACGCGATCCAACATAGTCATCATTCATTTTTCCAACTTCACTCCCGATATGCTCTTCCTAATTTTTCCGATACTTCTCCGACAGTATCAAGAGCTGTGACAGGATTTTTGTTTGTCTTCTCCAAGTGAGCGAGCTTTCCCCTCTCTAACCCGTTATACATGAACTTCGCCCGTTCAGAAAGCTTATCCCATAAAGGACTTCGTTTAAGTGCCTGAATTTCACAAAGTGTAGGAGTAATCCACGACTCACAAATCATTTCCCTTCGCTCGGAAGATAAATAATATTCTTTATCCATACAATCTCGTCTTTCATCTAAAATACCTTTTTCATCTGTCATTTTTTCTTGCTCTATTTTTATACCACAATCCCAGTAAGCAAAAAACTATGCAAATCAACAAGACTACATAGTTTGCAATCAATAGCTCGTCTTTGAGAATTCTTAAAAAGAAGATCATCGTTTGGGATCGACTCACCTTCCGACGAAAGCGACGACATCAATGATTATTAAACAGTGGCACAGTTTTGAGTTCTGTACACATTTTTCAATTATCTGATGTTAGAATAACTGAAACGATCATGCGGGCAACTCCTTAAGATAGGGCCAGCCACCTGGCTATCTAAATTCTTCTGGTCGTGTACGTAGGTTTTGTGACTTGTCGGAAATTCAACAATTAAATCAACAAACAAGCTATTGGCTGACATACGTACACGCCTCAAAACTTGTGTACGTATGTCAGAGTGTGAAGATATTTGATATTACAGGGTTTGTTGACGACCATAGAGACCTACGTACACGCTGGGAAGAATTTAGATGGCTAAGGGTACGCAGGAACGCACGAATCGGACGCCGCAACGATTGCCCAATTCCGGCTGGGGAAAGCAATCCGAGCGGCGTTTTCTTTGGTACTCTCGTCAAGATTTTACCTAAATGCCGCGGAATGCCCCATGCGTAAGCGTGGGGATGGATAGCGGCACCGAGCGTTAGCTCGGACGAAGCATCGCATGATGCGATAATGCTTGTCATGCAACGCACTGAAAGAATCCTCATCAAACCCAGT
>CAVJUB010000202.1:0-3849 GCA_963652545.1 Hallella faecis | reverse complement strand
CAGGAAGGCGCGGCAGGACGCGAGCGCGTTCGCCGCGAATGGAAGGCGCAGTTCAGCGCACTCGGGGACCTTCCCGATGTCGAGCGGCTCGCATCACCCATAGACTTTGATGCAACCTGCCCCGGCACCGTGCCGCTTGCGGTGAGCATCGCTCTCGCAACGGAAGGCTGGGAGGACGCCGTGCGGCTTGCCGTGGCGCTGGGCGGCGACTGCGACACCACGGCCGCCATCGCGGGATCGATCGCCCGCGGCGGCTCGCCCGTGCCTCTTCCCATTGAAGAAGCCGCGATGAAGCTTCTCACGCCCGACCTGCGGCGCGTCGTCACGGCCTTCGAGTCCGCCTTCGGCCGCGCCTGACGCACTGAGCGCGGCGACTACGCGCGCCAGACCGCGGCGAGCGCCTCTCTCACCTTCTCCGCGTCCACGGGCTTGGCGACGTGGCCGTTCATGCCGGCCTTGACGGCGTTCTGCCGGTCCTCTTCGAAGGCGTTCGCCGTCATGGCGATGATGGGAATCTGCGCCTTGGCGGCGTCCGGGAGCGAGCGCACGGCCCGGGCCGCCTCGTAGCCGTCCATCACGGGCATCTGGATGTCCATCAGGATGGCGTCATAGCGCCCGGCGGGCTCGGACTGAAGCTTCTCCACGCACTCGCGGCCGTTGGCGACGCGATCGACGGCGAGATGCAGCTTCTCCAGGAGAAAGAGCGCGATTTCCGCGTTGAGATCGTTGTCCTCCGCAAGGAGCACGCGCCGCCCATCAAAGAGCCGGTCATCCTGGGCCGCCTCAGCCTTCTCGGGCGCGGCGGCCGGCGCGGTCTTTGAAAGCGCATGCTCGAGCGTCACGACAAAGCGGCTCCCCTTCCCGAGCTCGCTCTCCACGTCCACCGAGCCCCCCATCATGTCCACGAGCTTCTTCACGATCGCCATGCCGAGCCCCGTGCCGGCGATGCGGCCCGCAGTGGTGTTGCGCTCGCGGGTGAAGGGCTCGAAGATCGTGGGAAGGAAGTCCGGGCTCATGCCGATGCCGGTGTCGATCACTTCGGTGCGGATGCGCACGAACCCTTCCTTGTCGCAGGGCGCCTCGCTGCAGCGGATCGTCACCGAGCCGCCCGCGGGCGTGAACTTCACGGCGTTGCTCACGAGGTTCGTGAGAATCTCCCGCACCTTCGTCGCGTCGCTGCGCACGACGCAGGGCTTCACGCTGCACTCGTACGTGAGGCGCACGCCTTTTTTCTGCGCCTCGACTTCAAAGACGCCGGCGATCTCGCTCAGGATGTCGCCCACGCGGTCGTCGGATTCCTCAAGCTCCATCTTGCCGCTTTCAATGCGCGCCATGTCCAGCACGTTGTTGATGATGGAAAGGAGGAGATTTCCCGACTGCTCCATCTTCGCCTGGTAGCCCAGCAGCTTCGGATCGGCGAGCCCCTCCTTGATCATCTTTGAAAAGCCGAGGAGCGCATTCATCGGCGTGCGGATGTCGTGGCTCATGTTGAAGAGGAAGGTCGTCTTCGCCTGATTCGCCTCCTGCGCGGCGCGCACGGCGTCTTCGAGCTGCCGGTTCAGTTCGCGCGAGCGCTCCGCGGCCTCCCGAGCCTTCGCTTCCGAGCGGCGCGCCTTCCGCAAAAGCCCTGCAAAGACGGCCACCACGAGCATCAGCACGAGCCCCGACACGCCGGCGACGGGCCCGAGGTTCGCCCTCAGGTAGTCCATCGTCGTCACTTCCCGCGCGGCGCTTTCGTACATGGACATGGCGCCCGTGAGCGTCGAAGTCGACATCGTCTGCAGCGTCTTGTTGAGCACCGCAAGAAGCGTCGTCGACTCGCGCTTCACGGCCATCACGGCGTCGCCCGAGGCGGTGAGAAAGACGGGCCGCAGCTGCGCGTCCTGGCTGCTCGGCTGCAGGCTCTGCCCCGTGGGAAGCACGAAGCAGTCCGCCCGCCCCGAAAGCACGGCGACTCGGGCGGCGTCGAGAGACGGCACCTCAAGAATCGTCCAGTGGGGATACGCGTAGGCGATGTGCCAGCGCACCAGGAGGTTGCCGCTCGGAATCGCGACGCGGTTCTCGGCCGCTTCGTTGAAGTAGGCCTGGTCCGTCACAGCCGCCAGCGGCACCGTGAGGAGCGTGTTCGTGAGCGAGAAGCCGTTCACCTCCGCGGCGTAGGGATTGGCGCTCGTGTGAAAGATGACGTCGATGCGGCCCGCCTTCAGGGCGCGGATCTCCTCCTGCCGGCTTGTGAAGCGCACGAGCTCAAAGGAGAGGCCCTGGCGCGAGAACGCCTGCTCGGCAAAGGCGAGGTAGTCGTTGATGACGCCTTCGATCCGTCCCTCGCTGTTCGTGCGGCTGAAGCCCGTCTCGCCTTCGATCCAGCCCAGGCGCACGGGGCCGTGATTGCGAAGCCACGTCTCCTCCTCGCCCGACAGCACGGGCGTCGCGACCGCGGACAAATAGCGCTCGTAGAGCTCGTCGGCGTAGAAGGGACGGTCCCGCTCCATCTGCCGCATGGCGTCGTCCAGCGCCTTCTTCAAGTCCCAGCGATCCCGGTTCATGACGAAGTAGATTTCGGACCCGCCCGTGATCGCGATGGCGGAAAGGCCCTCGGCCACCCAGGCGGGCGTTTCGGTGGAGACAACGCAGTCGATTTCATGGCGCTCCACCATGTCCCGCGCTTCGGAGAAGCTCTTCACGTAGACGTAGTTCAAGGCGACGCCGTGCGCCTTCTCCCACTCCCCGAACTGGGCGGTCTGGATGCTGTCCCGAAGCACCGCAAGACGCTTGCCGTTCAAGGTGGAGAGGTCCGTGGCGGAGATGCCGGCGTTCTGCAGATCGGCGTAGAGGTAGTAGCGCTCCCGGCCCATCGGGAATTCGGAAAAGAGCATCTTGCGGCCGCGCTCTTCGGTGTAGGAGACGCCGCCCATGATGTCGATCTCGCCCTTCTGAAGCCGATCGAGAAGCGCTGACCAGCCGTCCTTCACGTATTCGTAATTCCAGCCGGTGTAGCCCGCCACGGACTGCAGAAATTCGTAGCCGTAGCCGCTGCGCTCGCCGTTGCGGCCCGTGATGTTGTAGGAGTCTTCGTACCAGCCGGCGCGCACGGCGGCCGCGAGCGCATCGGCCGAGGTGAGAAGCATCGCCGCAAGGCCGGCGGCGGCCAGCGCTCCGCCAAGATGTCGCCGCGCGACCCGGGCGCGGCGCAGCAGGAATTCAAGCATGGGAGGTGTCTTCAGGGCTTTGTTCTTCGCCTTTCCGCTCTTTATGGGCGGCGGATTCGGCTTCTTATGGGATGGATTGTCAGGCATTCGCCTTGAAGATGCAACCGCCCGAAGAACGTTCCTTGACCGGACGCCCGCCGCCCGCCCGATCTTTGCCAACGCCGGCGCCCGAGACGCTGGCGGCGCATCGACAAGCCGCCTCCCGCACCGCGCGTCCCGAAATGGCGCGCAGCGCTGCAAGGAGAAAAAACAGACGTCTCTCAGTCTGAATGCGAGTAAATTAGTACATTTTTTAATAAATTCATGGTATTTTGTTCCAAAAATAAACGTATAATTGAGAGAATATCGGCGTTTTCACCGCTGCACTTTGTCTGACTTTCGCATCATGGCCATGCCCGTTTTCTCGCAACTCAAGCCCGTGCCTTATGGCAACTCGAACTTTGCCAACATCCGCCAGCGCGGTCTGGCCTATGTCGATAAAACCCAATTCATTGAGGCGTTGGAAAGAAGCAGCTCTGACTATCCGTTCATTGTTCGCCCGCGCCGCTTTGGAAAGACGCTCGCCACGAGCATGCTGGAGGCCTACTACGACGAAGCGGCGGCAGATCAATTCGAAAAGACGTTTGCCGGCACCTACATA
>CAVJUB010000201.1:0-3855 GCA_963652545.1 Hallella faecis | reverse complement strand
GGCCGTGAACGAGGTCCCGGCCAATGGCCGAATCGGCTTCACGAACCATGTTGACGAGGCGGCGGAAGTCGCCGACCGTGACGGGGATGACGTGGTTTTCAGGCAGAATTTTTTCACACATTTTTGTATCTCCAAAAAGGAAAGAAATCTCAGGAGACACAATCCGCCCAAGGGGCGAATCGTGCCCCTTGAGGGTTAGATGATGCCAACTCGGCGCCACGACGAGAGGATGAGACGAGGTGACACGCCGATGAAGCTGGCGTCGTCGTAGTCGTCACAGAGAACGCCGTGCGACGTGCGCTCGGCGGCTTCTTCAGCTCCGTAGAGGCGAATCACTTCCGTGACTTCCTCTTGCGCGGTGCGGCTCGTTCCGAAGAACGCATCCAGCACCTTGCTCTTGTCCTCGGTCTGATTGGCGGAAATTGGGAAAAACTGACTCATGGCGAGCTCCTAAAAGAAAAATGAAAGGAGGGAACGCCTGCCCTTGCGGGGAAAGCGTCCCCGTAAGGGTCAGAACAACTGGGAAAGCACGTGCTCTTCCAAAAGGAGGAGCAGTCCGAACGCCGCAGCGCTCAAGACCGAATCCAGCAATGCCAGTTGTTCGAGAGACCAGTTGTTGAACATGGCCGTCTCCTAAAAGAAAGCGGAGCCGACCAATTCCTCGCGGAGCTGGCTGGCCCCGCAGAGGGAAGAGATTGAAAAATCAGTAGAAGATCCGTTTGGCAAGGCCGAACAGGTTCTTCTCCAATTCATCAATCGATTTGATAGTGATCACATTGCGCAGAACTTCGAAGCCTTTCAGCTTCGAAGCGTCTTGTCCGAGGTTGATGCAGAGGCCGATGAAGAGAACTCCTTCAGCCTGCAACTGCTTCACCATCGTGGCCGCCTTATCCGTGAACTCGGAATCGTCGGTGATGTAGAACACCACCTTCCGTTCCTCGCGACGCTTCGCCAAAAAGAAGCCAGACGCCGTCACCGCCGCGTAATGCGGGGTGCCGCCATCCGAGTCGAGTTTGATGATGCGATCTTTCACAGAGGGCGTCAGACTTCCGCCGAAAGAAACCAGCGGAGCAATCTGCGCAGAACCGTTGTAGGTGCAGTAAGTAGCCACCCCCGCGCTGACTTTCGGCATGACGCGCAACGCTTCGAAAAGCGAAAGCGCCGCCGTCAGAGCGGTATTGAACGTCGCGATGCCCATGGACCCAGACTGATCCAGCATGATCTGGACCGCCGTGTCAACGCCCTTCACGCGAGTGTTCTTTTCAAACACCCGAGGATTGCCAACCGCCAGACGACTCAGCGCGGATCCTTTCGCTCGTACGCCGCAAGCTCCCACGAGCGAATGCTCGCGACGGGTGCTCTGGACAAACGAATGAAGGACGCGGCCAAGATGTCGTGCATGCTGGTTCACTTTCGTGAAGAAGGTTTCATCACGGTGAGGCTTCCAAGGGTAGACGCGCCCGGCTTGTCTTGTGATCGACTTGAGATCGAACGGCGAGCAGTCATCGCAGCTCTTCAGGCTGGCCTTTTTGCAAGCGGCGTGGAAGTTCTGCTTCGACAAGTCCATCAGCGGCTGTTTGAGCTCGCCTTTGGCGTCCAGAAGAACCACCTGCTTGTCATTCGGCGCACTGCCTTCAGACGGCTGACCGTCGCAAGGCTCTCCGCTCGCCGACATGGTGTCGGAAGACGAAGCGCTCGACGGCTGACTGTCGGTTGACTGATCGGAGGCTGGCTGACTATCCGTCGGCTGACCTTCGGTCGGTGAACCTGCCTGCTGGCTGTTCGATTTCTTGCCCTTGCCTTTTCCTTTGGCCTTGCTCGACTTGCCCTGCTTCTGACTCTGAGGCTGAGAGCCGGAATCCGAAGCCTGCTGCTGAGGCAGCAGAGCGGCAATCTTTTGAGCAAGCGCCCAGACTTCCGCCGTGCAAGTGCACTTGAGGAAGTCGGACTCCACCAGTTGGTCAATGGCTTGAGCCGTTTTGTCACCCAAACGAGTGCTGAGAACCTTGAAAGCCTTTGCTGAAGAATCCGCATCGTCCTGACGACCGAGCAAGAAAGAACCCTTGCACAGCACGAAGAACGTTGCGACATCGAGCAGAGACCGCTTTGGCAGGTTTCTCACGAACTTTGGAATGAGCCGGGCCCGCTCTTCGGTGAACAAACGGCGGGCGCTTAAGAACACGTCCTCCATCTTCACTTCAATGCGGGGATCTTCCAGTCCGTTGCAGAGCTGAAAGGCGACCTTTCCACCGTCTTTGCCGGCCTGCATGTCCGTATAGCGAACGTGGCCGCACTCGTGGATGAGAGAAGCAAGGATGCTGTCACGATCCTCTTGCGAGAGATCGTCTCTCAGGGGCGGAATGACAATCGTGTCACCATCCGTCCAAGGAACAACGTCATCCTTGAACTTGAGATTGACTCCGAGACGATCACAAATCGTCATGGCGACGATGGTGAGCGACCGGTTGGTCATGGTTGAATTTGTCATGGTGTGACTCCAAAAAAGAAACGGGACACACCATGTCCCTAAGGGGGCTTAGCGTGCCCCAAGGGGTTGAGAAGGAAGTAGGAATCAGTGGTTTGCGCAATACAAACCAAGAGCAATCAAAGCCCCGACTCCTAATGAAACTAGCAACATGGAAACAATCGTCATGACTATTTCCATCGACCTGTTAGCGGTGATAGGCGCTGTACAAACCGACAGCGATCAGAGCACCAACAACAAGTGAAACAAGTGCCATTGAAATGAACATCACTATTCCTTCGAATTTACTAACACGAACTCTACTGCAAAACATATTGTAGCGAGGATGACTGCGTAAAGAGTCATCCAAATTCCACCGTTAACGGGGAATAGAGCGACTAAAAGTGCTCCTGCTCCAATCTTTTCCAACGCCGAGGCGGCGAAAGTCATAGTTTTGAGCATGTCGTATTGAAAATCCTTGATTAGCGGTATTTTCAAAGTACCTCTCCTATGGTTATTCGGAGATGTACAGACAACCTCCGAAGAGGTGTCATGCACCTCTCCGAGGGTTGATGATGTGTCAGTGGTATTGCACGTAGTCGAGCGCCACAGCGCGTCCTTCTTCCATTCGAAAGAGGATGCGCCACGGACCGCTCACGCTGACGGCATAGGTGCCGTCAAACGCGCCGTGCATGCCATGACATTGACGGGAACCTGCCCGAGCCAGCCCTTGAGCCGAATCCGCAAGTTCGATTTCTGCAAGGCAACGCTCAATGCGTTCGGCATGCGCGGGATTGATCCCAGCGCGCTTCCCGTAGAGAGCGAAGGCTTGCAGTTGCTTCGACTTAAATGACGCAAGGAGCATATTCGCCTCCTCGCATTGTCTGAAGCCGGCGGATGCAAGCACCCAGACGACGGATGATGGGATCGGTGGCCTGAACCACTGTGTCCGTCACATCGACGAGGACGAGGCGACGACCTTCCTGAACGAGCCAGAGAAGTCCTTCGCGGTTGGCCTTGTCGCGGGCGGGCGTAGCCGCATTGACGGCGTTCACATACTGTCCGACACGGGTTTGCAATTCACGATACAACATGATGAGTCTCCTAAAAAATAAAAAAATGGAGCGCACCATGTCCCCTTTGGGGCTTGGTACGCCCCGAGGGGGTTGAGTTTGTTAGAGGATGCCGACGCGACGCCAGCTTGAAAGGATCATCCGGGGCGTGTAGCCCGAGAAGTTCCCTTCGTAGCGTGAGTCAAGCAGGTTGCCGCTTGCGACCATCTCCGCAGTCACTTCTGGACCATGAAGACGAAGCGCTTCAGCGACTTCTTCAGCGTTCTCCTTGTCGGAGAAAGCCTCGTCGAGAACCGCCGCTTGAGTCGTGGCATACCC
>CAVJUB010000200.1:0-3883 GCA_963652545.1 Hallella faecis | reverse complement strand
GAAAGCGTTTGAGGCGACAGAAAAAGAGCTGCAGTCCGCGCTGGGCGAAGACGCCACCCTCTACACGGAACCCTCGGCGCCCGCCGCCTGATCTTCCTTCATTTGCACTTTTGCAACCGGCGACGGCACTTTTGTCTTGTCCGCGACCAGCGGTTTTCTGAGAATGTCCTCAGCCTTCGTTTTTCCCCGAAGGCAAAGGACCTCTCATGAAAACCACGCTCTTTGCGGCTGCGGCACTCTTGGCCGCCGCACCGGCGCTCGCACTCGAAACGTCGGTGACGCCCGCCGTGACCGATCTCGGCGTCTCCAGCCCCTCCACCGGCCTTTTTGTCGGCAACTCCTACTCCTTCTACAACTGCGGCATCCACGGCTATGTCCGCGGCCTGGCGCGCGAAGCCGGACATCCGTGGAAGGCGCGGCTTCAGACCATCTCCTCAGGGATGCTGAGCTTTCACAATGTCGAAAACTACCTTTCGCCTCACGAAATGGATCCCTACGCGAAGCCCGGCGAAAAGAAGATGTTCGACGTCGTCTTTCTGCAAGGCATGTCGTCAGAGCCCATTGACGCGAAGCGCGTTTCCCTCTACCGCAAGTACCTCGCGCAGCACGTGAAGACTGTTCGCGACAAAGGCTCCGTCCCCGTCGTGGTCGTCACCTGGGCCAAGCAGAACAAGCCTGAGGACGCGCGGCGTCTCGCCGACAGCATCATCACCGAAGCGAACAAGAACGGCGCAATCGCCCTTCCCGTGGGGCTCGCATTCGCCGAAAGCCTCAAGGCGCGGCCCAACCTTGTCCTGCACCAGAAGGACAAGAGCCACCCCACCGCCGCCGGCTCCTATCTCTACAGCGCCATGGTCTATTCCCTCCTCTTTCACGAATCGCCCGAAGGCCTGAAGTTCACGGGGGAATGCGAAAAACCGCTGAAACCCGAAGACGCCGCTTTCCTGCAGAAAACCGCCTGGCAGGTGACAAAGGACTTCTACGGCTGGAAATAAAAAGCACTCAACCACACCAAAGGAACCACTCTCATGAAAACATCACCGCTCATTTCTCTTCTCGCCGCTACTGCTGCGGGTTTTGCGGGCAGCGCCTGCGCCATGGACACCGAGATCTACGGCGTCGTTGACCTCGGATTGCACTGGACAGACTCGCAGGCGTCCGACACCTCGTCCTTCTCGATGGACTCCGGCATTACGAAAGGCTCGCGCGTCGGCCTGCGCGGCAGCGAGAGCCTCGGCAACGGCTATGGCGTCATCTTCAACCTGGAGACTGGCTTTTACGCCGACACGGGCGAATTCGACAATTCCAAAGGCCGCCTCTTCAACCGCGGAGCCTCGCTCGGCGTCACATCGCCCTGGGGCAAGGCGGAATTCGGCCGTCTCGGCGCACTCGGCTCCGGCGTCACTGGCTCCATCTTTTTGAATGCCGTCACGCCGTTCGGCAACCTCTACAAAGAAGCGCAGGCGCTGCAGATCATCAACCATCAGGTGATGCGCGCAGACAACATGGTGCGCCTTGAATCCGCCTCCATGGCAGGCGTGAGGCTCTACGCGGAGTACTCCAACGGCGTGGACGGCGACGACACCGTGCCTTCCTCGCAGCGCGACCGCTTCGCCGCGCTCGGCGCCACTTACCAGAACGGCCCGCTCTCGCTCGTTTTCGTCGCGGACAACTACTTCTACGAAGACACGAAGTACCCTGCCTACGGCCGCGACGACTCCCAGACCTTCAACTTCGGCGCCCGCTGGCGCGTGAAGGGCGTCACGGTCTACGCCGCGTACCAACACGGCCGCAACGTCGAGAAAGTGGGCAACCAGATGAAGCGCCCCGGCGGCTCGAAGGACGCCTACAAGGAAAGCGGCACAAAGACCGTCACACAAAAGACCACGTCCTACGATGCGCAGGGCTTTGACTCCAATGCCTGGGTGATCGGCCTCAAAACCAAGGTAGCGGGCGGCGACCTGAAGCTTCAGACGGGCTACGCCCGCGGTTCGGCGGATTCCGACAAGGTGACGACGACCGTCAAGGTGAAGGCGGCTACAGGCGCGGCAAGCCGCAGCGCGAGCACCGAGCGCACCCATGTGAAGGCCGATGTCTGGCAGATTGCCGCAGCCTACAGCTACCCGCTTTCCAAGGCCGCCTACCTCTACGCGGCCGCCGCCTACGTGGACCGCACCTACAAGGAAAACGGCGAAAAAGTGCGCGGTGACGCGAAGTCCGACCGCGTGAAGAGCGTCATGGCGGGTCTTTGCTACACATTCTGACTCCTTGTCTTTCTTTCCTCTGAGGCAGAACCTCCTTGCCTTCGGGGCCCTGGCGGGCTTCGGAGGCTTTTTACGCCGCCTCTGGCCGTCTGGCCGCTTCGCTCGTGAGAAAGTTCACGAAGAGCCGCGCTCTCGTCGAAAGCCTTGCGCCCGCCCAGCAGATCTGCGCATCCGCCTTCTGCGACCATTCCGGCAGCACTTGCACCAGTCGTCCTGAATCCAGCAGCGGCGCGACCGCCCAGCGGCTTCGCAACACAATGCCGCCCCCGTCAACCGCCCACTGCACCGCCGCCTCGCCGTCGTTCGTAGCAAACCGTGGATTGATGCTCACCTGACGCGACCGTCCCTTGCGCTCCAGCGTCCAGACGCCGAAAGTTGCCGCATCCTCCTCGATGTCGATGGTGGAGAGCGTCGCGAGATCCTGCGGCGTCTCGGGCTGTCTTTCAAGCGTCTTCAGGTACTCCGGCGAAGCACAAAGAATTTTGGCGTTCGCAAAAAGCCGCCGCACGTGCCAGCGGCTTTCAGGCAGCGCCGCCACATAGACGCCGACGTCATAGCGCTCGGCCACCAGATCCAGCGGCCGCTCGGTGAGGCTCAGCTGTATTCTCACCTGAGGATGGAGCCGGCAGAAGGCGCTCACCGCGGGCGCCACCACTTCGCGTCCGAAGCCAAAGGATGAGTTGATTCGCAGGAGCCCTTCGATCCGCCCGTCGGCGCCCGCGACGCTTTCTTCCAAGGCCTCCAAGCGCGCCAGAATGTCCCGACACCCCGACTGCAAGTCCCGTCCGGCGTCTGTGAGTGCGAACCGCCGCGTGCTGCGCGCGACGAGGCGCACTGAAAGCGCTGTCTCCATTGCCTTCAAACGACGGCTCACCGCCGCCGGCGTCACGCCAAGCACTTGCGCCGCCTTGGCTACGCCCCCTTCCTGCGCCACAACGCAAAAGAGCTTCATGTCGTCTGTCTTCATGACATCATTTTTAATCACCAGTCAAAGGAGTTTTGATTTTACGTGCTCTCATAAAATGCAGCTCGCTCGATAAAGTGTCACGCATGGCGGACGAAGCCATTCCCCGGCGCCGCCCGCCCTGTCACAACCATCCAAGGAGACAACATGCTGGGCGTCATCGTCACGCTCGCGGCCGTTGCGGCGGTCGCGTACTTCGTCATCAAGAACTACTACCCGCCGATCATCCTTCTCGTGATCGGCCTCCTGCTTCTCTTTGTCGCCGGGATCTCCGGCACGCCGCCCGTGGCGGACAAAGCAAGCACCCATTTCTTCGGCTTTGACCTCGCACAAGCCTTCACCAACCTCATGAAGGGGCGCCTCCCCGGCCTCGGCCTCAACATCATGGCCATCGCGGGCTTCTCCTACTACATGGACAAGATCGGCGCGAGCAAATCGCTCGTCAAGCTCTGCGTGAAGCCACTGCAGGCGATCCGCTCTCCCTACGTGCTTCTCGCGATCACGTACGTCGTGGGGCAATTCATGGCGCTCTTCGTGAACTCCGCCGTCGGCCTCGGGCTTCTGCTCATGGCATCGATCTATCCGCTTCTTGTTGCGCTGGGCGTCTCCCGCGCATCCGCCGCAGCTGTGATCGCCTCGACGTGCTGCCTTGACC
>CAVJUB010000199.1:0-3973 GCA_963652545.1 Hallella faecis | reverse complement strand
CCTTGGCTTCGCCGCCGAACTTGCCGGCGAGCACGGTGCAGATGGCAGCCGTGAGGGTGGTCTTGCCGTGGTCAACGTGACCGATGGTGCCGACGTTCACGTGCGGCTTGGTACGTTCAAATTTTTCCTTGGCCATTTTTTGAGTGGTCCTTTAAATTTTCTTTGTCCGAGGAGGAGCCGCCAGGCCCCTCCTCTCGGGATGAATTACTTCGTCTTTTCTTCGATGATGGCGTCAGCCACATTGCGCGGGGCTTCCGCGTAGTGGTCGAATTCCATCACGTACGTGGCGCGGCCCTGCGTGAGGGAGCGCAGCGACGTGGAGTAGCCGAACATTTCGGAGAGCGGCACTTCGCAGCGAATGGCCTTCCCGCCGCCAGGCAGGTCGTCCATGCCCTGAATGACGCCGCGGCGGGACGAAAGGTCGCCCATCACGTCGCCCATCTTTTCTTCCGGCGTCTCGACTTCGACCTTCATGATCGGCTCGAGGAGCACCGGAGAGGCCTTGCGCATACCGTCCTTGAACGCCATCGAAGCCGCCATCTTGAAGGCGTTTTCGTTGGAGTCCACTTCGTGGTACGAACCGAAGTGCAGCGTGACCTTCACGTCAACCACGGGGTAGCCCGCGAGGACGCCGGCCTTGAGGGTGTCTTCAACGCCCTTCTCAACGGCCGGGATGTATTCACGCGGCACCACGCCGCCCTTGATGGCGTCGACGAACTCGAAGCCGCCTCCCGGGGGAAGCGGTTCGAGCTTCAGCACGACGTGGCCGTACTGGCCGCGGCCGCCGGACTGCTTCGCGAACTTGCATTCGGCGTTTTCCACCGTCGCGCGGATCGTTTCGCGATAGGCCACCTGGGGCTTGCCCACCGTGGCTTCCACGCCGAATTCGCGCTTCATGCGGTCGACGAGAATTTCAAGGTGCAGCTCGCCCATGCCGGAGATGATGGTCTGGCCGGATTCTTCGTCCGTGCGCACGCGGAAGGACGGGTCTTCGCGAGCGAGACGTCCGAGGGCGAGCGCCATCTTTTCCTGGTCAGCCTTGGTCTTCGGTTCAACGGCCTGGGAAATAACGGGTTCCGGGAACTCCATGCGTTCGAGGATGATGGGCTTGGCGACGTCGCAGAGCGTGTCGCCCGTCGTCACATCCTTCAAGCCCACGGCGGCGGCGATGTCGCCGGCTTCGGCTTCCGTGATTTCCTTGCGTTCGTTGGCGTGCATCTGCAGCAGACGGCCGATGCGTTCCTTCTTGTCCTTGACGGAGTTGAGAACGGTTTCACCGGAGGTGAGAACGCCGGAGTAAACGCGCAGGAAGGTGAGCTGGCCCACATAGGGGTCGGTCATGATCTTGAACGCGAGCGCGGAAAGGGGCGCATCGTCGCTCGCCTCGCGGGTCACGGGCTGGTCGTTCAGATCAAAGCCCGGAACCGGGGGAATGTCCACCGGAGACGGCAGGAATTCGATCACGCCGTCGAGCATGCGCTGCACGCCCTTGTTCTTGAAGGAGGAGCCGCAGAACATCGGCTGGATTTCGCCCGCGATGGTGCGCTGGCGAAGGCCGGCGAGAATGTCTTCCTTCGAAAGGTCGCCGTTCTCGAGGTACTTGTTCATCAGATCTTCGCTGGCTTCGGCGGCGGTTTCCACCATCTTCTCGCGCCAGGTCTGAGCGTCGTCCTTCAGGTCGTCCGGAATGGCGACATAGCTGAACTTCGTGCCCTTGCTCTCTTCGTCCCAGAGGATGCCCTTCATCTCGATGAGGTCAACCACGCCCTGGAAGCCGTCTTCAGCGCCGATCGGAATCACGACGGGAACGGGGTGAGCCTTGAGGCGCTTCTCCATCTGGTCCACGACCTTGAAGAAGTTGGCGCCGGTGCGGTCCATCTTGTTCACGAACGCGATGCGGGGCACATGGTACTTGTTGGCCTGGCGCCACACCGTTTCAGACTGGGGCTGAACGCCGCCCACCGCGCAGTACACCATCACCGCGCCGTCGAGCACGCGCATGGAGCGCTCCACTTCGACCGTGAAGTCGACGTGCCCCGGGGTGTCGATGATGTTGAAGCGATAGGGCTGATACTGCATGTCCATGCCGCGCCAGTAGCAGGTGGTCGCAGCGGACGTAATCGTGATACCACGCTCCTGTTCCTGTTCCATCCAGTCCATCGTGGCAGCGCCGTCGTGGACTTCGCCGAGCTTGTGGTTCACGCCCGTGAAGAACAGAATACGTTCGGTCGTCGTGGTCTTGCCCGCGTCGATGTGGGCAGAAATACCGATGTTGCGATAACGCGAGATCGGAGTTGTACGAGCCATGACTTAATCTCTTTTTAGGTAACGCGGCGATGGGAGGCAAAGCTCCGATCGCCGTCGGTTTATCTGAAAAATTAGAAGCGGAAGTGCGAGAAGGCCTTGTTGGCTTCAGCCATACGATGGACTTCGTCGCGCTTCTTCATCGCGCCGCCGCGGCCTTCCGCAGCTTCCAACAGCTCACCAGCCAAGCGTTGGGGCATCGACTTTTCAGAACGGGCCTTCGCACTTTCGCGCAGCCAGCGCATGGCGAGGGCCATGCGGCGGACGGGGCGAACCTCAACCGGCACCTGGTAGTTGGCACCGCCGATGCGGCGGCTCTTCACTTCCACGAGCGGACGGACGTTGTTGAGGGCGGTCGTGAACACTTCGAGAGCGTTCTTCCCGGACTTTTCTTCGATCTGCTGCAGCGCACCGTAGACGATGCGTTCGGCGACGGCCTTCTTGCCGTCGAGCATGACGACGTTAATGAACTTGGAGATCTCCACGCTGCCGAACTTCGGATCCGGGAGAATCTCACGCTTGGGTACTTCGCGACGACGGGGCATTTCTTTCCTCTTTCGTTGTCTTCAGTCTTTACTGCCGGCAAAGAGCGAATCAGTATTTCTTCGCGCGGCTTTTCAAACAATGCAGCACACACTGGGCTGCGACTTACTCGGTCCTTTATTAAGCGCGGACCGTCCGTATACGGCTGACAAAAGTCGCCGCGAATTACGCTGCCTTCGGGCGCTTGGCGCCGTACTTGGAACGAGCCTGCTTGCGGTCCTTGACGCCCTGGGTATCCAGAGAGCCGCGAACGATGTGATAACGCACGCCCGGCAAGTCCTTCACACGGCCGCCGCGGATCAACACCACGGAGTGTTCCTGCAGGTTGTGGCCTTCGCCGCCGATGTAGGAAATCACTTCGAAACCGTTCGTGAGACGCACCTTGGCGACCTTACGAAGAGCGGAGTTCGGCTTCTTCGGGGTGGTCGTGTAGACCTTGGTGCACACGCCGCGCTTCTGCGGGCAGTTCTTGAGAGCAGGGCTCTTGCTCTTGTCATGCGCAAGCTCACGGGGCTTGCGGACGAGCTGATTAATAGTGGGCATAGTGTCCGTATTTTCTAGGTAAAACCATCCCCGCTCAAAGTCCCGCGACACGAGGTCCGCGGAAGGTTCTCACGGGGAGACAATTTGCTGGTGAATCTTCTCTCGAAGCGGCTCGTTTTGACGGCTTTCAGGCGCACGAAGCACCCTCCTGCAATCTGCCGACTCGGGAAAAGACCGTGAGTATCGTCTGTTTTTCCATTTATGTCAAGCGTGAAGAGCGCCCCTCGCGCAAAAATCGTCAAATCGCCGCGCCGCGCCCCAACATCTTGGGGGTCGGCGAGCGCCTTGAAGCGCCCTCCCCCGCCTTGCGGCGTTTGCGGCTGGAAAAACAGCCAAGCCGCCTTTCATCGACCGCCAAACTCGAGTCTTCATTGCGCACGACGGCTCCCCCTACAACAGCCAGCTCGACGCCATCGAAGCGCTCATCCTCAGCGCGGGCTTCCACGCCTACCTCACGGACTGCCTTTCGAACTGGCGCCGCATCAGCAGCTAGCAGCGCATTACAAAATTTGCGGCAGCTCCCGCACGAGGATCACGGCGCCGCTCGCAAACATCATGGCGATCAGCAGCCGGCGAAACAGCG
>CAVJUB010000198.1:0-3992 GCA_963652545.1 Hallella faecis | reverse complement strand
AGCGGCGAAGGGGGCGCATTATGGGCGGGTTGAAAGCCGATGTCAAGCCAAATTTTCGCCCTTATGCCAAAACTCTGATCAACCAATTGAATTTCAGCGAAAACTTTTTTCAACCGTCCGGCAAAAACTGTCATCCTTACGCCGACTGCTTCGAAAGTTTGCAGAATCACGGCCAATCCGCCCCGTTCCTTACATTTCGTTTCGTTCACTCACAGCGCGTTTCAGCAGACGGCGCCCGGCTTCTCTACATTACGGCCTTGAGACGAGCGAACGCTCCGGCGAACGCTTTCCTCTCAGAGTGATTCTCCTTTGGTTACCTTTGGGCAGAGGTCTTCTTGCAAGGCTTCTGCCATTTTTTTGGTGCCCGGCGCCCGAACAGCCTACACTGCCGCCGACTCGACTACTTTTCCCGAAGGGATTTTGACGTGACCATTCTTTCCCGCTACTGGACGGCCGCCGCAGCCGTCGCCGTTCTCGCCCTCGCCGGGTGCGGCACCGCCTCCACCGCCGGCTCGGCCGCCGAGACGACGCAAGGGACGCCTCTCCAGCTCAATGACACGAGCTGGATGATGAAGCTCCCCAAGAACTCTCAGTGCGAAGTGCCCCCCATGATGGAATTTTCCAGCGGCCGCGCCTCGGGCGACCTGGGCTGCAACCGCTTTGACGGCGCCGTGAAGATTGACGGCAGCCGCATCGAGTTTGATCAGGTGGCGGTCACGATGAAAATGTGCGCGCCGCAGTACATGGCGCTTGAAAGCGAGATGCTCAACGTGATCAACAACGCCCGCTCCGCCCGCCAGACAAAGGACGCCCTCACGTTCTTTGACGCCGACGGCAAGGAACTGCTCACGATGGTCCCAGAAGTCGCCGGCGCCTGCGACTGACCGCGCCGCCGCTCCAACGAAAAAGCGCAGCCCGCCCGCACCGGGGAGCTGCGCTTTTTTCATGCGCTAAAGCGAAAAGCTTACTTGTAGAGCTTCGTCACTTCGTCGCGGCAGAAGACTTCCTGCTGCTTGATGAGCTTGCCCAGCTCCTTGTTGTCCATGAACTGCATGGAGAGGCCCGCCTTCTTGTGCTGCTCGATCGCCTGCGGATCCTCCATCGTCTTCTTGAAGGCGTCCACATAGAAGTCGATCACGTCCTTCGGGGTGCCGGCGGGCGCCACGAGCGCGCGAGCCGAGCCGTACCAGTTGGGGTAGTAGCCCAGTTCGCCCAGTGTGGGAACGTCCGGGTACTCCGCGAGACGCTTCGAGTCGAAGGCGCCCAGAATGCGCAGCTCGGGCTTGTCGCCGGAAACGAGCTTCGCGACGTCAGCCACCTTGGCGCAGGTGAACTGCACTTCGCCCTGGCGCAGCGCGAGGAGCTGGTCAGCGGTGCCGCCGTAGGGAATCGCCTTGTACTTGAAGCCCGCGGACTTCGCGAAAAGCTGCGCCGCGGTGTGGTTCGAAGCCTTCATGCCGTTTGTTGATGCGCGCAGGTTGGACTTCGCCTTCGCGGCCGCGACGAGCTCTTTGAGCGTCTTGTAGGGGCTGTCCGCGCGAACGACCACGACGGAGGTTTCGATGAGGTGGTTCACGATCGGCACAATCTTCGCCGTGGTAAACGGCGCGCCAGGCTGGGTCGCGAGCGTCGTGAAGGTCGGCAGGTTGATGAAGCCGATCGTCTGGCCGTTGGGCTTGGCGTTCACAAGCTGGGTCCAGCCGATCTTGCCGTCAGCGCCCGGCAGGTTGTTGATGATGAGCGTGCGGCCCACGTACTTCTCGGCTTCGAGCGCGAGCAGACGAGCGCCCGTGTCCGTGCCGGAGCCCGCCTTGTAGGCCACGATCACGTTCACATCCCCCGTAGGCTGCCAGGCGGCGGCCGCAAGCGGAAGCGCCATGACGGCGGCCGCGACGAGCGACAAGAGTTTCTTATTCATTTGACACCTCAAAAGTAAAAAGCGCGCCGAAAAAGAGCAGGGAAACCGATTCCGACGCATGCAACAAATCAAGCCTTCGCCTCTCCGGCAATCTTCTTCTCCCACTTCTCCATGAGAATCGGCGAGAGAATGCCCAGAACACAGAGCCCGATCATGATCCAGCAGATCGGCGTCGAGAAGAGCACCGACCAGTCGCCGTCGGAGAGCATCAGCGAGCGGCGCAGGCCGTTTTCGCCGATGGGCCCCAGAATAAGCCCCAGCACCACCGCCGCAGCGTTGAGTCCGAACTTGCGGATGAGATAGCCGATCACGCCGAAGATGAACATGATCACCACTTCCACGAAGTTGTTGTGAATGGCGTAGGAGCCCACGACGCAAAGGATGAAGATCGAAGGAATGAGAATGGCGTCCGAGAGCCGCGCGATCTGCGCAAAGCCCCGGCACCCCAGCAGCCCGATGCCCAGCATGAAGAACTGCACGAGCACGAAGCCCGCAAAGAACGTGTAGGTCATCCCGGCATAGGTCGTGAAGAGCTCGGGCCCCGGCTGCAGGCCGTGGATGATGAGGCCGCCCATCAGCACCGCCGTCACGCTTTCGCCCGGGATGCCGAGCGTCAGCGTCGGAATGAGCGAGCCGCCCGTCACGGCGTTGTTCGCCGCCTCCGACCCCGCCACGCCTTCAATGGCGCCGTGGCCGAAGTCTTCCTTGTGCTTGCTGAAGCGCCGCGCTTCGTTGTAGCCCATGAAGCAGGCGATCGAAGCGCCGGCACCGGGCAGAATGCCCACGATGTTGCCGATGATCCAGCTTCTCACAATGGTCGGCGCCGTAAGCTTCACGTCTTCTTTGGAGAGCCCCAGGCGATCGAACTTCGCCGCGCGGCTGCGCTGCTTGATCTTCGCCTCAGCCAGAATCAGCACCTGCGACATCGAGAAGAGGCCGATCAAAGCGCACGTGACGTTGATGCCGTTGTAGAGCGTCGCCTGGCCGAACATGAAGCGCTCAACGCCCTCCATCGGGTCCATGCCGATCGTCGACAGCAAAAGCCCCAGAACGCCCGAAATAAGGCCCTTCAAAAGCGACTTCGACGAAACGCCGGCGATCACCGTGAGGCCGAAGATCGAGAGCCAGAAATACTCGGGGCTCTTGAACTGCATCGCAAGCTCAGCGAGCACAGGCGACAGGAAGTAAAGCGAGAGACAGCTCAGCAAGCCGCCCATGAAGGACGCAAAGCACGCCATCGACAAGGCGCGAGCCGCCTGGCCTTTGAGCGTCATCTGATAGCCTTCAATCGCCGTCGCCGCCGACGCAGGCGTGCCAGGCGTATGAATGAGAATGGCGCTGATCGAGCCGCCGAAGATGGCGCCGCAGTAGATGCCGCCCAGCACAATAAGCCCTGTCGCCGGGTCCATGCCGAACGTCACCGGCAGAAGAAGCGCCACGCCCATCGCGGCGGAGAGCCCCGGCAGGCAGCCGATCGTGATGCCCAGCGCCGTGGAGACGCACATCGCGATCAAATTGATCGGCGTCAGCGCGTTCACAAAGCCCGCGCCCATCAAGCCCAAGGTTTCCAACATGCTGCACCCCCGTCAGGAAAAGAGAACGCCCGCCGGAAGGGGCACTTTGAGAAAGAGCGTGAAGACGGCGTACACGAGCGCCACCAGCACCACGAGCGTGATGAGAATCCAGCGCGCCGGCACCTTGAAGAAAAGGAGCGACCCCACGAGGTAAATCGCGCTCGCGGCGTAGTAGCCCACCGAATACATCAACACGAGAAAAAGAAGGCAGCCTGCCACCACAAAGGCAAACTGCCGCCAGATCATGCCGCTGAAAATTTCCGGAAAGTCATTCTTCGTCGTAAGCGTCCCGGCCGCCCAGGCCTTCACAATCTGCTGCCCGAGAAAGAGCGTGTTGAGCAGCGTCATGCCGATGATGAGGCCCAGGGGATACGTCTGCGCCTCTTCGGGCAAGTCCAGCGTCATCACAAAAAACGCCAGTGCGACAAGGTATATCGCACCGACGACACAGATATCCGATCGTTTCATAGCGGTCTAGAGTTTGGGAAAGAGCGCGGCGC